>DATDBK010000024.1:0-18981 GCA_036524935.1 Lysobacter sp. | reverse complement strand
CAGGTCATCGCCGCGCCGATGATGTACATCGCGCTGTCGTACGACCACCGCATCATCGACGGCAAGGAAGCGGTGCTGTTCCTGGTCGACATCAAGAACCAGCTCGAGAATCCGCACCGCATGCTGCTGGGCATGTGATTTTGGCAATTGAAGCTAAGGATAAAGACGTGAGCGAACAGCAGACCTTCGACGTAGTCGTCATCGGCGCCGGCCCGGCCGGCTACCACGCCGCCATCCGCGCCGCCCAGCTCGGCCTGAAGACCGCGTGCATCGACGCCGCGCTCGGCAAGGACGGCAAGCCTGCGCTCGGCGGCACCTGCCTGCGCGTGGGCTGCATCCCGTCCAAGGCGCTGCTCGACAGCTCGCGCCAGTTCTACAACCTGCAGCACCTGTTCGGTGAGCACGGCATCACCACCAAGGACGCCAAGATCGACGTCGGCACGATGATTGCCCGCAAGGACAAGATCGTGAAGCAGTTCACCGGTGGCATCGCGATGCTGTTCAAGGCCAACAAGATCACGCCGTTCTATGGCTTCGGCCAGCTGCAGCCGGGCAACGTGGTGAAGGTCAAGCAGCACGATGGCTCCGAAGTCGAGCTCAAGGGCACCAACGTGATCCTGGCTGCTGGCTCCGATTCGATCGAGCTGCCGTTCGCCAAGTTCGATAACGACACCATCGTCGACAACGTCGGCGCGCTCGACTTCACCGCCGTGCCCAAGCGCCTTGGCGTGATAGGCGCCGGTGTGATCGGCCTGGAACTGGGCAGCGTGTGGAAGCGCCTGGGCGCCGAGGTCACCATCCTCGAAGCCCTGCCCGACTTCCTCGCCGCCGCCGATGCGGAAGTCGCCAAGACCGCTGCCCGCGAGTTCAAGAAGCAGGGCCTGGACATCAAGCTCGGCGCGAAGGTCAGCAAGGCCGAAGTAAAGACCAAGGGCAAGTCGAAGGAAGTCGAGGTCACCTACTCCGACGCCGAAGGCGAGAAGACGATCGTCGTCGACAAGCTGCTGGTCTCGGTCGGCCGTCGCGCCGCCAGCAAGGGCCTGTTGGCCGATGGCACCGGCGTGAAGCTCGATGCGCGCGGCATGATCGAGGTCGACGAGCATTGCCACACCGGCGTCAATGGCGTCTGGGCGGTCGGCGACTGCGTGCGCGGGCCGATGCTGGCGCACAAGGGCTTCGAGGAAGGTATCGCCGTTGCCGAGCTGATCGCCGGCCTGCCGGGCCACGTCAATCTCGACACGGTTCCGTGGGTGATCTACACCGAACCGGAGATTGCCTGGGTCGGCAAGACCGAGCAGCAGCTCAAGGCGGAAGGCACGCCGTTCAAGACGGGCAGCTTCCCGTTCGCCGCGATTGGTCGTGCCGTGGCGATGGGCGAGCCGGCCGGCTTCGTCAAGGTCATCGCGCATGCCGAGACGGACCTGGTCCTGGGCTTGCATCTCGTTGGCGTCGGCGTCTCCGAGCTCGTGCACGAAGGCGTGCTGACGATGGAGTTCAAGGGTTCGGCCGACGACCTCGCGCGTATCTGCCACGCCCACCCGACGCTGTCGGAAGCGATCCACGACGCGGCAATGGCGGTCGACAAGCGCTCGATCCACAAGGCGAACTGATCGGACCACCGGTCTGATCACGAAGATCGAGCCGAAAGGCCGCCATCACCCCGGTGCTGGCGGCCTTTTACGTTCTGGACAGGACAAAGACATGACCGACGCCAATCCGATCCGCAATGTCTCCGACACCGCCGCCTGGGTAGCGGTCTACCGCGCGATGGAAAGCGATCGGCCGGATGCGATCTTCCGCGACCCGTACGCGCGGCGCCTCGCCGGCGAGCGCGGCCAGGCGATCGTCGATGCCATGCCGGAAGGCAGCTCGATGAGCTGGCCCATGGTGGTACGGACCGCGGTCATGGACGAGATCATCCTGCGCTGCGTCGAGCAGGGTGCGACAACGGTGCTCAACCTGGCAGCCGGCCTGGATGCACGCGCCTACCGGCTGCCGCTGCCCGCGACGCTGCGCTGGCTGCATGTCGACCTGCCCGACATGGTCGACTACTTCCGCCGGCACATGGCCAGCGAGACACCGCGTTGCGACGTCGAGTTCATCGCCGCCGACCTGCGCGAACGCACGACGCGACATGAAGTGTTCGCGCACGCCGCTGGCCATGGCCCGGTGCTGGTGATCAGCGAGGGCCTGCTGGTCTACCTGGAGGCGGAACAGGTCGCCGACCTCGGCGCCGACCTGCACGACATCGCGCAGGCGAAATGGTGGCTGACCGACCTTGCCTCGCCGCGCCTGTTGAAGTTCCTCGAGAAGCGCTGGTCGCCGAAGCTGCGCGAGGGCAACGCGCCTTTCCGGTTCGGCCCGGCTGAAGGCACCGCCTTCTTCGCTCCGTTCGGATGGGACGAAGCCGAATTCCGCTCCAGCTGGACCGAATCGATTCGCCTCAACCGCACCGCGCCGCACCTGTGGCTGTGGAAACTGCTGCACCTGCTGCAACCAAGGCGCCTGCGCGAGGAGATGGTGCGCATGTCCGGCATCGTGCTGATGCGCGCGCGATGATCGCGTGTCCATTCCTGATCAATCAAGCAATCCGGGTCGAATGAAATGAAGAACGTGTGTGTCTATTGCGGCTCCAACGCCGGCGCGAAACCGATCTACACCGAGCGCGCGATGGCGCTGGGCACGGAACTGGCCAAGCGTGGCCTGGGCCTGGTCTACGGCGGCGGCAACGTCGGCCTGATGGGCGTGGTCGCCGACGCGGTGCTTGCCGCCGGCGGCGAAGTGACCGGCGTGATTCCCGAGCAACTCGTCAACTGGGAAGTCGCGCACAAGGGCGTGACGAAGCTCGAGGTGGTCGGCTCGATGCACGAGCGCAAGGCGCGCATGTTCGACCTGTCCGACGGTTTCATCGCCCTGCCCGGCGGCTTCGGCACACTCGACGAAATGTTCGAGATGCTGACCTGGCGCCAGCTCGGCCTGGGCGACAAGCCCTGCGCGTTCCTCGACGTGGACGGCTTCTACGAGCCGCTGGTCGCGATGATGGATCGCATGGTGAGCGAACGCTTCCTGCACCCGGACCAGCGCGAGGATCTCTGGCATGGCGACGACGTCGGCACGATGCTGGCGTGGATGGACGCGTATGAGCCTGCGTCGGCATCGAAGTGGATGGATGAGAAACGGCGCAAGGCGTTGCGCTGAGCGAGCCCTGTCATGCTCTTGAGCCCGTCATGCTCTTGAGCCCGACATGCTCTTGAGCCCGTCATCCCGGCGAAAGCCGGGACCCATTTTGACCTGGACCTTGAACCGGAACCCAAAACAGTTGCGACAGCAAGGTGGGTCCCGGCTTTCGCCGGGATGACGGCAATGGCAACGGCAAGGTGGGTCCCGGCTTTCGCCGGGATGACGGCAATGGCAACGGCAAGTTGGATCCCGGCGTTCGCCGGGATGACGGCCAAGGCAACGACGGGAAGGGAACTCCCGGCAACCGCTTTCAGGAGATCGCAAGGATGCGAGAACGACTGCCGAGCGTATACATACTCGCCAGCCAGACTCGTGGCACGCTCTACATTGGCGTGACCTCGGATCTCATCCAGCGGATCTGGCAGCACCGGAACGACCGCAGACGGATTCACCCGGAAACACCGGATCCACACGCTGGTCTGGTACGAGACGCATGAAACGATGGACTCGGCAATCAGTCGCGAGAAGGCGCTGAAGGAATGGAGGCGTAACTGGAAGATCGAACTGGTCGAGTCCACCAATCCACCCTGGCGCGATCTCTATCCGGATATTCTTTGACGCAGGATCAACATGGCTCCCGGCTTTCGCCGGGATGACGGGCCCAACGACATGACGACACCCACCTCCTTCAACGCCTTCCGCATCCATAACGACGACGCCGGTTACCGCAGCGGCATCGAGCAGGTCTCGATCGACGACCTGGCGCCGGGCGAAGTGGTCATCAGGACCGCGTACTCCTCGGTCAACTTCAAGGACGCGCTCGCCGGCACCGGCCAGGGCAAGATCCTGCGGCGCTTCCCCCTGGTGGGCGGCATCGACGTCGCCGGCCATGTCGTGGCGTCGACCGAACCGGCGTTCCGCGAGGGAGACGAAGTGCTGGTCACCGGCTGCGGACTCAGCGAAACCCGCGACGGCGGCTACTCCGAGTACGCCCGCCTGGAATCGAAGTGGGTGATCCCGCTGCCGAAGGGCCTGAGCCTTCGCGAAAGCATGATCCTCGGCACCGCCGGCTTCACCGCCGCGCTGGCGCTGTTCCGCATGACCGAGAACCGCCAGACGCCGGACCTCGGTCCGCTCGCCGTGACCGGCGCAAGCGGTGGCGTCGGCTCGCTGGCGCTGGACATCTTCAGCCGTGCCGGATTCGAAGTGCATGCGGTCAGCGGCAAGGCCGGACATGCCGACTACCTCAAGGCCATCGGCGCCAGCGACGTGCTCGGACGCGACGCCCTCGCCACCGCGCGGCCGATGGAAACGGCGCGTTTTGGCGGCGGCCTCGACAATGTCGGCGGTCCGATGCTGGCCAGCCTGCTCGCGCAGACCGCGCCTTATGGCAACGTTGCCAGCGCCGGGCTGGCTGCTTCGGCCGAACTCGACGCCACGGTGATGCCTTTCATCATTCGCGGCGTTTCCCTGCTCGGCGTCGCTTCCGCCGGCACCGCCCGCGACATCCGCGAAGCGGTCTGGCAGCACCTGGCCAGTGACTGGAAGCCGCGCCACCTCGATCGCATCTGCATGCGCGAAGTGCGCATGGAGCAGTTGCCCGAGGTATTTGCCACGATGCTGGCGGGCGGATCGCTGGGACGGACGCTCGTGGCGGTGGCCTGACATCCGTTCAAACCGGAGGCCGAAGGCCGAACCGCTACCGGGTTCCCGGTTCCCGGCCCGGTTCTTGCGTCACGCGGCTATTGCGACACCATCGCCGCCAGCTACAATCGCGTCAGGTTCAGGGGGGAACATATGGCACGCATTCTGATCGTCGACGACTCGCCGTCGCAGCTGATGGGCATCCGTCGCATCGTCGAGAAGCTTGGCCATGAGGCATTGACCGCCGAGGACGGCGCCGCGGGCGTCGAAGCCGCCAAGCGCGAACTGCCGGACATGGTGCTGATGGACGTCGTCATGCCCAACCTCAACGGTTTCCAGGCGACGCGCTCGATCTGCCGCGACCCGACGACGTCCCACATCCCGGTCGTGCTGGTCACCACCAAGGACCAGGACACCGACCGCGTCTGGGGCATGCGCCAAGGCGCCAAGGCCTACATCACCAAGCCCTTCAGTGAGAGCGACCTGGCCGACATCATCTCGCAGATGATTCCGGCCTGATCAGGGCGCCCGCTGTCTGCGGGCCGCCATGATGTCCCACGACATGACGTCCCACGATGATCCTCAGGCGCGACGCCAGTCGTCGCCGAACGCCTCGCGCATGGTCTCGTAAGCTTCCTTCTGCGCGTCATTGTGGACGCGCGGCGCGAGCACCTCGAGTTCGACCAGCTGGTCGCCCGCGGCCACCTTGCCCGACGCATCGCCCGGCAGTCCGCGTCCGCGCAGGCGCAGCTTGCGCCCGGCCTCGGAGTTGGCTGGAATCTTCAGGTCGACGGCGCCGCCCAGGGTCGGGACGCTGACTGGACCTCCCAGCGCCGCTTCCCACGGCGCCACCGGCAGTACGTAGATCACGTTGCGCCCGTCGACTTCGAACTGCGGGTGGGCGGCGTACTCGATCTCGAGCAACAGGTCGCCATGCGCGCCCTGCCCGGCCAGGCGAATGACCTGGCCCGGGCGGATGCCCTTGGGAATGCGCACGTCAAGCGTCCGATCGTTGACCGAAATGCGCACGCTGCCACCGTCATGCACGGTTTCGAGCGAGACGGCGAGCTTGGCGCGGGTGTCGCCGCGCGGCTGCGGGCCGCGCGGGCCGGCACCGCCGCGACTGCGGCCGAACATGCTCTCGAAGAAATCGCTGAAACCACCGCCGGCACCGCCGCCGGCGAAGATCTCCTCGAAGTCGACGCCGCCGCCGTAGCCGTAGCCGCCACCACCGAATCCACCCGGAGGCGGCTGCACATCGTCGCCGGGACGATAACCGCGCGCGCGCAGCTGGTCATAAGCGGCCCGCTTCTGCGGGTCGCGCAGCGCCTCGTACGCTTCGTTGATCGCCTTGAACTTTTCTTCGGCGCCGGCTTCCTTGCTGACGTCCGGATGGTACTTGCGCGCAAGCCGGCGATAGGCCGTCTTGATCTCGGCTTCACCGGCGCTGGGCTCGACGCCCAGGGTCTCGTAATAATCCTTGAACTGCATGGTCTGGCTCCGTAATTGCATTCACCGCGGACTGGCGGCCGGGCGAGGCAGGCATCGCGCCGACAATGGCAGCCGCGCAGTCGATTTCAAGTGACTTTGACGCGGCATTGCGAGCGCTGCCAGTATGCTGCCCATTCTCACCGGAGTCCCCCATGGCCATCCAGATCGGCGATCACATCCCCGAGGTTACCCTGCAGCGCATCCGCGAAGGCGTCGAGACCCTCGACACCAATGCCTTGTTCGACGGCCGCAACATCGTCCTGTTCGCGGTGCCCGGTGCGTTCACGCCGACCTGCTCGGAAAAGCACCTGCCCGGCTTCGTTCAGCACTTCGACGAGTTCCGCAGCCAGGGCATCGAAGTGGCATGCATGTCGGTCAACGATCCATTCGTCATGCAGGCGTGGGGCGTCAGTCAGAACGTACCGGAAGGCCTGATGATGCTGGCCGACGGCAATGGCGACTTCGCCCGCGCGCTTGGCCTGGAACTCGACGCCAGCGCCTACGGCATGGGTCGTCGTTCCAAGCGCTTTGCGCTGTATGCCGAAGACGGTGTGGTGAAGCTGCTCAACGTCGAAGCGCCGGGCGAGTTCCGCGTGTCGTCGGCCGAACACATGCTGGCGCAACTCAGGCAGAACGTCTGAGTCTCCGCTGCGCGCGAGCCGCAACCGGCGCAACAGCTAGCGCAACACGCTGAACTGCACGCGCGACCAGGCACCGCTGTCGGCCAACGCCGTCAGCGTGTGCGCGCCAGGTTCGCCGAAGTCGTGCACGAGTGTGCCCGCACCATTCGACTCGCCGATCAGGCGGCCGTCGAGCAACCAGCGCACGCGCGCGTCGCTGCCGAGGGCACGCAACGATAGCCGCACCGGATGTTCGCTGCCGGGCGCGCGTGCCAACGTCGCCCAATCAGCCAGCCCATCGATCCGCAACTCGTCGGTGGCATCGCGACCGTCCCCCGCGCAATCGGGCGACAGAGCCGGCAGTCGCGACGCCTGGCGCGTTTCCACCGGCAGCCACGGCGACGCCAGCACCGGCCACCGCGCCAGCTGCCGCGGCGTGCGCACGTGCGGCGCCGAGCACACGCCCGACAGACGCAGGCCGCTGCGGGCATCGACGTCGAAACGCTCGACACCTGCATTCCACAATCGCGCATCGCGCTCGGCCATCGTCGGCGGCAGCGAGCCATCCACGGTCCAGGCCTGCATGCGGCGCTGGCACAACTGCGGCGACTGCGGGTCGGGCGAAACGCCCAATGGCCAGCACACCTCGACGTCGTCGACGCTGCCTGGTCGTGGCCGTGCGGATGAATCTCCTCGCTGGCGCGGCAGGCTGTCGACCACTTCGAACAGCAACGGCAGCGCCGTCACGGCACCGTACTGGCCGGGCAATGGCGTGCCATCGGGCCGCCCCACCCACACGCCGACCGTGTACCGGCGCGTGCTGCCCAGTGCCCAGGCATCGCGGAAGCCATAACTGGTGCCGGTTTTCCAGGCGACACGCGGGCGACCACCCGTGTCGAACGTTTCGGCGACGCTGCCAGGGCGCGGATTGGCCTCGAGGATTTCGCGCACGATCCAGGCGGCACCCGACGACATCGCGCGCCGGTCGACGCGCAACGCATCGTCCGTGTAGCGCACTCGCCCGGCAACGCCATCACGATTGAACGCGGCGTAGGCACCGACCAGGTCTTCGAGATTCGCACCCGTGCCACCGAGGATCATGGCCAGGTTTGGCGTGGCGCCGCGCGGCCACTGCAGGCGGATGCCGGCGTGCGCCAGCCGTGCGGAGAATCGTGTCGGGCCGACCCGGTCCAGCAGGTCGACGGCGGGCACGTTCAACGACAGTCGCAAGGCCTGCGCCGCGCTGACCGGGCCGTTGAACGCCGCATCGAAATTGCCCGGCCGATAGCCGCCGAACGACTGCGGCGCGTCGACCAGCAGGCTGCCGGAATGGATCAGGCCATCGTCGAGCGCGAGGCCATACAGGAACGGCTTGAGCGTGGAGCCAGGCGAACGCCAGGCCTTGACCATGTCGACATGACCCAGGCGCGCGGTATCGGCGAACGTGACCGAACCCACGTACGCGCGTGCCTCGAGGGTGACGTTGTCCACCACCAGCAACGCCGCCGAAGTGCGCGCGGGCAGATCCGAGAAATAACTGGCGAGGCGATCCTCGAGCGTGCGTTGCAGGTCCGCGTCGAGGGTGGAGACAATGCGTGCCGCACGCGGATGCTCGACACGAAGACGCTGGGCGAGCAACGGCGCGAGCATCGGCGGCTGCAGCGATCGCGCCACCACCGGTTCGATCCGTGCGTCGGCGACCTGCTCGGGCGACCACGCGGCCACTGACTGCATGCGCGACAACACTTTGTCGCGGGCGATCCGCGCGCGTTCGGGTTCACGGTCGGGGCGCAGCCTGCTCGGCGCCTGCGGCAACACCGCCAGCAGCGCCGCCTCGGCGTGGGAAAGTCGCGATGCCGGCTTGCCGAGGTAGGCCCAGCTGGCCGCCTCCACGCCTTCGATCGTGCCGCCGAACGGAGCGCGTTGCAGGTACAGGGTCAGGATCTCGCGCTTGGACAGGTGCACTTCCAGTTGCAGGGCGCGAAACAGCTGCCGGACCTTGGCCCACGGCGTGCGCGTGCCGGTGCGCAGGGCCGGATCGAGGATGCGCGCGACCTGCATGGTGAGGGTTGACCCGCCCGAGACGACCCGACCGCTGCGCAACCATTGCCCGCCCGCGCGCAGCATCGCCACCGGATTGATGCCCGGGTGTTTCCAGAACCAGCGGTCCTCGTAGTTCAGCAGTGCCTGCAGGTACAGCGGCGAGACCTGCTCCAGCGTCACCGGATAGCGCCAGATGCCGCGGCTGTCGGCGAACGCGCGCAGCGGTGTTCCGTCGGCGGCCACCACGACGGCGCCGTCATCGGCCGGGTCGGGCAAAGGCAGGGGGAATGCGAGGTCGAGGAGCATGGCGGAGGTGAGCAGCAACAGGGCTGCGAGCGTTCCCTTGAGCGCACGGCGATGGCTCGGGCGTGCCGACGTCCGCTCATCATCCCGGCGAACGCCGGGAGCCAAATCGATCCTGCCCTGCGTCATCCGCCGCCCGGTTGCTTCACCGTCAGGGTTGCCGGCACTGCCTTGCCGACGCCACGCAGTTCCGGCCGGTACATGTCTTCGACCAGAGGCGGCGGCACGGTGTAGGTGCCCGGCGTCACCGCCCGCAACAGGTAGAACACCCGCGCGGTGTTGCCGGTGTCGAGCTTGAGCGCGGCCACGTAACGGTCGTCGCGGAATTCCTCGTGGCGGACCTCGGCGGCATCGTCGCGATCGGCAATCTCGATGCCGTCGATCACCACGCCGGCCCATTGCTTGCCGTCGCCGAGATTGAAGTTCTCGATCTCGAGGCCGGCTGGCAACAGGTCGGTCAGCAAGGCGTCGGGCATGTCGCGGCTGGCGGTGATGGCGACCTGCACGATCAGGGCCTCGCCCTCTTCCAGCACGCCGCCGGTCCACGCCGTGCCATCGGTGGCGAAGTACTTGCGCGTCACCTTGATCAGCGACTCGTCCGGCTCCGGCGCGCGGCGCGGGACGCCGGCGACTTCGAGACTGGCGAACAGCGGCGGCTCGCCCCTGGCATTGAATGACACACCCCGCAGCAACGCGGCGTGGTCGAAGGCACGCCCGACCACGCGCGCCGCCGGTGCGTCGGAGATGACATCGCCGACCTTCCACTGCCCGGACACCTGCTTGCCCTGCTCGGCCATGAGCGCCTTGCCCAGCCGCGCCAACGCAACCTGCTCCTGCGTGCTCAGCCACATCCAGCCGCTGTTGCGGCGCGCATCGAGCTCCTTGCCCAGTGCCACCGCGCGGGCATCGAATGCCGGCGTGGCCAGGTCATGCTCGTGCACCAGCGCGATCATCAGGGCGTCGTCGCGGACGCGGCTGCCATAGTCGCCCAGGTATTCGGGGCGCTCGGCAGGATCACGGGCAAAGCCTTCGGCAATGGCCTTGCCGCCTCGCGCCTTGTCGCCCTGCAGCGTCAAGGCGATGCCGAGCTGCACCAGCGGCAGTCCGGTCAGGCTCTGCTTGCGATCGTTGTCGTACAGCGCCCGCAACGTGCCCAGCGGTGCACGGTTCACGCGCGCCAGCACGTATCCGGCCTGGGCCTGGTAGGCGAACTTCAGGTGATCGCGCCGGTCGTAGCCGAAGAACGCCTGGCCACCGGACAGCAGGTCTTCATTGAGGACTTTCAGCGCCTTCTGCAACACCGCATCGGGCACCGCGAATCCGGCCTCGCGCGCATCCAGCAGGAACTCGACGACATAAGGCGTGATCAACGGATTGACGTAATCACCGTCGCCCCACATCGAGAAATGCCCGGAACCGATCTGCATCGCCGCCAAGCGCCCGAATGCGCCCTCCATGCGGCTGCGGCGCACCCTCGCATCCAGCCCTTCGACGCCCAGCATCCGCGCGGTCGCATCATCGAGCTCGAGGGCGGCAAAGCCCTTGCTCGTCGTCTGCTCGGCGCAGCCGTACGGGTATTCGAGCGCTCCCTTCAGCGCACTCGCAAACGGGATCGGCGGCAATGCGCTGACCGTCATGCGCGCGTTGACCGAACCGGGCATCAGGCCGTCGGCCAGCTCCGCACCCAGTTGGACCGGTCCTGCCGCATCGAGCACGCGGGTGCGGGCGCGCAGCACCGACAGCCAGGCCGGTCGCACCGGCACGTCGTAGCGGCGATCGACCTTGTAGCCGTTGCCCTGCACGCGGACGCGCACCTGCGCCGTGCTGAAGCCCTCCCTGGCCTGCAGCGGGAAGGTGTACGTCGTCTTCGCTTCGGCCGCCAGGCTGGCGGTGCGTACACCGTCGGCCAGCGCCAGCGGCCCTTCGCCGTCGACTTCGACCTTGAACTGGCCGGCGCGTCCGGTGAAGTTCTGCACGTCGAGGGTGACATTGCTGCGGTCACCGGGCGCGAGCACGCGCGGCACGCTGGCTTCGGCGAGCACCGGCGCGCGCACGACCGTTTCGCGGTCCCGGCTGCCGTAGCGATTATCCGAGAACACCAGCGCCGAGACGCGAAGCGTGCCGTTGAAGTCCGGCACATCGAGGCTGATGCGCGCATTGCCGCGAGCGTCGAGCTTCACCGGGCCGGCGAACAGGTCGACCGTCTGCACGCGGGCGGTCGGACGTCGCGCCTGCGGCAGTGCCGCCAGGGCCATGTCGCCACCGAACCGCAGTTTGGCGATGCCGCCCTCGAAACTCTCGATGACACGCCCGTAGACATCGTAGGCATCGACGCCGAGGCGACGCTGGGCAAAGAAGTGCGCGGCGGCATCCGGCACCGGGAAGCGGGTGATGTTGAGAATGCCGACGTCGACCGCCGACACCGTCACGAACGCATTCTGGCCAGCCAGCTGCGGCACGCTCACCGTCACCGGCAACTTGTGTTCCGGCTGCATCAACGCCGGCGCCGACAGGCCGACGGCGACCTTGCGCTCGCGCCGGTCCATTGCCACGTGGGCGATGCCGACCGCGCGCGCCGGGGTGACCTTGCTCGACGCGCTGCCACCGCGGAACACCAGCGCGGTCACGTAGACGTCGTGGCGCTCCCAGTCCTTCGTCACCGGGATCTCGAACGTGCTGCCTGCCTTCACGTCGACGTCCTGCACGTAGAGCATGCGATCGCTCTCGACCATCAGCAGGCCCTTGCCGGGGTGCGGCGGCGTCAACGTCACCTTGAGCGTGTCGCCGGCGCGATAGGCAGTCTTGTCGAGGGCGAGCTTGACCTTGTCGGGACGCGCGTCGAGGCCGCGGTTCTCGTCGTTCCAGCTCCAGCCGGCGGTGAACGGATAGCGCGTGGTCAGCTTCGTCGCCGGATCGAACACGTCGACCCGGTAGTCGCCCCACTCCACCGGGAAATCGATCCGCTGCGGCGCGTTGCCAGCGTCGAACGTGCGTGTCTGGATATCCTCGAAGCGGCGGGTGAAGTCGAAGTTCCAGCCGCCATCGTCCTGGTAGTTCCAGTGGTAATCGCGGTGCTCGCGCACCAGGGTCACGCGCAGGCCCTTGCCGGCGCGTGGCGTGCCGTCGCTGCCGACGCGGATCAGCTCGAAACCGGCGTCGGCATTGGCATCGGTACCTTCCTTGTCGTCGAACAGCGGCCTGACGCCGACAATCGCATCGGCCGGCCACAGAACGCGCTTGACGCTGCGGTTGACGCTGCGGCCACCGCTTTCGAAAACACTTCCCGTCACGATTGCGGCGATCGTGCTGACCGGCTTCGCCTCGGCCGGCAAGGCGATGTCCTGGCGCAGGCGGCCGTTGGCGTCGAGCTTCGCGTCGACGACATCCTTGGCTTCCTTCGGCAACGCCAGCGTCGGATCACCGAAGAAGTACCCGGGCATCTGCTCGAGCGGGTGCTGCTCGACCGCGACCGCGAGCCGCGCGGTGAAGCGGTTGCCTGCCGCCGGCGCGCCGTACAGGTAAGCGCCTTCCACCGCCAGCTGCACCGGCTCGCCGGGCCTCAGCACCGGTTGCGCCTCCAGGTCCAGCTTCAATCGCTCGGGCAGGAATTCCTCCACCCGCAACACCATGCCCTGTACCGCATCCTTGCTGCCCGGATCGGTGCGGAATTCGATGCGCCAGCGACCCGTCGCGGCGTCCACCGGGATCACCTGCGCGTGACGCACGTAACCCTGTGCATCAGGCTGCAGGCGCGTCTCCACGAACGTCTTGCCGTCGGGCTGCACGTAGCGCAGGAACAGCGGTTGCAGTGCCTTGCCCTTGGCTGCTACCGGCTGCCCGTCCTGGTCGCGCAGCAGCGCCGAGACCCGCACGGTCTCACCCGGTCGATACAGGTCGCGGCCCGACCAGGCGAAGACATCGAACCACGCCTGCTCGCGGCCGCTGACGGCGAACTCCGACAGGTCCAGTGCCGGCTGGTTGAACGGCAGCATCGACACGTCCTTGCCGTGCGTTGCGACCAGGACATGTCCTGCGTCCAGCGTATACCCCAGCATCACGTTGCCGTTGCCGTCGGTCTCGCCCTTCATCACCGTTTCGCCGCTGCCGTCGAGCACCTTCAGCTCAACGCCACCGACCGGTGTTCCGGTGTGCAGGGAGGCGGTATGGACGAAGAGCTTGTCCTTGTAGGCACGCGCATGCAGGCCGAGATCGCTGACACTGAAGAAGGCGGTCTCGAAGCGGTCCTGGAACTCGCCCGAGCGCTTCATCACCGCGAAATACAGGCCTGGCTGCTGCAGCTCCCTGATGTCCTGCAGCGGCAGGTAGGTGAGCACGCGTTCGTTGGTCTTGCCACCGAGCACGAACCGGTTCACGTACACCGGCTCGGCGAGACGCTCCATCGGCGTCTTGTCGCTGTAGTCGCTACCGAGTTCCCAGCTGCCGCGTCGACCGCCGCGCTGGTACTGGGCGAAGAACCGCGGCAGTTCCTTGTCCCGGACGCGCAGGAACTCGACATCGACTTCGGAGACATTCACCGAAACCACCGGCAGCCCGCGGCTCTCGCGTGCGGGCAGCACGCTACCCTGCGAAGCGAAGCCGACCACCGGATCGAGCGGACCGGTATGCACCGGCCTGCGCACTTCCCTGCCGAGTCGATCGCCGGCAGCGGCAGTCAGCCCGGCCTTGATCGACACGACGTAATCGCGACTGGCCTCCACGTGCGGGAAGCGCAGCACCTTGGCGTCATCCGACAACACCCAGCTGCCCTTGACCACCGCGCCGTTGCTGTCGGCCACCGCGACCAGTTCATCGAATGCCTGGCTGCCCACCAGCGGCCGGCTGAACTCGAGCGCGATGGCCATCTGTTCGTCGGCTTTCTGGTCCGGGTAGGCGGCGACCAGTGCAAACCCCTGCACCGCCTCGCGCTTTGCCTGGACTGCCTCGCCACTGACTGCCGGCAGCTGGCCATCGGCGTCGCGCTTGCAACCGGCGAGCAACAGTGTGGCCGCGATGATGATCGCGGCAACGCGGAACAATCGGCGGTTTGCTGACGGCCGCGTTCGAAGCGCTCGAGGCATTGCGACAGGAACGGTTCCTTCCGTGACGGATACGTGCTTCATGCCGCTTCCCCTGATTTTCGCGAAGTATAGGAGCATCGCCGCCGGCGGCGTTCACGCGGCCTGCTCGAATTGCGCGGCGACCGGCGCTGGAACGCGATCGCCTGTGCCATCATCCGCGCGTCGGGCCGACGGCCCGCCTGCCCTTTTCGGACGACGATGCTGCGCGAAGACATGCCTCCCTTGGCCAGCGATCCAACCGCCTGCATGACCGGCCCCGCTCCGGGACCCCGCCCGTCGATCCTGGTGATTCGCCAGGGCGCGTTCGGCGACCTGGTCCAGGCCGACGGCGCCCTGCGCGACATCCGCGCGCACCATCCGGACGCACATGTGTCGTTGCTGGTCGCGCCGCAGTTCCGCCGGCTAATGGAACGCTGCCCGCACGTCGACGAGCTCATCGTCGACCCGCGCGCATCGTGGCTGCGCGTGGACCGAAACCTGGAACTACTGCGGCGGCTGCGCGAGCGTGGCTTCGCTCATGTCTACGATCTCCAGGGCAGCCAGCGGACGCGGCTTTACCGGCGCCTCCTGCCGCCGGGCCTGCCATGGCACCGCAAGGACAACGGCGGCGCCAGCGGCGTGCCCGATCGCACCGCGTATGCGCGCCTGCTGGCCCAGGCGGGTGTGGCCGCGGCCCATGCCGATGCGCCCGACGTGTCCTGGATGGCCGACGACGTTTCCGCCCTTCTCGCCGCGTCCGGCATCGGGCCGGGATACGTCGTGCTGATCCCGGGCAGTTCCGCGCAGCACGTGCACAAGCGCTGGCCCGGCTATGCCCAGCTCGCGCAGCGCCTCATCGACGGCGGCCGGCAGGTGGTGGTCGCGCCCGGGCCGGACGAGCTGCAGCTGGCGCGCACGTTACCTTGCGAGGTGCTGCTCGGGCCCACCGGTTTCCTCGACTGGTTCGCCCTCGCCGGCGTGCTTGCCAGGGCCGCGTTCGTGGTCGGCAACGACACCGGGCCGACCCACCTTGCCGCCTGCCTGGGCACGCCGGGCCTGGCCCTGTTCGGGGCGCACACCAGCGCGCAGCGCACCGGCATCCGGATGCGCGCGTTCGATGCGATCGAGGTGGCGGACCTGCAGCGCCTGTCGGTGGACGATGTCGTAGCCCGGGTAGCCCCGGACTTGATCCGGGGGCACCCGGGATAGCCGCGGCGATGGAGTCGCGCCTGACGCGCACTCCCGGGTGCGGCCTGCGGCCTTACCCGGGCTACAACTACAAACGAAAACGCCGCCTTTCGGCGGCGTTTTCATGGCCCGGACCGGTCAACCCGATATCGGGTTGGTCTCGACCGTTCCTTCAGCGATGGCCGACCCGATCACCGCCTCGGCACCGTCTTCGTCCTCGTCCAGCGAGGCGTCGACGCGCTCGATCGTCTGCAGGCTTTCATCTGCCGCCAGTCGCATCAGCGTCACGCCCTGGGTGTTGCGGCCGACCTGCGAAATCTCCGCAGCGCGCGTGCGCACCAGGGTGCCGCCATCGGAAATCAGCAGCACGTCGTGATGGTCGGACAGCTGCACCGCGCCGACCAGCGTGCCGTTGCGCTCGGTGGTCTTGAGCGCGATCACGCCCTGCGTGCCACGACCCTTGCGCGGGTACTCCTCCAGCGACGTGCGCTTGCCGAAGCCACGCTCGCTCGCGGTGAGGATGTCGCCGTCGCCTTCGACCACGATCAGGCTGACCACGCGCGCACCGTCGGTGTTCTCGGCACCGTCCTCGCCCTCCTCGCCCTCGGCCAGGCGGATGCCGCGCACGCCCGTGGCGGTGCGGCCCATCGAGCGCACCGCGTCCTCGGCGAAACGCACGGCCTTGCCGTTGCTCGCGAACAGCATGATGTCGCGGGTGCCGTCGGTCAGCGAGACGTCGACCAGGGCATCGCCGTCGTCGAGGTTGATGGCGATCTTGCCGCGCTGCAGGCGGAACGCGAACTCGGTCAGCGGCGTTTTCTTGACGGTACCGTTGCGGGTGGCGAAGAAGACAAAGCGATCTTCAACGTACTCGCGAACCGGCAACACCGCCTGCACCTGCTCACCGGCTTCCAGCGGGATCCAGTTGATGATCGGTCGGCCGCGCGCGTTCGGGCCGGCGTCGGGCAACTGGTGCACCGGCAGCCAGAACACGCGGCCGGCACTGGTGAAGGTCAGCAGCGTGTCGTGGGTGTTGACCAGCCACAGGTGGTCGATGAAATCCTCGTCCTTGGTCGCGGCGGCGTTGCGGCCCTTGCCACCACGCTTCTGCGCGCGGTAGGTGCTGACCGGCTGGCGCTTGGCATAGCCGGAATGCGACAGCGTGACCACCACGTCTTCCGGAGCGATCAGGTCGAGGATGTCGAGGTCTTCCTCGCTGGCACGGATCTCGCTGCGACGCGCGTCGCCGAATTCTTCCTTGACGTTGCGCAGCTCGGTGCGGATGACCTCGAGCAGCACGTTCGGATCCTCGAGGATCTCGATCAGGCCGCGGATGGTTTCCAGCAGCTGCTTGTACTCTTCGGTCAGCCTGTCCTGCTCCAGCCCGGTCAGGCGGTGCAGGCGCATTTCGAGGATCTGCTGGGCCTGGGCCTCGGTGAGCTGGTAGAAACCGTCGACCAGGCCGACACCGGCCGGCAGGTCTTCCGGACGCGAAGCGTCGGAACCGGCTGCCGACAGCAGCGCACCGACCAGACCTGCCTCCCACTTGCGGGCAAGCATGCGATCGCGCGCCTCGGTCGGGTTGGCCGAGGTCTTGATCAGCTCGATCATCTCGTCGATGTTGGCGAGCGCGACCGTCAGGCCTTCGAGGATGTGGGCACGCTGGCGGGCCTTGCGCAGCTCGAAGATCGTGCGGCGGGTCACCACCTCGCGGCGGTGGCGCACGAACACTTCCAGCAGGTCCTTCAGGTTCAGCAGCTTGGGCCGGCCGTCGACAATGGCGACCATGTTGATGCCGAACACCGACTCCATCTGCGTCTGCTGATAGAGGTTGTTGAGGACGACCTCGGCCGACTCGCCGCGCTTGACCTCGATGTAGATGCGCATGCCGTCCTTGTCGGACTCATCGCGCAGCTCGCTGATGCCCTCGAGCTTCTTTTCCTTGACCAGCTCGGCGATCTTCTCGATCAGCCGCGCCTTGTTGACCTGGTACGGAATCTCGGTGACGACGATCGCTTCGCGGCCGTTGTCGGCCACTTCGACCTCGGCGCGCGCGCGCATGCGCACGCGGCCGCGGCCGGTGCGGTAGGCATTCACGATGCCGGCGGTGCCGTTGATGATGCCCGCGGTCGGGAAGTCGGGGCCCGGGATGTACTGGATCAGGCCATCGACGTCGATCGTCGGGTCATCGATCAGGGCGATCGTGGCGTCGATCACTTCCGACAGGTTGTGCGGCGGAATGTTGGTCGCCATGCCGACCGCGATGCCGGCCGAGCCATTGACCAGCAGGTTCGGCACACGCGTCGGCATGACCGTGGGCTCGAGTTCCTTCTCGTCGTAATTGGGCTGGAAGTCGACGGTTTCCTTGTCGATGTCGGCCATCAGCTCGTGCGCGATGCGCGACATGCGCGCTTCGGTATATCGCATCGCCGCGGCGTTGTCGCCGTCGATCGAACCGAAGTTACCCTGACCGTCGACCAGCATGTAGCGCAGCGAGAACGGCTGTGCCATGCGCACCAGCGTGTCGTACACCGCGGTGTCGCCGTGCGGGTGGTACTTACCGATGACGTCACCGACGATACGCGCCGACTTGTAGTACGGCTTGTTGCTGTGGGCACCGAGCTCGTTCATCGCGTAGAGCACGCGGCGGTGGACTGGCTTGAGTCCGTCGCGCGCGTCCGGGAGCGCGCGCCCGACGATGACGCTCATGGCGTAATCGAGGTAGCTGCGGCGCATCTCGTCTTCGAGATTGACCGGGATGATTTCCTTGGCGAGTTCGGCCATCAGGTTTCCGTTCGTTGGTTGTCCGCAGCGACGACTGCGGTCGGGCATCACGTCTTGAAGAACCGTCGCGGCAACTGCCCGCCGGGCCAGCGTCGCGGACCCCGTCAGGGGCCCTTTGACAGCCCGTCGTCGACGGCTTCAAAAGGACACGAAATCATAGCACGGAACGGGGTCCCGCTGCTGCCTGATTCCCACGCAGAAACAAGCAGTTGCGGGGGTTTTTAAAGAGGGTTTATGGGCATGGCGCTCATCCCGGCGAACGCCGGGATCCAGGCCCTCGGCGGATGTGTGGCCAGCCTGGGTCCCGGCGTTCGCCGGGATGACGGCGCGCTCAGCCGAAGGCGACCTTCATGGCCGCCGCATCCGGCCGCTCGATCACCCCGCGCTCGGTCACGATCGCGTCGATCAGTTCGTGCGGGGTCACGTCGAACACCGGGTTCCAGGCGCCCACGTCCTCGGCCGCGGTGCGCACGCCGCCCACGCCGAACAACTCGCCCGGGTCACGCTCTTCGATGTGGATCGCGTCGCCGGACGGGGTCTCCATGTCGACCGTCGAGGACGGGGCCACGACCATGAACTTCAGGCCGTGGTGGCGTGCCGCGATCGCCAGCTGGTAGGTGCCGATCTTGTTGGCCGTGTCGCCGTTGGCGCAGATGCGGTCGGCACCGACC
>DATDBK010000023.1:0-12074 GCA_036524935.1 Lysobacter sp. | reverse complement strand
GGCACGCATACCCATGGCACGTGGCATCAACAAGGTGATCCTGGTCGGCAACCTCGGTGACGATCCGGAAACCAAGTACACCCAGGGCGGCATGGCCGTGACCAAGGCCCGCCTGGCCACCACCAGCGTGCGCAAGGACCGCGAAGGCAACACCCAGGAGCGCACCGAGTGGCACCGGGTGACCTTCTTCGGAAAGCTCGGCGAGATCGCCGGCGAATACCTGCGCAAGGGTAGCCAGGTCTATGTCGAAGGCTCGATCCGCTACGACAAGTACACCGGCCAGGACGGCGTCGAGCGCTACTCCACCGACATCATCGCCGACGAGATGCAGATGCTCGGCGGTCGTGGCGAAGGCGGCGGTGGTGGCGGCCGCAGTGAATCCCGCGGTGGCGGCGGTGATCGTAGCGAGCGCCCGTCGCGTGCGCCGGCAAGGCAGGAGTCCGCGCCGCGTCGCGATGCCCCGGCAGCCAAGACCAGCGACTTTGCCGACGACTTCGCCGACGACGATATTCCGTTCTGAGTCGCAGATACAGCGCCGAAACGTCTAGACCTCCGGAGTAATTTAGGTGCCAACCTGGCTTGTGACCGGCGGTGCCGGCTTCATTGGCGGCAATTTCGTGCTGGAGGCGGTCAGGCGAGGCATCAAGGTCGTGAACCTCGATGCCCTGACCTATGCCGGCAATCTGGACACGCTTGCGTCGATCAATACCCATCCTGGCCATGCGTTCGTGCATGCCGATATCGGCGACGGCGTGGTCGTGGAGCAATTGCTGCGCGAGCATCGTCCCGACGCGGTAATCAACTTCGCCGCCGAGAGTCACGTCGACCGTTCCATCGACGGACCGGCCGCGTTCGTCCAGACCAATGTGGTCGGCACACTTGGGCTGCTTGAAAAGGCCCGCGATTACTGGAAGGCGCTGGATGAAACCGGTCGTGCATCGTTCCGCTTCCTCCACGTCTCGACGGACGAGGTCTACGGCACGCTCGGTGAGACCGGAAAATTCACCGAATTGACCCCGTACGCACCGAACTCGCCTTACTCGGCATCGAAGGCTGCGTCGGATCATCTCGTACGTGCGTTCCACCACACGTACGGGCTGCCAGTTCTCACCACGAACTGTTCGAACAATTACGGTCCCTTCCAGTTTCCGGAGAAGCTCATTCCGCTCGTCATCGCCAAGGCGCTGGCCGGTGAGCCGATTCCGGTGTATGGCGATGGCCGCAATGTGCGCGACTGGCTGCATGTCGGCGACCATTGCGCCGCCATCCTGCGCGTGCTGGAGGCTGGCCGCGTCGGTGAAACCTACAACGTCGGCGGTGATGCCGAGCGCGAGAACATCGTCGTGGTCAGGACGATCTGCAAATTGCTCGATGAGCGTCAACCGCTCGCCGACGGTCGCGTCCGGGAGTCGCTGATCAGGTTCGTTACCGATCGGCCTGGCCACGACCGCCGTTACGCCATCGACGCATCCAAGCTGCAGCAGGAACTGGACTGGAGCCCGAGCGTCACGTTCGAAGAAGGCATCGCACAGACCGTGGACTGGTACTTGCAGAATCAACCGTGGGTAAGCCGCGTGCTGGACGGCAGCTATCGTCTCGAACGAATTGGCCAGGCCTGAGGAGCGATCGAATGAGCCGCAAGGGAATCATTCTGGCCGGCGGTACCGGCACCCGGCTGTACCCGATCACGCAGGGCATCAGCAAGCAGCTGTTGCCGGTGTACGACAAGCCGATGATCTATTACCCGCTCAGCGTCCTGATGCTGACGGGCATCCGCGAAGTGTTGATCATCAACACGCCGCACGAGCAGGCGCTGTTCCGGACCCTGCTTGGCGATGGCTCGCAATGGGGGATGCAGATCGAGTACGCGGTGCAGCCGAGCCCCGACGGGTTGGCGCAGGCGTATCTGATCGGCCGTGATTTCCTCGCGGGCAAGCCGAGCTGCCTCGTCCTGGGCGACAACATCTTCCACGGCCCGGGCCTGACGGCCATGCTCAAGCGTGCCGATGCGCGCGATGAAGGCGCCACCGTCTTCGGCTACTGGGTCAGCGACCCGGAACGCTACGGCGTCGCCGAGTTCGACCTGGCCGGAAAGGTCATCGGACTCGAGGAAAAGCCCGACAAGCCGCGCTCGAACTACGCCGTGACCGGCCTGTACTTCTACGACGGTCGTGCCAGTGATTTCGCATCCGAACTCAAGCCTTCGCCCCGCGGCGAGCTCGAGATCACCGACCTCAACCGTCGCTACCTCGAGGAAGGTTCGCTCCACCTCGAGCAGCTTGGCCGCGGTTACGCCTGGCTCGACACCGGTACGCACCAGTCGCTGCTCGAAGCCTCGAACTACATCGAGACGATCGAAGCGCGGCAGGGCCTGCGCGTGTGCTGTCCGGAAGAGATTGCCTGGAACAACGGCTGGATCGACGCCGAGCGTCTCAATGAGCTGGCCCGCCCTCTGGCCAAGAACGGTTATGGCCAGTACCTGCTCAGCCTTGCCGAACGGGGCTACGTGCCGTGAAGGTGATCGAGACGGATCTGCCCGGCTGCGTGGTAATTGAACCTCGCGTGTTCGGCGACGATCGTGGCTACTTCTTCGAGTCGTTCAATCACGACAAGCTCGCCACCCACGGCCTGAAACCGCAGTTCGTGCAGGGCAATGTCTCCTCGTCCAGCCGTGGCGTGTTGCGTGGCCTGCATTACCAGTGGCCCAATCCGCAGGGCAAGTACGTCTCGGTCGTCGAAGGTGAAGTCTGGGACGTCGCGGTCGACATCCGTCGTGGCTCGCCGCACTTCGGCCGCTGGACCGCCGTGCTGCTGAGCGCGGAGAACAAGCGCCACTTCTGGATCCCCGAAGGCTTCGCCCATGGCTTCGTGACCCTGAGCGAGCGCGCGGTCTTTACCTACCTGTGCACAGCCACCTACGACGCACAGGCTGACGCCGGCATTCGCTGGAACGACTCCCGCCTTGCGATCGACTGGCCGGTGACGGACGTGTCGCTGTCCGACAAGGACGCTCGCGCACCGTTCCTGGACGAGGTTGCCGAGGATCGCTTGCCGGTCTACGTGTCGTGAGGTTCCTGCTAACCGGTGCGAACGGCCAGGTCGGCCACGAACTGCTGCGCAGCCTGGCACCGCTGGGCGAAGTCGTCGCGACGACGCGCAGTGGTCAGCTGGAAGACGGAACCGTCTGCGAGCGCTTCGACCTCGCTGACTTCGAAACGATTGCACCGCTACTGGATCGCGTGCGCCCCGATGCCGTCGTCAACGCCGCGGCCTATACCGCGGTCGATCGCGCCGAGGACGATGCCCAGGCCGCTTTCCTCGCCAATGCCCAGGGCCCCGGCTGCCTCGCTGTCGAATGCGCCGGGCGCGGCATCGCCCTGGTGCATTACTCGACCGACTATGTTTTCGACGGACAGGGCAGTCGCCCTTATCGCGAAGACGACAGCACCGCGCCGATCGGCGTCTATGGCCACAGCAAGCTGGCCGGCGAAGACGCGATCGCTGCCAGCGGCGCGCGGTATCTGATCCTGCGCACCGCCTGGGTGTACGGCCTGCACGGCGCCAACTTCCTGCGCACCATGTTGCGGGTCGGCGCCGAGCGCGATGAACTGCGCGTCGTCGCCGACCAGCGCGGTACGCCGACCCCGGCATGGCTGATCGCCGATGTCACCGCCGAGCTCCTGCGCGATGGGTTCCCGGCATCCGGCATCGTCAACCTGGTCGCCGACGGTGAGACCACCTGGCACGGTTTCGCCGAGGCGATCTTCGACGAGGCGATGGCGGCGGGCCTGGCCACCCGTCGTCCGGTGGTGACGGCGATCACAACTTCCGATTACCCGACGCGCGCGCGCCGACCGGCCTATTCGGTGCTCGATACGGCCCGCCTGCGTGAGCAGTACCGCATCGACCTGCCACCATGGCGCCAAGCGCTGCAAAGGACCCTCGCCGCCGCGAAGGCATGATGCCCGGGGTATGGAGCCGGCTACCCCGGATCGGGTAGGCTCCATGCGCGCGCTTGCAGACCAAGGGGGTCGCGACGCGCCAACCTTGGGGAAGGATCAATGAAGCGAGTTGCATTGCTGGCAGCCCTTGTGGCGCTGATGCCGGTGGTACCGGCCTTGGCCGCCGATGGCGGCATCGACGTGGGCGCCTACGTCCGCAAGGACGAGTTCACCGACGTGAAGCTTTCACCCGGTGGCGAATATTTCGCCGCGACCGTGCCGCTGGAGGATCGCACCGCGCTTGCGATCATCGAGCGTGGCACCAACAAGGTCACCGGCAGCTTCAAGCTGGGGCGGAACTCCCACGTCGCAGATTTCAACTGGATCAGTCGCGATCGCGTGTTGATCAGCATCGCCGAGCGCTTTGGCAATCTCGAACAGCCGCAGGCCACCGGTGAGCTGTTCGCGATCAATGCCGACGGCGGAAAGGCGGAAATGCTGGCGGGCTTCCGCGTCGACGATGGTGGCCTCGGTACCACGATCAAGCCCAAGAAGGGCAGCGACAGCATCGCGGCCCTCCCCATCGATACTGCGATGGGCGATGGCCGCAACGCCTTGGTCGAGGTGATGCCCTACACGGCCGATCCCTACTCCAGCGCCGAAAGTATCGACGTCTTCACCGGCCGCCGCGCGCGCGTGGCCATGGCGCCGGTTCGCCAGGCGACCTTCCATGCCGACAACCAGGGCGTCGTTCGTTTCGTCCACGGTGCCGACTCCGACAACGTCCGCAAGCTCTTCTATCGCGCCGGCACCGGCGATGCCTGGACCTTGCTCAGCATCGAGAACAGCTCCGGCAGGTTCGAGTACCCGGTCGGATTCTCGGAAGACAACAAGACGGTGTACCTGCGATCGGAGCAGCCGAAGGGTCCCGATGCGATCGTCGCGCTCGACCTGGCCAGCCGCGAACGCAAGGTTGTCCTGAGCGACGACAACGTCGACCCGGCCGATGTCGACAACCTCGAATGGTTGCCGACGAACATCATCTACCGCGCCGGAACCCGCATTCCCGTGGGTGCGTTTTTCATGGACGGCAAGCCGCGCACGGCCTTCATCGACGAGAAGTCGCCGGAAGCGAGGTTGTACCGCAGCCTGGAATCGGCCTTCGCCGGCAACAGCGTCGAGATCACGTCGCAGACATCCGACGGCAGTCTGGCCCTTGTCCGCGTCTCCAACGACCGCAATCCGGGTGACTTCTACGTCTTCGACACGGTCAACAAGAAGGCCTCGCACCTGCTCTCGCGGCGCAGCTGGTTCGATCCGGACCAGATGGCGCCAATGGCGCCGATCAAGCTCGCTGCGCGTGATGGCCTGGAATTGCACGGCTACCTCACCACGCCCAAGGGCAGCACCGGCAAGGGCTTGCCGCTGGTGGTGATGCCGCATGGCGGGCCGTTCGGCATCCTGGATACGTGGAACTTCAACGACGAGGCGCAGATGCTGGCCGCGGCGGGTTATGCGGTTCTGCAGGTCAACTATCGCGGCTCCGGCGGCTATGGTCGCGCCTTCCGCCAGGCCGGCGCGCAGGAGTGGGGCGGCGCCATGCAGGACGACCTGACCGATGCCACGAAGTGGGCGATTGCCGAGGGCGTCGCCAACAAGGACCGCATCTGCATCTACGGCGCCAGCTACGGCGGCTATGCCGCGCTGATGGGCGTGGCGAAGGAGCCTGGCCTGTACCGTTGCGCGGCCGGCTACGTGGGCGTGTATGACTTGCCGAAGATGCAGGCCGACGACAAGCGCTTGCTCACCCGCATGGGCAACTGGTCGGCGGACTGGGTCGGCAAGGCGGAGAACCTGGGCTCGGTATCGCCCAACCGCATCGCCGATCGTATCAAGGTGCCGGTGTTCCTCGCGGCCGGTGGCGAAGACCAGCGCGCACCGATCGAGCACAGCAAGATGATGGAACAGGCCCTGCGCAAGGCCGGCGTGCCGGTCGAGACGCTTTACTACGACACCGAAGGCCATGGCTTCTACCTCGTGGAGCACCAGCGCGAGTACTACACCCGCCTGCTGGCGTTCCTCTCGCGCAGCCTTGGCGGCGCAGTGGCGGCGACAGGAACCGGCGCGGCCAACAATTCAGCCAAGTAATCCAGACAAGCGCTGCAACGAAAGAGGGGCTGCCAAGGCAGCCCCTCTTTTTTGTGCCCGGCCGCAGCGCGCCGGGAACTGCGTACGCCGCGTCACTTCACGCCGTGCATCATCCTTCGCAGCATCGGCGAGGCGAGCAGCGCGATTACGGCCCAGCCAATACCAATCCACATCATCAGCCAGAACAGGCTGGCGTACTTGCTGCCGGCGACGGCGAAGTCGAGCGTCGTGCCTTCGGACATGTCGATCGCGGCGAGCTTGCCGAACAATGCCGCCAGCGTCTCCGAGAACGCAGTGGCGAGGAACCAGGTGCCCATCATCAGGCTGACCACGCTCTTCATCGACAACTGCGTCACCGCCGCCAGGCCGACCGGCGCCAGGCACATCTCGCCGATTTCCAGCACCAGGTAGGCCAGCACCAGCCACCACACGCTGGCCACTTCACCGGTGGCGCCGGCGTGCTGCGCCGCCCAGGCCAGCGGGATGAAGCTGAGTCCGGCGAACAGCAGGCCCAAGGCTGACTTCACCGGCTTGGAAGGATCCATCCCGCGGCGGTCGAGCGCGTCCCACAAGCGACCGAACACTGGTGCCAGCAACACCAGGAACAGCGCGCCCAGGTAGGTCAGCGAGCCGGCGGTCTGCGGCAGCACCAGGCAATCGCGCAGCAGGAACACCAGCATCACCAGCACCGCCGAGGCGAACAGCACCTTGGGCATGCGCGACTCGGGATGGCGGTCCGACAACGACGCCGAAACCATGAATGCCAGCGGCGCCAGCAGCAGCGAGACCGTCGACCACGGCCACGGCGTGCCTTCGCGGATCACCAGCGATGGCGCCACGTCCTTGGTCAGCATGCGATCGGTGAAGGTGACCCACGAGCCGTAGGTCTGCTCGTACAGGGTGAAGAACACCAGGCACATGAAGATCATCGCCATCAGCGAGAGCATCTGCTGGCGTTGCACTCGCGTGCAGCGCGCGGTGACGAACCAGGCGAACCAGCCCAGCACCACCAGCATCACCAGCAGCATCAGCAGCAATGCCAGCGAGATCTCGCCACCGAGGGCGAAACGACCGTTGGCCACCGCCCACATCAGCGAGGCGATCGGCACCAGGGCCAGCATCATCCCCAGGTAGATCGCCCACTCGCGCGGCAGGCCGAACACGCGCTCGCGCAGGCGCGCCGGATCCGGCGGCTCGGCATGGCCGTGCAGGTACTTCTGGCCCCACAGGAACTGCCCCAGGCCCAGCAGCATGCCGATGCCGGCGGCGCCGAAGCCCCAGCGCCAGCCCAGCGTCTGGCCGAGGTAGCCGCACACCAGCGAGGCGAACAGCGCCCCGAGGTTGATGCCGGCATAGAACAGCGAGAAGCCCGAGTCGCGGCGCGGGTCGTTGTCCGGATAGAGCCGGCCGACGATCGTGGAGATGTTGGGCTTGAGGAAACCGACGCCGAGGATGATCAGCGACAGCGACAGGTAGAACACCTGCAGCGATCCCTCGTCGCGCACGACGACGCCGTTGACCATCTGCGCGGCGTGGCCTTCGACCGCCATGCCCAGGTGGCCGGCCACCAGCAGCAGACCGCCGAACACCACCGCCTTGCGCATGCCCAGGTAGCGGTCAGCCAGCAGGCCGCCCACCACCGGCAGGCAGTAGACCAGGCCACCGTAGGCGCCGAGCACGTCCAGCCCGGAGCGGTCGCCGAATCTGTGGTGCTGCAGCAGGTACAAAAGTAGCAGCGCCTTCATGCCGTAGAAGGAGAACCGCTCCCACATCTCGGTGAAGAAGCAGACGTAGACCCCCTTGGGGTGGCCGAACAGCTCGTCTCGCGCGTCGCGGACGACGATGTCACCGGGCAAGGCAGGGGCAGCGATGGTGGACATGGGCGATCCGTGACTGACGTCGCCGGATTCTAGGGCCTGGGACGGCCCGGCGTGCAGCACGGCCGTGGCGAAGGGGCTGATGTACGCCGCGCGGGCCTGTCTGCAATACTCGCCCGAACTTTCAGCAGGGGCGCGATCCAGTGACCAGCAAGAGCCTGTCCGACGCGGTGCCGCGCACCGAACTGACCGTGCGCGGCCTGATCCTCGGCGTCATCATCACGGTGCTGTTCACCGCCGCCAACGTCTTCTTCGGCCTCAAGGCCGGCCTGACCTTCGCCACCTCGATCCCGGCGGCGGTGATCTCGATGGCGCTGCTGCGCAACTTCAAGGACTCCACGATCCAGGAGAACAACATCGTGCAGACCGTCGCCTCGTCGGCGGGCACGCTGTCCTCGATCATCTTCGTCCTGCCGGGCCTGGTGATGATCGGCTGGTGGACCGGCTTCCCTTACTGGGAGTCGTTCGCCATCTGCGCCCTCGGCGGCATCCTCGGCGTGATGTATTCGATCCCGCTGCGGCGCGCGCTGGTGACCAATTCGGACCTGCCGTACCCGGAAGGCGTGGCCTGCGCCGAGGTGCTCAAGGTCGGCAGCGGCGGCGACGATGCGACTGCCACCGGCGCCGAGGAAAGCCGCTACGGCCTGCTCGCGGTGGTCTGGGGCTCGGTAGTCGCCGCCACGTTCTCGCTGATCGTCGCCACCCGCATCTTCGGTTCGAACGTCGGCGCGTATTTCCGCCTGGGCGGTGACCGTGGCGGCGTCACCGGCTTCGATTTCACCCTGTCGATGGCGCTGCTCGCGGTCGGCCACCTGGTCGGCCTGTGGGTCGGCGTGGCGATGGGCGTGGGCGCATTGATCGCCTGGGGCTGGGCGGTGCCGCACTACTCGGCGCTGGCCGCTACCGCCGGTCCCGCGGCCGATCTCGGCCAAGCGACCTGGGCGACCTACGTGCGTTTCATCGGCGCCGGCACGATTGGCGTCGCCGCGATCTGGACCCTGGCCAAGCTGGTCCAGCCGGTCGCCAGCGGCCTGGCCTCGGCGATGGCCGCGTCGCGCATACGCAAGGCCGGCCAGGCCGGCTCGCTGCCGCGCCAGGAACAGGACATCCCGATCGGCATGGTCGGCCTGATCTCGCTGGCCTGCTTCGTCCCGATCGCGTTCCTGCTGGGCCACTTCGCACTCGGCAGCGGCCTGGGCGAACACATGTGGAAGCTGGTGATCGGCGGCCTGCTCTACGTCATCGTGATGAGCTTCCTGGTGTCGGCGGTGTGCGGCTACATGGCCGGCCTGATCGGCTCGTCGAACAGCCCGCTGTCGGGCATCGGCATCCTGGTGGTGATCGGCGCGGCACTGCTGCTGGTGTTCGGCATCAAGCCGCTGCTGGCGCCGGGCAACGAGAAGGGGCTGGTGGCGTTCGCCCTGTTCGTCACCGCGGTGGTGTTCGCGGTGGCGACGATCGCCAACAACAACCTGCAGGACCTCAAGACCGGGCAACTGGTGGACGCGACGCCGTCCAAGCAGCAGTGGGCGCTGGTGGTCGGCGTGCTCGCCGGCGCGGCGATCATTCCGCCGATCCTCGATCTGCTCAACCAGGCCTATGGCTTCACCGGTGCGCCGGGTGCCGTGCCCGGCCGCGCGCTGGCCGCACCGCAGGCGGGACTGATCTCGGCGCTGGCGCAGGGCGTGATCCAGGGCAACATCGACTGGAGCCTGATCCGCATCGGCGCCTACATCGGCGCGGGGCTGATCGTGGTCGACGCCGTGCTGCGCCGCACGACGAAATCCGCGCACCTGTCGCCGCTGGCCGTCGGCCTGGGCATCTACCTGCCGACCTCGGCGACGCTGATGGTGGTCGTCGGCGCGGTCATCGGCTGGCTGTTCGACCGCCGCGCCGATCGCAGCGCCAAGCCGGAGGCGACCAAGCAGATGGGCATCCTGCTGGCCTCGGGCATGATCGTCGGCGAAGGCCTGATTGGCGTGGCCATTGCCGCGCTGGTGGCGTTCTCCGGCGAGGACTTCCCGCTGGGGCTGGTCGGCGACGGCTTTGCCGGCCCGGCGGTCTGGATCGGCGGCGTGGCATTCGTCGCGGTCGTGTTCGTGCTGTACCGCTGGGCCGAGCGCGTGAGCGCCAAGGTCGCGGTCGCCTGACGCTGAACAGGGCCGGTTGGCGGCGGGTCCGCCAACCGGCAAACACGGCAACGGCGGCGGGCATTCCGGCCTTTGCGGCCGCCGTCACGGACGCCTAACATCGACGGTCTTTGTATCCGGGGCTTTGTACCCGCTGGAGCCGTCATGACGTTTCGCCGTGCCCTGCTGCCGCTGATGCTGGCGGCCGCGCTGTCTCCCCTTTCCGCCTCGGCCGCGCCGCGCGGTTTCGACGTCCGTGACATGGCCACGCTTGATCGCGTGTCGTCGCCGACGCTGTCGCCCGACGGTCGCCGCGTCGTCTTCGCCAAGCGCGTGGTCGATTTCGCCGCCAACAAGGGCACATCGTCCCTGTGGATCGAAGACCTGTTCGCGCGCGACGCCGCGCCGCCGGTCCGCCTGTCCCCGGAAGGCTGGAACGTCAACTCGCCGAGCTTCTCGCCTGACGGCAAGACGGTTTACTTCCTCAGCGCCAAGTCCGGCAGCTCGCAGCTGTATTCGATCGCCGCCTCGGGTGGCACGCCGAAGCAGGTGACGGCGTTCAGCACCGACGTCGGCGGCTACAAGCTGTCGCCCGACGGCAAGCGCGTCGCCTTCAACGCCGAAGTGTTTGCCGACTGCAAGGGCGACTTCGCCTGCTCGCAGAAGCGCATCGACGAGAAGGGCAAGCAGAAGACCAGCGGCATGGTGTTCGACCGCATCTTCATCCGCCACTGGGATGCCTGGAACGACGGTCGCCTCAATCGCCTGTTCGTGACGACGCTGGCCGACAAGCCGGCGACGACCGCGACGCTGGTCAGTGGCGACGTCATCGGCGACGTGCCGTCGCGTCCGTTCGGCGACAGCGGTGAGTACACCTGGGCGCCGGACGGCCAGAGCCTGGTGTTCAGCGCCCGCATCGCCGACGCAAAGGAACCGACCTCGACCAACTTCGATCTCTACCAGGTCAGTGCCGATGGCACCGGCGCGGCGAAGAACCTGACCGCCGCCAATCCCGCCTGGGACACCGGCGCCACCTTCAGCAGCGATGGCAAGACCCTGTACTACCGCGCAATGAAGCGTCCGGGCTTCGAGGCAGACCGCTTCGGCCTGATTGCACTCGACCTGGCCAGCGGCCAGCGTCGCGAGATCGCACCGCAGTGGGACCGCTCGGCGGACGGCATCACCCTGTCGGCTGACGGCAAGAGCATCTACACGACCGCCACCGACCTCGGCGAGCATCCGTTGTTCACCGTCGACATCGCCACTGGCAAGGCCAGCAAGCTGATCGGCGAGGGCACCATCTCGGCGATCGACATGGCCGGCCCGACGCTGGCCATCACGCGCAACTCGCTCAAGAGTGGCGACGTGCTCTACACCACCAGCAGCGATGCCACCGCGCCGCTGCGCGCGATCACCGCGACCACCGGTGAGACGTTGAAGGACGTTGCATTCGGCGACTTCGAACAGTTCAACTTCAAGGGCTGGAACGGCGACACCGTGCACGGCTACGTGGTCAAGCCGTGGAACTACGTCGAAGGCAAGAAGTACCCGGTCGCGTTCCTGATCCACGGTGGCCCGCAGGGCAGCTTCGGCAACGGCTGGAGCTACCGCTGGAATCCGCAGACGTACGCGGGCCAGGGCTACGCCGTGGTCATGATCGACTTCCACGGTTCCACCGGTTACGGCCAGGCATTCACCGACGCGATCAGCCAGCACTGGGGCGACCGCCCGCTGGAAGACCTGCAGAAGGGCTGGGCCGCGGCGCAGCAGAAGTACGGCTTCCTCAACGGCGAGAAGGCCTGCGCGCTGGGCGCCAGCTATGGCGGCTTCATGGTCAATTGGATCGCCGGCAACTGGAACCAACCGTGGAAGTGCCTGGTCAACCACGACGGCGTGTTCGACCAGCGCATGATGGGCTTCGCCACCGAAGAGCTGTGGTTCACCGAGTGGGAGCAGGGCGGCACCGCGATCGACAAGGC
>DATDBK010000022.1:0-3804 GCA_036524935.1 Lysobacter sp. | reverse complement strand
CCACCGAAGAGCTGTGGTTCACCGAGTGGGAGCAGGGCGGCACCGCGATCGACAAGGCCGCCAACTACGAGAAGTTCAACCCGGTCAACCACGTCAAGGATTGGCGCGTGCCGATGCTGGTCGTGCACGGCCAGCTCGACTACCGCATCCCGGTCGAGCAGGGCATCGGCGCGTTCACCACGCTGCAGCTCAAGGGCATCGAGTCGAAGTTCCTGTACTTCCCGGACGAGAACCACTGGGTGCTCAAGCCGCAGAACAGCGTGCAATGGCACGACACGGTCAACGCCTGGCTGAAGCAGCACATCGGCGAGTAAGGCCAGCAAGTCCCTCTCCCACAACGGGAGAGGGACGATCGCCGTAGCCCGGGTAAGGCCAAAGGCCGCACCCGGGTCAACGCGCCCGAGGCGTCAGCGCAACAACGCTCCAGCCCCGGCAACCAGCGCATCAAAAAGCTCGCCCGCACGCCGATGCTTCAACAGCGGCGCGCCCTGTCCAGCCCACAGCGAAATCATCTCGCCGCGCCCCTGCGCCGCGGCCGTCGGCTTGAACGTCCCGGTAAACCAGTTCTGGATCGGGTAGGGCAGTGGTGCCACACCTTCCCACTCATCGACGAACCGGTTGCGGATGCCGCGCGCGAGCCGGCCGCTGAAGGCGCGAGTGAGCGCCGTATACCTGGCGTCATCGCTGAACAGCATCGTCCGGTGCAGCTCGTTCGTGCCCGACTCTTCGCAGGCCAGGAACGCGGTGCCGATCTGCACGCCCTGCGCGCCGAGCGTCATCGCCGCCGCGACGCCGCGTCCATCGGCAATGCCGCCCGCGGCGATGACCGGACACGAAACGCGATCGACCACCTGCGGGATCAACGCCAGCGTACCCGTCAGCGAATCCTCGGCCGAGCGCATGAACGACACGCGGTGCCCGCCGGCTTCGAAACCGGTGGCGACGATGACATCGACACCGGCCTCGTCCATGGCGATGGCCTCGTCGAGGGTGGTGATCGTTCCCATCGTCGCGATCCCGAGGCGCCTGCATTCGGCCAGGACGTCCGCAGGGGGAATGCCAAACACGAAGCTCATCACCGGCGGCCGTGCGTCGAGCATGGCCTGCACCTGGTCTTCGAAACGCTGGCCATAGCGCTCGGGCATCGCCGGTGGCGCCATGCCGAGCGAGTCGTAATAGGGGCGGAAACGCTCGACAGCTTCGGCGAACTGTTCGGCCGTGAGCCGGTCGCCACCGGGGTCCTGGTTCGACACCCATAGATTCAGCGCGAACGGGCGCTGCGTGCGTGCGCGGATCTGCTGCGCCAGTTCGCCGAGCTTCTCCGGCGCGAGGTGGTGTGCCCCGAACGAACCGAGGCCGCCGGCTTCCGATACCGCGACCAGCAGGTCGATCGAGGACAGGCCACCGCCGAAAGGCCCCTGGACGATGGGGTAACGCAGGCCGAGGCGTCGGGTGAAGGCGTTGTCGTGCCACATGGGAACACTCCACTGCAGGGAGGGGAGTCCGGGGGATGCCCCGGAGCATGGCGCCACTCTAGGCGCGACCTCGCAGCGGTTGCATGAAGGTGGTGCGCTGAGCGGGCCGGCTAACCAGTTCAGCGATCCAACGGACTCACGACACCGCGGCCGCCACGGTTGAGCACGTGTGTGTAGATTTGAGTCGTGCGCACGTCGGCGTGACCGAGCAGTTCCTGGATGGTTCGCAGGTCGTACCCAGCTTCGAGCAGATGCGTCGCGAACGAGTGACGCAGCGCGTGACAGGTTGCTGGCTTTGCCGTACGGGCCCGGAGCGACGCCGCCTTCACCGCGCGCTGCAGACCTTTCTCGTCGCGATGATGCCGCCGCACCACATTTGAAGCGGGATCGACGCTTCGTGTCGTCGCAGGGAAGACGTACTGCCATCCGAAATCCCGTGCGGCATTCGGGAACTTGCGCGCCAACGCATCAGGCATCCAGACCTCACCGAAACCTGCCGTCAAGTCGCGGGTGTGCAGCGCGAAAGCTTCGTCCATCTGCACGCGCAGGCGCATGCCCAGCGCCTGGGGCAGCATCGTCCGCCGATCCTTGCCGCCCTTGCCCTGGCGTACCACAAGTTCCGACCGCGCAATGTCCACGTCCTTGACTCGCAGCCGGACGCACTCCATCAACCTCAGGCCACTGCCATAGAGCAAGGACGCCATCAAACCGTGCACGCCGGACATTTCGCTGAGCAGGGCTGCGACTTCGGACCGGGAAAGAACCACCGGGAGCCGTCGCGGCTTCTTGGCGCGACGGACTTCGTCCATCCAGGGAAGTGACTGGCCGAGGACTTCGCGATAGAGGAAGAGCAGGGCGGCCAACGCCTGGTTCTGGGTAGAGGGCGACACGTTGTCGCGCACCGCAAGCAGGGTGAGGAACTGCTCCACTTCCCTGGCTCCCATCTGGTCAGGATGGCGCTTGCCATGGGCCAGGACATACCGGCGTACCCATCCGACGTAGGCCTCCTCGGTTCGCTTGGCCATGCCGAGGCGACGCATCCGCTCGCGGACCCGATCCAGCAGGCGGGGCGGAGTATCTGGCGGACCGATCGCGGGCCCGCTTGTCGCGTCGCCGGGCCGGTGATAGCGTCGCATCGGGGAATCCTGAACAGACTTGACCGAGCGACAGATTAGGCGCCGGCGTTAGGCACCTCTATTCGAGACAAGGCGTTGTTTCGTGTAGGGAAGCCCTGAAGACGGCTCATCCAACACGATGGATAGACACCAGGCTTACGCCCCAGTCTGTCGTCGAATAAATAGTTAGGCCGCATGAAGACACTGATATCGCTCGCTGTTGCTTTGCTCTCGACCGGCTGGTTAGTGCCCATGTGGTTCGGCGTTGATTTGTACTTGCAGTTCTGGCACTCCGAGGGTTGGCCCCTGCTGCTAAACAAGCCACAGTTGAACTCGCTCGATTTCCTTCAATCGTCGTCTAGTTGTCTCAAGGTCGGCTTTGTTTGGCTTGCACTCGTAGTCTTCTTCTGGTCATTTGTTGCAGCGCGCAACTCGCGTTCCGGCAAGGTGGCCTAACAATTCATTCAAGCCGACACCGCTCCGCGGTGCGGCTTAATTCTGGCGTTAGGCCCCAAGAGAGAGTCTTATGCAAACTGCCTTGAAAGCACTCGGCATCTTGCTGTCCGCTATTGGGCTCGCGGGGTTCATCTTCACTCTGCTCGGCCTGCTTGACCCACAAGGGGCACAACTCGCCAATGACGCAGATCCATTTGGCGTCCCGCCAAGCACCGCGCAGCTCTTGCTCCAGCTTGGTGCATCTGCGGTAATGCTCCTGGCAGGCATGTCGCTTTTCTTCCGCAGGCGCCGTGGCTAGATTGGGGCCTAACAATTCATTCAAGCCGACGCCGCTCCGCGGCGCGGCTTAACTCTGGCGTTAGGCATGTCGCCGCAGCTTTGCGGCCGGTACAGGATCGACGCGTTGTCGTGTCTGAGGTCGTCGCGGCTTTGCTTCGGCCACGTGCACAACGCCCCCAGCCCCCGTAATTTGGTGCGGCATTTTTCCCGCTTCGGTCGCCCCCAGGTTCTCCGGAGACGCCAGGCATCGCGAGCTGCTACATTTCCGGCCGGGGTTAGGTCATGGCACAGCAGCCGGCCGCAGTTATGGGCTCCGGTTGCGGCGCTAGGCCTAACAGGGGGTTCTACCCCGTTTCCACGGACGGTTGGGTTAAGAGTCTATAGGCCTGATCCTTGGCATCGAGTCTTCGCTGGATGATCGGGTTGTGGAAGCGCTCGATGTAGTCGAACACGTCGGCCCGTGCTTCGGCCAGGGTCAG
>DATDBK010000021.1:0-66948 GCA_036524935.1 Lysobacter sp. | reverse complement strand
CGGAACGCCGGATCACTCCGACTCCCACCACATCCAGAACTCGTCCCACAGGCGCTTGAAGAAGCCGCCCTGCTCCACCGCGCCGATCGCGACGAGCGGGCTCTGCGCCACGACCTTGCCGTCGAGCATCACCTTCACCGTGCCGATCTTCTGGCCCTTGGCGAACGGCGCGATCAGCTGCTTGGGCACGTCCATCATCGGCTTGAGCTGGTTGTACTTGCCGCGCGGCACGGTCACCAGCATCGGCTGGGCCACGCCCAGCTGCACCTGGTCGACGGCGCCCTTCCAGACCTTCTGCTGGGCGATGACCTTGCCCACGTCGTAGAGCTTGTGCGTCTCGAAGAAGCGGAAACCCCAGTTGAGCAGCGCCTGGCTGTCGTCGGCGCGCTGCTTCTCGGAGGTCGAGCCCATCACCACCGAGATCAGGCGCTGGTCGCCGCGCTTGGCCGAGGCCATCAGGCAGTAGCCGGCGCCGGAATGGTGGCCAGTCTTGATGCCATCGACCGACGGATCGCGCCACAGCAGCAGGTTGCGGTTGGGCTGCGTGATCGGGCCGACCGTGAATTCCTTGATCTTGTTGTACGAGTACGCGACCGGGTAGTCGCGCGACAGCGCGCGGCCGAGCAGCGCGAGGTCATGCGCGGTCGAGTAGTGCCCTTCCGCCGACAGGCCGTGCGGATTGACGAAGTGCGAGTTCTTCATGCCGATGCGCGCGGCGTACTGGTTCATCAGCGAGGCGAATGCATCGGTGCTGCCAGCCACGTGCTCGGCCAGGGCGATCGCGGCGTCGTTGCCGGACTGCACCACCAGGCCCTTTTCCATCTCCAGCAGCGGCGCGGTCTTGTTGACCTCGAAGCCGGAGTAGCTGCCGTCGGTGCCGGCGCCGCCGGCACGCCAGGCGTTCTCGGTCATCATCACCTGGTCGTCGCCCTTGACCTTGCCGCCGGCCATTTCGGCGGCGATCACGTAGCTGGTCATGACCTTGGTGATGCTGGCCGGTTCCAGGCGCTGGTCGTAGTTCTCGCCCGCAAGGATGTTGCCGCTGGCGGCATCCATCAGCACCCACGCGGTACCGGTGATCGCCGGCGGCGGCGGCACCGGCAAGGAATCGCTGGCCGGCGGCTGCGCGGTCGCGGGCTGCGGCGCCGGCGTCTGGGCGACGGCGAGACCGACCGCGAAGGTGGTCAGCGCGGCAAAGGCCATGGCCTTGCGGGTGAAGCTGGCTTTCATCGTTCTACTGCTCCGGTTGCCGGTGTCGTTCCGGCCAGGGTCAAGGGGTGGAATTCTAGTCACGCACTCGCTGCGGCTGGCCGAAGCCCAGGCCCGCGATGCGCGCTGCCAGGGCCGGCGCTGCGTCGGCCTGCAAAGGACCGACGCGCAGGCGCCACACTTTCTGGCCGTTGGCGCTGCCATCGAGCACGCGCGCTTCGTCGATGCCGGCGCCGCGCAGGATCGACAGCGCGCGATCGGCGTTATCGCGTGCGGCGAAGCTTGCGATCTGCAGGACGACTTCGCTCCCGCGTGCGCTTTCGGTATTGGCCGCCGTAGCGGTCGGCTCGATGCTGGATGCGACCGTCGTCGGCGCGACTGGCCCGTCCTTCACGGTTGCGGGCTTGCCGGTGGCGACGTTGATCCGGCGGGCCTTCATCCACGCGTCGAATTCGGCGGCGGTCATCGGCTTGCCGTTCTGCGCCATGTCGAAGCGGCGTTCGGTGTTGCCGGTCGCGGACGCGGGCATGCCCGCGACCAGCGTGTCCATCGCGCTGGGCGTCGCAGGTTTCGCGGGGCTCGCCGGGGAGTTCGCATTGGCGGCGTAGCGCTTGTCGTCGTCGCCCGGCGTCAGCGCGCGCACCTCGACGCGGCCGGTGCCGCGCTGGGTGATGCCGAGCTTCACCGCGGCGGCGTAGCTCAGGTCGATCAGGCGCCCTTCGTGGAACGGGCCGCGGTCGTTGACGCGCACGACCACCGACTTGCCATTGTCCAGGTTGGTGACGCGGGCGAAGCTGGGCAGCGGCAACGTCTTGTGCGCGGCGGTGAAGGCGTACATGTCGTACACCTCCAGGTTGGAGGTGCGGCGGCCATGGAACTTCTGACCGTAATACGAGGCGGTGCCCTTCTCGACGTAACCCTCGGGATCGTCGATCACGCGGTACTTCTTGCCGAGCACCGCATAGAGCGGACGGTTGCCGACCTTCGAACGCGGCTCCTGCGTGACCTCGGGTTCCGGTATCTCGTCGACGTCGGGCACGTGGTCGGGCGTGCTGTCGGACTGGCCCGGACGGAACAGGCCGCCGGCGGTGTATTCGCCGCGCTTGCTGGGATCTTCCTGTGCCGGCGCGTACGGGGATTTCTTCTTGCCATGCGGCAGCGGCGCGCCGTGCACGCCGCCGTTGTCGGGCGCGGCGACGGGTTCCGAAGCGGATTTCTTCGGCGCGCTGGCGCAGGCGACCAGGGCCAGCGGCAACAGCACGGCGGCCAGCCGCAGCAATGCCGGGGCGGTCGGCGAGCGACTCATGCCGAGGGTTGTCCGGGTTCGGTCGCGGCCACCGGAGTGGTTTCCTGGGCGCGTCCGGCGATCGCTTCGCTCAGCTGGTACACCGCCATCGCATAGTGCTTGGAGATGTTGTAGCGGGTGATCGCATAGAAGTTGCGGAAGCCCAGCCAGTATTCCGGCCCGCTGGCGCCGTCGAGGCTGACCAGCGTCGCGGTCTGGTTCGGCGGCACGTCGACGAGCGGACGGTAGCCGCGCGCGGCGAGGTCGCCCAGCGTGAAGGTCGGATCGAGCGAATCGGGCACGTCCTGCGCGTCGGTGGCACGATTGGCGCGCACCGTGACCGTGCCACCGCGCACCCAGCCGCCTTTCTTGACGAAGTAGTTGGCGATCGAGGCGAAGACGTCGTCGGTGCTGTTGAACAGGTCGCGCTTGCCGTCGCCATTGCCGTCGACGGCGTAGTCGCGGTAGCTCGACGGCATGAACTGGCCCCAGCCCATCGCTCCGGCGTAGCTGCCGGTGAGCGTGGTGATGTCCAGCCCGGTTTCCCTGCCCAGCGCGAACAACTGCGCCAGTTCGCTGCGGAAGAAGGCCTGACGGCTGTTCTCGCGATCGGCCTTTACCGGGTCGCCGGTTCGCGGGTAGGCGAAGGCCAGCGTGTACAGCGCATCGACCACCGGGTACTTGCCGGTGTTGGTGCCGTAATTGGTTTCCACGCCGATGATCGAGACGATGATCTCGGGCGGTACGCCGAACTGTCCCTGGACCCGGGCGAGTGCGTCTCGATGTTCGGCGAGGAACGCCTGCCCGCCGTCGATGCGCGCCTGGGTGATGAAGATCGGCCGGTAGTCGCGCCACGGCTTGGCTTCGGCCGGTCGCGACATCGCCGTGATGATGGAGTCGCGGATTTCGGCGCGCGACAGCACCGACTCGATATACGCCGGATCGACGCCGTACTTTGCCGCGGTTTCGCGCGCGAACTCGGCGCGGGCCTGCTCGGTCACCACCGGCTGGACGACCGGAGCCGGAGGGTTCGGGGCGGGAGGCTGGGGCTTGGCGGCCGGCGGCGCAGGATTGCCGGTGGTCGGCGGCGCCTGGGTGGTGGCGCAGGCCGCCAGGGCGAGCGCCAAGGCAAGGGTGGTTGCGCGGATCAGGGCGCGACGGGCGGTTGGGCGTCGTGTCATCGACGCGAGGGTATCACGCAGGTTCTGAGGGCAAGAACCCGCGGTTTTCGCGTTCGTGAATGGCCAGTCAGCTTGCGGCCGCGCCGTCGGCCTCATCGCGCATGCACCGGCCGGTGCGCACGCACCGCCATCACCACGCCCAGGCCGGCCAGCAGCGATACCGCCGAGGTGCCGCCGTAGCTCAGCAGCGGCATCGGCACGCCGACCACCGGTAGCATGCCGGCGATCATGCCCCCGTTCACGATCACGTAGACGCAGAACGCCAGGCCCAGCGCGCCGGCGATCAGGCGCGAATAGCCGTCGCGTGCCTCGCTGGCGATCCACAGGCAACGCCCGATTACGAACATGTACAACGCCAGCACGGTGGCAACGCCTATCCAGCCGAATTCCTCGCTGAGCACGGCGAAGATGAAGTCGGTGGTGTGCTCGGGCAGGTAGTTCAGGTGCGACTGCGAACCCTGGCCCCAGCCCTTGCCGGTCAGGCCGCCAGCGCCGATCGCGATCTTGGACTGGATGATGTTCCAGCCGGTGCCGAGCGGATCGGACTCGGGATTGAGGAAGGTCAGGATGCGGTCCTTCTGGTAGGGACGCAGCAACCAGAACCACGCCACCGGCGCGATCGCCGCGACCGCGCTGAAGGCCATGCCGAACCACCACCACGGCAGTCCGGACAGGTACAACGCGAAGGCGCCGCTGGTGGCGACCAGCATGGCCGTGCCGAAGTCCGGCTGCAGCAGGATCAGCCCGGTGGGCACGGCGATCAGCAGCCCGGCGGTCAGCACGGTGCTCAGGCGCGGCGGCAGCGGCCGCCGATCCAGGTACCAGGCCACCATCATCGGCAGGCTCAGCTTGAGCAGTTCCGCCGGCTGCACGTACACCACGCCCAGGTTGATCCAGTGGCGGCCGTGTTTGCCCGTGCCGATCACCAGCACCAGCAGCAGCGGCAGCAACGACGCGGCAAACACCAGCGGCGACCAGTTGCGCAGTTGGTTGGGCGGCACGCGCGACAGTGCCCACATCACGCCCAGGCCGGCGACAAAGAAGGCGCCCTGGCGCACCACCAGCCCCATCGCATGGTCGGCGGCGCTGTAGAGCACGGCCAGCGCGATCACCATCAACGCCAGCAAGGCACCCAGCAACGGCAGGTCGATCGTGCGCATGAAGCGCAGCAGCAGGTCGAACAGCCAGCGCAGGATCAGTCTCATCGGGTCGGCTCCGGCGTGGCCTGGCGAGGGGCGGCGGCCGGCTTGAGCACAGGCACGGCAAGCGGCTGCATCGCTGCGGCCTTCACGCCGGCCGGAGCCATGACCGGCACCGGCGGGGCATCTTCTTCGTCGGGCGGCGCCGCGTCAGGCGCCCGCGGACGGACGCTCTTGGGATCGGACTCCACTGGCTCGGGCATCTTGCCCAGCAGGTAGGCGTCGAAGATCTTGCGCGCGATCGGCGCGGCCGTACTGCCGCCGAAGCCGCCGTGCTCGACCGAGACCGCCACCGCGATGGTCGGGTTGTCCGCCGGCGCATAACCGACGAACAGCGCCTGGTGGCGCAGGTTGTACGGCAGGTTGTGCGGATCGAAGCTGACGCTGCCCTTGCGGCTGATCTTCTGCGCGGTGCCGGTCTTGCCGGCCATCATGTACGGCGCGCCGCGGGCCATCGCCGCGCCGGTACCACCGCCGTGGATGGTCGCGATCATGCCCTCCTGCACCGCGCGCAGGTTGCTCGCGCTGTCGGTGATGCGGCTGGGCGTCGGCTGCGGCAGCGGCACCCAGGGCGTCGCATAGCCGTCACGGCGCGCGGCCACCAGATGCGGTCGAACCAGGTTGCCGCCGTTGGCGATCGCCGAAGTGCCGCGCACCAGTTGCAACACCGTGGCGATCCAATAGCCCTGGCCGATGCCGGCGTTGACGGTCTCGCCGGCGTACCACGGCTCCTTGCTGCGCGTGCGCTTCCACTCCGGCGACGGCACCACGCCCTTGTTCTCGCCGGCCAGGTCGATGCCGGTGGGCTGGCCAAAACCATATTTGCGCATGTACTGGTCGAAGCGCTCGATGCCCATGTCGTAGGCGAGCTTGTAGTAGTAGAAGTTGACCGAAGCCGAGATCGACTTGCGCAGATCGGTCCAGCCGGCGCCGCCGTGCGCGTCGCGCCAGCCGCGGCGCTGGCCGGGGATATAGAACGTGCCGGTCGAGAACACCTTGTACTCGGGCGTGCGCAGACCGCTGTCCAGCCCCGCCAGGCCGATCAGCGGCTTCACGGTGGAGCCCGGGGGGCCGCCGCCGAGTACGTTGCGGTTGAACAGCGGCCGCGACGGGTTGTCCATCAGCGCGCGGTAATCGACATTGGAGATGCCATTGACGAACAGGTTGGTGTCGTAGCCCGGCAGGCTGACCATGGCGAGGATCTCGCCGGTGCGCGGGTCCATCGCCACCGCCGAGCCGTCCATGTCGCCGAAGGCGGTGACCATCGCCTGCTGCAGGTCCAGGTCGATCGACAGGCGCAGGTCGGCGCCCGGCGTCGCCGGGACGTGACCGACCTGGCGCATCGGACGGCCGTCGACGTTGGTCTCGATCTGCTCATAGCCGACCTTGCCGCGCAGCGCCTCTTCGTAATAGCGCTCCAGTCCGGTCTTGCCGATGTGCGTCAGCGCGGCATTGCCCTCGCCCATCGTCTCCAGGTCCTTGGCATCGATGCGGCCGACATAGCCGATCACGTGCGAGAACACGTCGCCGTAGGGGTAGCGGCGATTGAGGTAGGACACCAGCTCGATGCCCGGATATCGCCAGCGATCGACGGCGAAGCGCGCGACTTCCTCTTCGGTGACGCGCAGCTTCAGCGGGATCGGCTTGAAGCCACGAGAAGCGCGGCGCTCGTCTTCGAAGCGCGCCAGGTCTTCCGGGGTCACCGCGATGATCTTCGACAGCGCCGGCAGCCAGACCTCGGTCTTGCCGGCCTCGAAAGGCGTTACTTCGATGCGGTACGCCGGCACGTTGTCGGCCAGCACGCGGCCCTTACGGTCCAGGATCAGTCCGCGCCCCGGCACCACCGGGCGCAGCTTGATGCGGTTGGCTTCCGAGCGCGTGGCGTAGTCGGCGTGCTCCCACACCTGCAGGCGGAAGTACCACAGCCCCAGCCCGAGCAGCGCCAGCAACACGCCCAGGAAGGCGATCGCGGCGCGACTGCGGAACTGCTCGGCCTCGGCGGCCGTGTTCTTCAGGATGCGACGACGCGGACCCATCTCAGATCCTGATGGCCCGTATGGCGCAGGTCGCGCCGGGGCTGAGGCAGCAAGGCGCGGCGTCTGGCGACACCACCTGACGGCCATTGGGAAGCAACGCGACCTGCGCCATACGGGCCATCAGGACCTTCTCCGCCACTGCCCCAATCGCATCGCATCCATGGCGACGAACACCAGCGGCCACAACAGCATGCCCAGCAGCGGCGCCAGCCAGAACCCGCGCGGCGGCGACGGCTGTCCGAGCACGAAATGAATCACCGCGGCAACGATGCGGTCATTGAGCAGCAAACCGCCGATGGCCAGCGCCTGCTGCGACATCGGAAAGAAGCGCAGACGCGCGCGGAACCGCTGCAGGATGAAGGCCATCACCACCAGGCGCAGCGCCTGCTCGCCGAACAGCGTGCCGAAGCTCAGGTCGGCCAGCAGCCCGATGCTGAAGGCCACGCCCAGCCCGACGCGGTCCGGGTCCTCGATCAGCCAGTAAGCCAGTACCAGCGCGAGCCAATACGGACGCAGCGGCTGCAGCATCACCGGCAACGGCAGCAAACCCAATATCAGCGCGGCCAGCAGACTGACGGGCAGCGCCCAGTAGGCATTGGAGCGGCTCATCGACGCTCCTCGCCGGTCGGGGGTGGCGCCTTCGGCGGGGTCGGCTGGGTGGTCGCCGGCGGCTGCGCGGCTGGCGACGGGACGGTTTTCGGCTTGAGCGGCGGCTTGCCGGCAGCAGCGGAAGCTGTCGGCTTCGACGGCGTCGGCTTGGCCTGTGTGGCGGCCTGGGCCGTCGCGGTCGTCGCCGCGGCCGTGCCGGCTGCAGCCCCGACTGGCGCGGCCACTGTAGTACCGGCCGCCGTGGTGCCTGCGGCCGCACCCACCGGCTGGCTCGAATCGAATGGCGCCACTTCCACCGGCCCCGGCGCCGACAGCAGCACCAGCACCTCGCGGCCGCGGTCGAACTTCGCGGCCGGGCGCACGTCGCCCTCGAGGAAGGCGCGGCTGTCGTCCGGATGCAGGCGGGTGATCGTGCCGACCGGGAACCCGGCCGGGAAACGCCCGCCCAGTCCCGAGGTGACCAGCACGTCGCCGACCTTGACGTCGCTCGACAGCGGCACGCTCGACAACCGCAGCACATCGCTGCGGCCCTCGCCGTAGGCGACCAGGCGCACGCCGTTGCGGGCGATCGCTACGGGCACCGCGTGCGAGGGGTCGGTGATCAGCAGCACGTTGGCGTGCATCGGCGTGGTGCCGATGATCTGGCCAAGCAGGCCGCCGTTGTCGATCACGCTCTGGCCCACCTGAACACGGTCGCGGTTGCCAGCGTCGAGGACCAGGCGCTGGCGGGTCGGGTCCAGGTCGATGTCCAGCACCGGCGCCAGGATCACGTCGAGATTGCCGCGTCCGGCCGCATCGAGCAGGCCGCGCAGGCGCGCATTGTCGGCCGCCAGCGTCTGCAGGCGGGCCATCCGGGCCTGGTTGAGCAGCAGTTCCTCGCGCAGGCGGCGGTTCTCGACGGTCAGCTGGCCGAGCGTGCCGGCGTCGTCGCTGATGCGCTCGGCGATGCGCCCGGGCAGGCCGGCCAGCATCCACAACGGCTGCACCATCAGCGCGGCCTGCTGGCGCGCCTGGCTGAGCCAGCCGCCGCGATGATCGAGCAGGATCAGCACCACCGACAGCGCCAGGTACGCCAGCAGCCGGAGGGTTCCGGCAACTTCACCGGTGCGGGCGGCAGTGGGTGGACCGGCGTAAGGAGGCACGATGGATCAGGAGCCGGTGAGGGGGAATAGGGAATTTAGGGCGGGAACGAGGAGCAATCGCGAACGAGGGCAGAACGGGGCCTGGCGGAGATCTTTCATGCCAAACAGACACGGTGTCCCGTGTAGCCGCAGCCCCTGGTCGTCCATCGTTGCCTATGCCCCATTCCCCATTCCCGCTTTGCGCCGCGGTTTATTCCGGCGCAAAGAACTCGTTGCCGTGCATGTCGACCAGTTCCAGCGCGCGACCGCCGCCACGGGCCACGCAGGTCAGCGGGTCGTCGGCGACCTGAACGTGCAGGCCGGTCTCCTCGCTGATCAGGCGGTCCAGGTCGCGCAGCAGTGCGCCGCCGCCGGTCAGGACGATGCCGCGCTCGGCGACGTCGGCACACAGTTCCGGCGGGGTCTGCTCCAGCGCCAGCTTGATCGCCGAGACGATGCCGGCCAGCGGCTCGCGCAGGGCGTCGAGCACCTCGTTGGAGTTGATCGTGATCATCTTCGGCACGCCCTCGGCGAGGTTGCGGCCGGAGACCTCGATCGAGGTCGCCTTCTGCTGCGGGTAGGCGCAGCCGATCTCGAGCTTGATGCGCTCGGCCGTGGCCTCGCCGATCAGGGTGCCGTAGGTGCGGCGCACGTAGTTGATGATCGACTCGTCGAAGCGATCGCCGCCGATGCGGACCGAAGCCGAATAGACAATGCCGTTGAGCGCGATCACCGCGACCTCGGTGGTGCCGCCGCCGATGTCCACGACCATCGAGCCGCGCGCCTCGGTCACCGGCATGCCGGCGCCGATCGCGGCCGCCATCGGCTCCTCGATCAGGTAGACCTCACGGGCGCCGGCCTCCTCGGCCGATTCCTTGATCGCGCGGCGCTCGACCTGGGTCGAGCCGCACGGCACGCACACCAGCACGCGCGGGCTCGGGCGCAGGAAGCGCGACTTGTGCACCTTGCGGATGAAATGCTTGAGCATTTCCTCGGTGTAGGTGAAGTCGGCGATGACGCCGTCCTTCATCGGCCGGATCGTGGTGATGTGCCCCGGAGTGCGGCCGAGCATCTGCTTGGCCTCGCTGCCGACCGCGGCGACGGTGCGGGTGCCGCCGATCAGGCGGTCTTGGCGCACGGCGACCACCGACGGCTCGTTCAGCACTATTCCCTGCCCGCGGACATAAATGAGGGTGTTCGCCGTCCCCAGGTCGATGGACAGATCATTGGAAAACATGCCGCGAAACTTCTTGAACATCGAGGGATAGGCCGTCAAAAGAGGGGGGCGCACAGGGCCCGCTAGCCTAGCAACCGCCCCCCTTGCGAGCAAGGAAAAACCTGCGTTCCACGGCGGTTTTGGTCGCAAAAGGGCAACTGCTTGGCCAGCGACCAGCCTACCCGGCGAAGGCGCCCCCGATTCAGGACGCGGGTCGCAAAAAACTGGTAGGGCGACCGCCCAGCGGCTACCCTACGCGCCGCGCGGCAGGCGTCGCGCGCCCGCGAGCCCCTCGCAACCGCCCGCGCACGCCACTTGCGGCTTTTCCAATACCAGGACGATTACCGATGTCTGCACTGATCTGCGGCTCGCTGGCCTACGACACCATCATGGTGTTCCCGGACCAGTTCAAGAACCACATCCTGCCGGACAAGGTGCACATCCTGAACGTCTCGTTCCTGGTGCCGCGCATGCGCCGCGAGTTCGGCGGCTGCGCCGGCAACATCGCCTACAACCTCAAGCTGCTGGGCGGCGACCCGATCCCGATGGCGACCGTCGGCACCGACTTCGGTCCGTACCGCGCCCACTTCGAGGAACAGGACATCCGCCTGGACCAGGTCAAGGTGATCGAAGAGCTGTTCACGCCACAGGCGTTCATCACCACCGACCTCGACAACAACCAGATCACCGCGTTCCATCCAGGCGCGATGATGCGCTCGTTCGAGAACCACGTGCGCGACGTCAAGGGCGTCACCTTCGGCATCGTCAGCCCCGACGGCCGCGAGGGCATGCTGCAGAACGCGCAGGAATTCGCCGAGGCCGGCATTCCCTTCATCTTCGATCCGGGCCAGGCGATGCCGCTGTTCAATGGCGCCGAGCTGCGCGCCTTCATCGAACAGGCCGACTACGTCACGGTCAACGACTACGAGTCCAACCTGCTGCAGGAACGCACCGGCTGGAGCGAGAACGACATCGTCCAGCGCGTGAAGGCCTACGTCACCACGCGCGGCCCGCACGGCTCGCAGATCCACACCCAGGAAAAGACCTTCGATATCCCGCCGGCGCACGAGCGCCGCGTCACCGATCCGACCGGCTGCGGCGATGCGTTCCGCGCCGGCCTGATCTTCGGCATCGAGAAGGGCTATGACTGGCTGACGATCGGCCGCATGGGCAACCTGATGGGCGCGCTGAAGGTCGAGCACCCGGGCACGCAGAACCAGCGCTTCGATTACGACGAGTTCGCCGAGCAATTCAAGCAGCAGTTTGGTTACGCGTTGTAATTAGGCCGCGGCATCGGCGGACACCTGAAAGCCCCGCCTCGGCGGGGCTTTTGTTTTGTGGGATGTCGTTGAGCGTTCCGGCCTTGGTAACACTGAGCACCCACTACTTCGCCAGTGCCAGTCGCGCCGCCCCAGGCATTGCGCCCTCCAACACTTCGAGTGAAGGGAGATCGTGGCTCGTCACTTTGGCGCGAGGCTCGCACCGCACTCACTCGCTCCGCACTCAAGGGTCAGAGTTTTCCGAAAAGGTACTCTGACCCCTGTTCTTGGTTTTCGATTTCAATTGCCGCGATTACGGCACGTGAACCGATTGAACGTCGAACTCATAACCTTTGGCCATCTCATAGACGCGAACAGACAGCGCCAAATCGCTCGCACCTTCTTCAACGGTGTAAAGATCAATCAAAGCATCCCAATATTCGCCCATCCATTGGCAGGCCGAAGTCTCCCATGCTTCCTCCGGCAAGCTCTTCAGATGTGCTCCATAACTTTCGATATTTCTTGCGATCCTTTGAGCATCACTGGGCGGAAGCTGTCGAACTCCATCAACGCCGGCCAACTGAAAATCCCCTTGCTTGAACGCTTCAACAATCTCCTGAAGTGTGCGCCTCCAGGCCGATGGAATCGGCTGTTGATTTTCCTCATCCTTCAAAACATGAATTTCGTTATTCATTGATCAATCGGAGTATTGGCGTCCGGATTATCAGGCTTTCGCTGGCGAGCAGGCGCCGGGGCCTCACGACTCACGCCAGCAGCCTTTCACAATAGACTGCGCCGCCCGATTCCGTGCCTCCAAAAGCTGCTTGCGCTGCTCTTCCTTGCTCGCAAGCACTGCTTGGTACTCGTCCCATTTCCCTTCATCTTTGAGATGTGCGTGATGCTCAACAAGCGTCATGTATCCATGTTTTTTCTTAGTCAGTCATGGAATGTCGTGAATGGCTACCGGCTCGAGCATTAGCACTCGATCGAAGCGCTGGAAGCTAAGGATTGATCAGGTTGACCTCAGTTCGGCGATTGCGTCGCCTACCCTCTTCAGTTTCGTTGCCTTGGATAGCCATTTCACTGCCGCGACCTTCAGGCTCCTTCATATTTTCTTTCTGGATGCCATGACTTAGGAACCAGTCATAGACACTTTTTGCCCGACGCAATGACAGTTCATAGCATTCCTGCCCAGAGCATTCGCGATCATCAGTGAACCCGACGATCTCCACGCGCACACCAGGAATCGTTCGCAAGCCACCAGCATCTATCTTCAATCTGCTTTCTTGAACTTCACTCGGCGACTCGACCGCGTCCAAGAAGCGCTCTCCGACCGAAGGATGTCCCGACTTGAACCTAACAGCCAAAAACTCGGAAGATGCGAGCGCTGGCTCCGCCTGCATTTCGCTTGCAGCCGCCTCGGAATTCATACCTGAGCAACCCAACAGCGCAGCGCACAACCCCACCAACGCTGCCAGCCAATAACGACACAAATTGACACTCATTGACCGCAATTCCCTCCGGCGTACGTGGTTGAGCAACAAACCGGAATATCAGAAACATGACCCTGATATTCAAACTCATCTTGCCTACGGACTCTCCGGATCATTCTCATAGCTGATGTATGCACGCCTATTACGAGCCCGCCCCTCTTCCGTGCCGTTATCTCCGACAGGCCTTGCGCTAGCAAAACCATACGGCGCAGACAGTCGCGATTTGGACACCCCATGGTTGAGCAACCAATCGTGCACAGCCTGCGCCCGCCTCAATGACAATTCAGCGCAGGAAACGCCAGCACATTCTTTTGAGTCAGTGAAACCAACAACCCGAAGGGGAGTACCCGATGGCATCCTTCTAAGGACTGCAAGATCGTTTTCCAGTGCTTTCTCATCTTGAGGACCCGACAGAGCGGGCAACAATGGTCCGCCAGGAACTGGTTGGCCAACCTTAAAGTTGACACCCCAAAAATCCCCCGGGTCTACGAAGTGGCCGCGCCTATCGTCTCCTGTACTCGAGTGGCCCGAAGGCGCGGTCGCGCAGGACAGGATTCCGGCCCCGACCAAGAGTGAGAAGACAAATTTCTCTCCCACACGAAAGTTCATCGGCAACTCCTCTCGCTAGCGGTAAACGCCATCGCCGCCGAACATGGTGGAGGTGGCCGTGACCAGACAGTCCAGGCCTTCGTACTTCATCGCCCGGTTGAAAACGGTGCCTTGCACGTAGTCCAGGATCACCGTGTCGCAGTACGGCCAGACAGGGCAGCTGCTGTACCAGGAGAACAGTCGAACGCACTAACCCTGCCCGAGGGCGCTTCGCATTTCTCAGCGCACAAGGCCCGCCCTACGAGACTCTATGGGGTCTTCGTGACCCCCTCGCGAAACTGCTTTTCAAACTGCGGCCTTAGCTCCGCAAGGCCCGTACTCTCGCATGCTTCGTCCTTGCAAGGCCGCACTTGCGGCAGACCACTTGTGAATGCCCACTCCATTGGGTCGCCATCATACGGCGGCAGCAGTACCGTGAGGTCGCAGGACCCGTCCGATTTGATCCTGGCTTGCAATCGATCCCAGGAACGATTTTCCCACCGCACACCGCGTTCAAATTTCAACAGTTCCAATGCATCGGAAAACCCGCTTCTGCAGCCGTTGGGCTCAAGGACTATCAACTTCGATTCTGGCCTGAATCTGCCGCGCATTGACCAAACCCGGGCATGAACAGAGTCGCTGGCCAACTGTCGAGTAATTTCGTAAGCGCCCTCGGCAATACACCAGGTCGACAAACGAATCTCGCATCTCCAAGGAGGCGCAGAAGGACTGAGACTGGGCGGCGATGCAGCCGCACAGCCATTTCCGAGAAAACAGATCGCGCTTGCAATAGGTAGTAGCAATTTCATCAGCATCCTCCGTTTTCCGCGCGCACGCCTTGTGCGCATGCGTTGGTATTGGTCGGAGCGTTGATGATCTCCCCACGGCTCTGATCATTCGCCGGCTGACCAAAAGAGACTACGGCTCCTGCGACAGAGATCCCATGGCTTGTTCAAACCCCGGCTCAACAACAGCATTCGTCAGGTACTTGGCCCCTTCAAAATCTACGATGATCTTGGCGTCGGGAGCCCCTACGCGGTAGACGTAAGACCCAATTTTTTCAAAAACGCCGTCGAAGTCGATTGCGAGAAGGCATTTGTTTGAACCAGCAGTATTGAATCGCGTGGGCGCTTCAATAAAGAGGGTGTATGCGGAGCCTATCTCTAACGGAACATTCGAGCATATAGATTCATAACTGACGCTCGATCCCTTCGCGGGTTTCAACTGTTTGATCGACTCCTCATCGAACGAGACCCTATAGATGGAATTACAGACGTTTTTTCTCGGGTCGCAAGAAGCCGTCACATCCGTCACTTTTCCGACAATCACGGCAGTTGCGTTCTTGAATAACGTCTCTATCGGCCTGCTTGATGGCGAGGTTGCACAACTAACGCCCGGCAACACAGCCAGAACGCTCGCTAAAAACACCAAGAATCGTTTCATGATCAATTCCCTTCGTCCTTTTTGGCCCGCCCGGCAACGAGTGAAGGGAGATCGTGGCTCGTCACTTTGGCGGCGAGAATTCGCTCGCGCCGCACTCAAGGGTCCCAGGTTTCCGAAAAAAGTAACCTGACCCGTTTTGGCCTGACCCTCATAGGATCGGGTTAATTGCCTCAGCCCCCTTTAGCTCCCCCCTTTGATCTGTCGTCAGCGAGCCTTGTATAGCTGCGTCATCTTATCCGAGCCGACCAGTATTCCGTACAGCATCACCTGCTTGTACGTCGCAGCACTCTCACCTTTTGGTATCTCAAATCGTAGCTTGCAACCATTGGCGTTAAGCACGTACTCGGCAACCTGAGGCGCTGCCGAAGACATCGCATCCTTCTTATCGACTTTGACCAAGTGAATTGCCTCATCTGCAGTGTCGGAGCACGCTTTCGCCTCAACAATTTTCATTGGCAACTTGCTGCGATCTGTTCGAGCTTGCAATGTCCAGATTCTGGCTTCGCCCGCGTCCTGCATGCTGATTGAACCGTCGAATGTAGCAATACACCAAGTCGTAGTGCCGATCTCGCACTTAATCTGAGGCACCCCCCCTTGAGCCTCCACAACTCGCGTTGCAGAGGAGCAAAGGAGCACAAAAGCAAAGACGATCCTATTCATTAGCAACCTGCCTCGGCACCTTTAGTGCAATTGACCTGCGTGTTTTCTTTCGACGACGCGCCCTTGTATACCTCATTGACAGTCTGAGTGTTGGCGGTTCCTGCTGCATTTTTCATTATGTTCGTAGGCCCGGGGACATCAGACGTAGCTTTCTTTCCATCCGCACCAATACCGCCGCCGTATTGGTCACCTGCATGCAACACGTGCCCAAGCTCATGCCCAATAGTTCCTTCGCCAGCCGCATTAGGCGCGATCTCCACATTGCGTCCGCCGAACTTATCGGCATGTGAACGTAAGGCGGGGTCTCTGCTCGTATCGTCAAGCTTTGGATTCGGATTCAGATGGACGGCATCCTTGTCGTTGCCTTGGACAAACTGCACGACGACGGTCTTTCCATCTGAGGTTTGCCCACTGAGGCTCGCGCCTTGTTCCTTAATCTGATCGTCCGTGAACTGAATCCCGTTGTTCTTGAACGTCTGCACGATGACAACTTTGTCGGCGTACTGGTAAACCGTCGCTCGTCCGTCGGGATCCGTGAACTTGTACGGGTTGTTGTTGGCATACCAATACCGATTGAAGTTGCTCCCGGTATTGCCATCAACCGTCACCGGATCCACCGACAAAAACCGTCCCACCTGCGGGTCGTAATACCGCTGCTGCATATACGTCAGCCCGGTCGCCGCATCCATGACGTGGCCGATGTAGCCCACGCCATCGACCGCCTTGGCGATCGACGCGCCGTAGGGTTCGTAGGTCGTACGTTCGACGACCTGCGCGGCCTCGTTGGTCACCGCAACGGGGCTGCCCAGTGCATCGGTGTGCCGGTACTTGGTGGCGACGGCGTTGGTCGTCGTGTTGCGCTCACGCGTGGCCACCAGGCTGCCGGCCAGATAGAGGTGCTCGATCGCCACGCCCTTGCTGGTGTTCTCCTGGTACAGCAGCTGCCCTGTCTGGCTGTACTGCGACACGGTGCGCGTGCCGTTGGGGCGGCTGTTGAGGACGCGGCGGCCGTGGCCGTCGTAGGCGTAGGCCTCCTTGCCGGGCGCCTGGCGCAGGCGGTTGCCGAAGTCGAACACGTAGGCCTGGCCGTTCTTGTTGGCCAGGTTGCCTTGCACGTCGTACGCCAGGCCGATCACGGTGGCGCCGGCGCTGTCCTTGACGTTGATCAGGCGGTTGGTAGCGTCGTACCAGTAGGTGTGGTCCTTGACGCCGGCCAGTTTGGCCGAGCGCAGGTTGTCGATACCGTCGTACGTGTAGCGGTAAACGCCATCGCCGCCGAACATGGCTGACGTGGCCGTGACCAGGCGGTCGAGGCCGTCGTACTGCATCGCCCGGTTGAACCCGGTGCCCTGCACGTAGTCGAGGATCTGGCTGACGTTGGCATTGGCATCAAAGGCATAGGCCAGGTCGAGCGCGTTGCCGTCGGTGCTGCGCGCCGGCAGCTGCCGCGCGTTCTGCGTCATCGTGTGGACGATGCCGTTGCCGTAGGTGAACTGCTTGACGGCGCCGTTGGGGTAGTACTGCAGGCCAGTCGCGAAGCTGCCGACCTTCGTCGGCTGGCCCAGGCCGTTGGTGGCGTAGTCGACCACCAGGCCGGACGGATACGTATGCGAGGTCAGGATGCCGGCGCTGTTGTAGCCATAGCCGATGCTGCGCAGGGTGCCGTCGGGATGGCGCAGCGATTCGCCGGTCAGCAGGCGGCGCTTGTTGTAGGTGTAACTGTTGACCACCGGCGCAGCGCCGGGCGTGTTGGTGGTGGTGATCTGCGCGGGCAGGCCGTCGGGCGTGTAGCTCCAGCTCTGATTGCCGCCCCCGTCGGGGAAGCTCAGCGTCGTCAGGTGGTTGCGTGCGTCGTAGGTACGCTGCACTGCACGACCTGACGCCAACGCCTGGTCGCGGTTGCACTGCTTGGGATCGGGCAGGCTCAGGCCGCTGGCCGACCAGGCCAGGTTGCCGGCCGCGTCGTAGTCCATGACGGTGGCGCCGACTTCCGGCTCGATGATCTTGCACAGCTGCTGGTGCGCGTCGTAGACGTATTTGCGCGACACCGACAGCGGCGCGGCAATCGTCAGCACGCCGGACCCGTCCAGCAGGTTATTGGCCGCGCCGATCGGCGAGATGCCGTGGACGTAGAGCTTCTGATTGGCGTAGGCCTGCTTGATCTGCGCCGTGATCGGGATGACGAAGCGGTAGGCCGTGCCGTGCGCCTGGCAGGTGCTGGCGATGGCCGGCTCGCTGGGCTGGTTCGCCGTGTAGGACCCGACCAACGTGCCGGTGCCGGCGGGGCCGCCCGCATACAGCTGGACGTCGATGGACACATCGCGCCCGGTCGAGCAGGCCCAGCCGATCAGCTGTTGCCCGCCGTCCGCATCCAACCGCAGGTCGTCGACGCGCCCGATCACCGTGGACTGGCCGACGGTGACGCCGACCGGGCTGGAGGTCGTGTCGATGCCGTTGTTGTCGATGGCGCGCGCGGTCAGTGCGTAGGCGCCGTTGGGCACGCCGGTCCAGGTGAACTCGTACGGCGCGGTGGCATCGCTGCCGATCCACGTTCCATCGGCGTAGAACTCGACCTTGGTGATGCTGCCGTCGCTGTCGGCGGCGGTGGCGGACAGGTTGATCGTGGCCGGAGCGATGTACGGCCCACCGGGCGCCGCCAACGTCACGGTCGGCGGGAAGCCCCCGGGCACGACCACGCTGATGTCGTGCGGCAACGATTGGATCGTGCGGCCGAGGTTGGTCTTGATGACCGAGTAGAACTGATACGCCCCGGCCGGCAAACCGGTGAGCGTATGCGTCAGCGTGCGGGTGTTGCCGTATGCGATCTCGACACTGTTGCGGTACAGCCGGTGCTCGATGACGCGCTCGCCATCGGCGGCAAGTTCAGACTCGGAGGTGATGGTGACGTCGGCCGGCGCGGTATACGTCTGCCCTTGCGTGGGGGCACTGAGCCACACTTCATCGGTGGCGAAGGCGGCTTGGCACCACAGGCCAAGCAGCACGAACAAAATCAGGGACCTGAACATCGGCGGGTTCCTTCCTAGCGATGGCCGTCGCTGCATCTTTCGGCGACGGCATGCGGTTTTCAGCAAAGTGGCGAGATGGACGATCAGCCTTCCGGACCGGAGCGGGTGACTTCCAAGGGCTTGAGGTAGCGGTCGCGTACGATCGTTGTCGTCACGCCTTCGGGCGACTCCTGGCGTACCGGCGCGTCGTAGCTCGGCTCGTCATAGGCCTGGAATTGCTGCAGCGTCGACTGGCCGCGCGGGTTGGTGATGCGGCGCTGGAAGCCGGGCAGGTATTCCGTGCGCGTGATCAACGGCCCCTGCTCCGAGTCCTGCTCGGTGCGGATCACGCGACCCAGAATGTCGTAGTACGTGCGTGTGCCCTGGGCGAGGCTGTTGTAGGCGGTGGCAGCAGCCGATGGGTAGGACACGAACGCTTCGCGTCCCAACGCATCGAAGGCACGTGAGCGGAAGCGCCTGGTGTTCGGGTCGGACGTGTCCCATTCGATCTCGAAGACCGGACGCCACAGGCCGTCGTAGAACTGCTCCTTCTCATAGGGGCCGTTGCTGGTGGTCTGGTACCAGGCGGTTCCCGGCAAGCCCCATTGGCGGGAGGACGTGCGGAACTTCATGTGGATGGCATTCCACCCCGGCGTGTCGGATGGGAACACGGTCAAGCTGGGCCGCCCCATATCGTCGGGCCGGTACATCGTTCTGTAGCCGTTCTCGTCCACGACAGAATCAATCCAGCCGTTTGCATCGACCGAAGCCCCTTCGACGCTGCCATCGGCATGGCCGATGGTGGTGGGTACGCCTCGCTTCCAGCCTTGCAGGACTGTGGAGTTTTCCCGGCCGTCCTTCGCGGAAGCCAGCGTGCCATCCGGGTTGTAGGCCAGCGTCCAATCGATCTGTCCGAATTGGTACTGGCGAACCGGCAGCGCGGTATCCGCCGCGTAGTCGACCTGCGACATGACCTCGCCGTTGTCTGCGTTGACCTGCCGCTTCACCTGCCCGACCACCCATTTCGCCGCGTCGTCGTGATACTCGGTCGCGTCGGTCTTGGTGTAGCCCAGGGAACTGGACCTGGTAACCCCGAGCGGCCGGGCGAAGGCATCGAAGCCAGTGACCAGGCTGGTGAAGCTGGCCTCGTCCTGGAAGATCGTCTTCTGCAGTTGCGGGCGGAGGTATTCGGAAGTGAAACCATCGCCGCGCGGCTGCGGGCTGCGCCCAATGGGCGCGGCGAACGGCAGGCCGGACTGGGCGAACTGGTAAGCGGTGACTACGGTCTTGAGGATCGCGCCGGGGCCGGTGCCGGTCTCGATCTTGAGCAGCTTGCCCTCGTTGTAGCGGTAGCTGTTGCCGAAGGTATGCCGCTCCCACAGCCCGTCCGGCCCGGTCAACACCGTCACTGCGGCACCGGCGCAGGTATCCGAGGTGCAAACCACCGCGCCGCAGTTGGACGAGGTGCAGACAGGCCCGGTTGCCTCGGCGAATCGGATGTCGGCGCCGTAGGTGTAGGTCCACTCACTGGGCGCCAAAGACGGACCGGTAACGCGCTTGTTCACCACGCTTAGCGCGTCGTAGTTCAGCGGATAGTAGGCAGTGTCGTCGTTGGGGTCGTTGTTGGGGTCGGTGTAGCCGCTGCACACCATCGGTACGTTGCTGCGGCCGTGCCGGGTCGGTTCGACGGTGAACTCGCCCTGGGCCCCTGAGGGGTGAGTGATGGTTCCTGTGACGCCAGGGGTGATGACGATCCCCGGATCACCGCAGCTGCGTATCGGGTCGCAGATCTGACCCCAGATGCCGGCGCTGGCGCACTTGGGTTTCTCGTAGCGGATGGCCGCATTCGTCAATGCGGTGAAATCGATCTTCCATTCTGATTTATCCGGCCAGGTCACTTCCGTCAGCGTTCCCTTTCCCTCGCTGGGATAGCGGTACTGATAAGTGACGTTCTGTACCCCGTTACGAACCGAGGCGACGTGGCCGTGTGTGTTGTACGTCAGCGTGATGGACCGACCGTCGCTGCCATCGATGCGCGTCAGCCGCGCCGGCGCTTGGGACGCGTTGGTGAAGGTGTAGGTGACGGTGTTGCCGAAGCGGTCCTGCACGCGGGTCGCGTACAGCACGCGCTTGCTGCGAGGGATGATGTCGCTGCCGCCCTTGCCGCTCTTCAGGTCAGGCTCCTGGTAGGACGCCATCCAATCGAACCAGTACTTCGTCCCGTCTTTGGTGACGGCCAGGAAGCCCTCGCCGGCGCCGTTCTTGATCGTGGCCAGGCAGGAGAAGTAAGTGAACTCGCTGGTCATCCAGTAGTACGGCCCACCGGCGCTCGGTCCTGGAGCACCGGCATTGGCCAGCAGCATTTCGCCGCCGCCCGGCATCGAAGCCTGATTGCCCTGCCAGTAATCTGCGGGCGAGAAGAAACTTGAGCCGATGTGCATTTGGGGCGGCATGGCCTGCGTTGCCGTGGTCGCGGTGCAGGGCGTGCCGAAGCCGCCGCCAGTGCCCGTCGAACTGAAGACACCGCTGATACGCGGCAGATCCAGATCCCAGTCCGCCAGCAACAGATCGTTGACGCGGTAGCCCTTGCGATTGCTGACGGTATACGTGCGCGTGACGGCCATCGGCAGCGAAGCATTGTTGCCTGGCGCCGACACATCCGTCGTGGAGAACGACAGCGCACCGTTCATCAGGTTGACCTGATCGCCAAACAGCGTCGGACCCAGCGCCGCGATCTCCTCGCCACCCTTGACCAGCTTGTCGTACTCCTCCCACGGTTGCTTGGCTTCATCCTGCGCATGCACGGGCAATACCAGCAAGCACAGCAGCGACAACAGCGCGCGACAGATTGCTTTCATCGTCCACCTTCCTTTTCAGCCTGATGCAGACCGAATTCCTTGGTTGAAGCTCCGTAGGTCAATCGCCTTGACCATGTGCGCTATGTGCCCGCTTTCGAGCAGGCGATGTCAAGACACACCGCACGTGCGATTCAATGCACAAACATCACGCGCCGCTGCTGGCTAGCATAGACAAAGGCTTACGTGGATTGCTTCGCCCATCGCGCTCGGTCTGTTCAACGCCAGACGTTTGTTACGCGTGCATCACTTGCGCGATTCCGGTCGGTGATGGGACGCGAGCGGTCGCTTCATTGCACGCGGCCACACCGCCGCATCCATCGGACGCTGCGTTGATTCGACGATCTTCGGATTTGGACGCGACGATTGACGCGCCATGTGGCGAAACAACGAGGATGAGCGGGCAAGACCCGCCAGTCGCGCGCCCCGACCTGATGCGCCTAAAGCGGCGTGAACTTGAACTGCCTGATGATCACTTCAACCGTCTTGCCGTTGGACGGCGGCTTGTTGAACAGCCACAGGTTCATGTGCAGCGGCATCGGCTTGCTGGCGATGCGCTGGGCGTAATCGGCCGGGGCGAATGTCCAATCGGCGATCGGGTTGCGGTTGTCGTCGTAAAACCCGTGCGTGGACTGGAAGCGGATCGAGTCGCGCTGCCAGATGAAGCGATGCGTACTGGCGTTGCCCGTGAGCGGCAACGGCCATGTCCTCGTGGTCGGATCCAGCGACAGGTTGGCCGGCCAGACGGTGTAGTTGAGGGCGTTGCCACTGGCCTGCCCCCACTTGGCGAACTCGATGTCGATCTCGTTGGTCGTGTCCGGGCCGACGTCGGCTGTCGGGTACGAGAACAGGCCGAGCACGACATTGCGGTCGAGCAGGTCGGGACGCCCGTCCACCTGGAACTGATACACGCCGTAACCCAGTGGATAGTCGGACAGGACTTCAGCCGCGCACCATTTCCCCTTCGTGCGGGTGATGCGCAGGTGCAGGTAGCCGCTCGCGTCGACGAATGCGTTGTTCTCGCACCAGTTGTTGTTGGCAGGGCCGCCAACGCCGTTCGGCCTGACCGTCCACGACATTCCGGAGAACCACAGCGTCTTGGCCGCGCATACCGGCGAAACGCCCAGCGCGGCGACCGCCAACAGCGCCGCGGCGCACGACTTCGATAAACCGTCCATCGTCAGTTCCGCTGATCGAGACGGACCAGAAGACACACCCGGAGGCGTGAGACCGATGTGACGACGGCGAGTGCACCCGCGCCATCGACTGCGCAGCGAGGTGGCGTGCGACAGCGCACGCACCACCTCGCTGCCAGCGATCACATCATGTGCGCGAGCCAGAGCATCTCCGGCGCCGCCAACCGCTCGAACTCCGAATACTGCATGCGCACGACCTCGGTGTGGTTGCCGGCGTTGAAGGCGACCATCTTCTGGTGAGCCAGCCGTGAATCGACGTAGACCGGCATGCCGTAGAGATGGCCGAACGGCGGCATCGCACCGGGCTCGCAATCGGGGAACTGGCCGCGGAATTCAGCCTCTTCGGCCAACTCCACGGTCGCACCGCCAAGGGCAAGCGAGAGTCGGTGCAGGTCGGCCCGGTAGGCGGCGGGCATGACCACCATGCACAGCCGGCCATCGGCCTTGATCATCACGGTTTTGGCGAAATGCTCCGGCTCGATGTGAGCCACCGATGCGGTGTCGTGCGCGGTGATGGTGCGCGAGTGGTTGAGCGTGGTGTACGGCGCCTGCCCTTGATCGAGCAGGTTTGACAAGCGAGGCGATAGCATGACGACCTCCGCCCGGCATCGTTGCGTTCCGCTCGCCGGCGATGCCGCTGGGCGAACTGGCGCGCGCATCCCGCGCCACGCCGCCAGGCGACGCTTCGATATCGCGCCGCCGCACGCAGAGCTTACTCCTCGTGCGGGGCTGGCAGGCGTTACGCCAAATTCACGACCCTCCTCACCCCACCCCTATCGCTCGCGGGAAAGGGAGTTCAGCAGGTCAGTTCCACTTCGGCAATTTGCTGGAATCCAGGCCCGCCACTTCGTACACCGCCGTGCGCGTGCCGCCGGCCTTCACCGGAAATTCGATCTCGATGCGCTTGGCGCCCTTCACGGTGCGCCACAGCATCTTCTCGTCCTCGATGAACATCGCGATGGCCTCGTCGGTCTTGGGTCGGCTCGCGTCCACCGGCTTGGGCGCGGCATCGTCGACCTTCAGCTTGACCTTGCAACCGCCGTAGCAATCGAAGTCGCCCTTCTCCAGCACGAGGTAGCTGCTGCGGCCCCATTCCGGATGATCGCGGAAGATCAGCTGCACCGGCTGCGCACCGCTGCCGTCGACGTCGACCGGGTCCTTCGAATAGATCGAAGCGGACAGCTGGACGCCGTCCTTCACTTGCCCGCTCTTCACTGGCGAGTTCAGGTAGGTCCACAGGCCCGCCAGCCGCCGCTCCTCGCGCGCCGCCGCGGCCTTGGCCTTGGCGTCGTCGATCTGCGACTGCAGGCGCGCGACGGCGTCGCTGGTCGGGTACTTGGCCTTGAGCACTTCGCCGTGGGCGCTGGCCAGCTCCCAGTTCTGCTTGGCGTATTCAGTCTCGAACGCCGTCGCATATTCGCCGGCCGCCTGTTCGGTGGCCGCGCGCTTGGCTTCGGCCTCGGCCTTGGGATTCTGCGACGGCCCACACGCTGCCAATGCCAGCACGAGGCCGAGCGAAATAAGGGTCTTGTTCCTGGCATTCATCGTCTTGCCTGTCCTCGTTCGATCAGCGTGGTCACGGCCTGCGCGACCGCGTCGGGTTTTTCCATCAACGACATGTGCCCGCAGCCGTCGAGCAGCACGCGGCTGGCCTGCGGGATCCGTCGCGCGTACAGGTCGAGCGCGCTGGCGTCGATCACCGCATCCTGCCGACACCACAGCAGCAGCGCCGGCTGGCGGATCTTCGCCGCTTCTTCGCCCGGCAGGAAGCGTTCGTTGCCGCGACCGATGCGGTCGAGCACGCCCTGCTCGAAGGCGGCATCGCCCCGGCGGCGTGCGATGTAGATGCCGTCGGCCGGCCACGGGATCGTCGGCCGCGCCTTGGCGTCGAAGTAGACGGTGCCAAGGTAATGCTCCAGGGTGCTGGCGTCGTGCACGGCGAACGGGTTGTGCCCGGCCAGCACCTGCTCGCCGAAACGGTTGTCGGCAAAGCGAACGCCGGCGGCGTCGAGCAGCCCGACACGCGCCACCTCCTTCGGATACCGCGCCGCGGTCAGCGCTGCGATGCCGCCGCCCATCGAATGGCCGAGCAACACCACCCCATTGTGTGAACCCGCGATCTGGTCGATGAAGCGCGCCACGCGCGCGCTTTGCGCTACGAAGCCGTAATCGGCGCCGGCGATGCGCTGGCTCTCGCCCCAGCCGGGCAGGTCCGGGACCAGCAGTCGGTAATGTCCGCGCAGCCGATGCGCGACCGGATACCAGTTCTCCTTTATGCCAGTGAAGCCGTGCAGCATCACCAGCGTCGGCGCGTCGGCCGGAGCGTCATCGCTGTACGCGTAGACCCAGCGATGGTCGTCGATCACCACGCTGGCCTTCGACAACCCGGCCGCCAGGCGCTGGCGGGTAAATTCGGCGCGCACCAGCGAGTACGGATCGATCCACAGCGCGACCGCACCTGCCATCACGGCGATGGCGAGGACGAGGGCTAGGACGAGCATCGGCAGGCGCGGGATGCGATGGGGCACGTCGGCTCTGGCGCAGGAGGGGCCGACCAAGCTAACCCTTCCCTGGCCCTCCCCTGCAAGCAGGGAGGGAGTGATCTGTAGCGGCGCTTCAGCGCCTCCCCCCGTTGCAGGGGGAGGTTGGGGACCGAGTCCGGCGGCGCGACGGCGCCGCACGATGCCGACTTAGGCCAGCTCCGCCTTACTTCGCCGGAGCTGCCGGTGCCGACTTCGCCTTGGCGATGGCCTCTTCCACCGAGCCGGTCGTGATCGGGTGATAACCCGGCTTGGCCTTGGCGAAGGTGTCTTCGGCCAGCTTCAGGCCCTCGGGGGTTTTCACCAGCTCGTTGTAGGTCGGCATGATCAGCTTGCGGCGGCCGATCTTGGACAGGAACGCGGCGATCGCCTCGTTGGCCTGCGTGTAGCCGCTGCGCACGGCCAGCGGATACCAGCGCTGCGCGATCTCGCCGTTGGGCGTGCCGGTGAAGTGGTAGGCGGCATCGAGCGCGGCGAGCTGCTCGGGCTTGAGCGTCTTGGGCATGCCATCGATGAAGTGCACCCACTCCTGCGTGGTCCACTTGGCCGTGGCCGACTTGTCCGGCAGCGCGCCGTTGTCGAGCCAGGCCTTGCGCGCGGCATCGACCGCGTCGAAGCGCGGCGACACCGTCTTGGGCGCGCTGGCCGGCACGCCTGGGTTGTAGATCCACTCGTCGAGCTCGGCTTCGGTGACCTTGCCCGGATACTTGTCGAGCAGGTTGGCCTTGGCGTACTCGATGAACTTCGTGGTCGGGATCGACTGGAACGCGAAGTGGTTGAAGTATTCCTTCAGGAACGGATCGAACGCCTCGCGACCGAAACGCTCCTCCAGGAACTGCAGGAACCACGCGCCCTTGGTGTACACCGTCGAGCTGCTCGCATCGTCCGGATTGGCCAGCGTGCCAGGACGCAGCGCCAGCACCTGCAGCTTGGGATCGATCTCCTTGTACTCGGCCGCCAACTCGTTGCGCGAGATGACCTTCTCCATGTCGGCCGCTTCCTTGCCGTACAGGTCCTCGACGATGCGGTTCTCGACGTAACTGGTGAAGCCTTCATTGAGCCAGCTGTCCTTCGGCGTGGAGAACGTCACCAGGTTGCCCGACCAACTGTGCGCCAGCTCGTGCGCGACCAGCGACACCAGCGACTTGTCGCCGACGATCACGGTCGGCGTGGCGAAGGTCATGCGCGGGTTTTCCATGCCGCCATACGGGAACGACGGCGGCAGCACCAGGATGTCGTAGCGCTCCCAGCGGTAGGGGCCGTACAGGCGCTCGGCCGTGACCATCATCTTCTCGGTGTCGGCGAACTCGTTGGCCGCCTTCTTCACCATCGTCGGCTCGGCCCACACGCCGGCGCGCCCGCTGATCGGCTGGAACACCAGGTCGCCGGCCGCGATCGCCAGCAGGTACGACGGGATCTTCTGCGGCATCTTGAAGATGTAGTCGCCGTCGCGCTGCGCCTTGGGATCGTTGTCGGCGCTCATCAGCACCATCGCGTCCTTGGGCGAGGTCACGTGTGCGGTGTAGGTGAAGCGCACGCGCGGCGTGTCCTGCAACGGCACCCAGGATCGCGCGTGGATCTGCTGCGACTGGCTGAACATGAAGGGCGTCTTCTTGCCCTGCGTCATCGCCGGGGTCAGCCACTGCAGTCCGGAGGCGTCCGGCGAGGTGTGGTAGGTCACGCGGATGCGCGCATTGCGCGTGGGCGATTCGATGGTGAGCTTGTTGCCCAGCACCTTGTCCTTCGGCGCGAGCTTGTAGCCCAGGTCGACCCACTTTCCGTCGCTGCGCTCGCCGACGACTTTCTCGACGGTGATGTCGCGGGTGTCGAGGATCAGCTGGGTGGCCTTGGGGTCGGCCCAGTCCAGCGTGTAGGTGGCGCTGCCACCCAGTTCCTTCTTGTCGAAGTCGACCTTCAGCTGCAGCGCGAGGTCGTTGATGCGGACCTTGTCAGGCTCGGAATAGGAGTATTCGTCGACTTCGGCGAGGGTTTTCTGGTCGGCGATGGTCACGGCGGCGGCCCCCTTGTCGGCGGTGGCGGCCGGCGGCGCGGCGTCGCGGGAACAACCGGCGGCGAGCGCGGCGGCCAGGCAGAGGGTCAGGATCGAGTAGCGCATACGGCGGGCCCAAAGGGACGGTGTGAGCCGCCGAGTTTAGCGCCTTGCCTGCGGCCGGGCATGGCCTGACCCGCTGCCTTGACGGCCTTGGCGGCAAGCCCCTGAGCGGCCCCACGGACGCCGCCCCGCGGCCTTGTGGCTCCGGCGGGGCTGAGGAGCACAGGCCGCAGAAGGCGGCCTACCCAGACCGCTCAAGTCAGACCTTGTAACCGGTATGAATGGCGACGATCCCGCCCGACAGATTGCGGTAGTCGCAGCGCTCGAACCCCGCGGTCTGCATCATCGCCTTGAGTTCGTCCTGCGGCGGATGCTTGCGGATGCTCTCGGCCAGGTACTGGTAGCTGCCAGGGTCGCCGGCGAACAGGCTGCCGAGCTTGGGCAGCACCTTGAACGAGTGGAAGTCGTAGATCGGCTTGAACCAGTCGGCCTTCACTTCCGAGAACTCCAGCACCCGCGCCTGGCCGCCGACCTTCAGCACGCGGTACATCTCGCGCAGTGCGGCGTCCTTGTCGGTGACGTTGCGCAGGCCGAAGGCAATGGTCACCAGGTCGAAGCTGCCGTCCGGGAACGGCAGCTTCTCGGCATTCATCTGCACGTATTCGAAGCCGGCGACCTTGCCCATGTCGGTCATGCGGTCGCGGCCGACGCGCAACATCGCGCCATTGATGTCGCCCAGCACGATGTTGCCGGTGTCGCCGACCCGGTCGCGCAGCAGCAGGGCGATGTCGCCGGTGCCGCCGGCCAGGTCGAGCACGCGATCGCCGCGCTTGACCTGTGCGGTGCCGACGAAATAGCGCTTCCACACCCGATGGATGCCCAGCGACATCAGGTCGTTCATCAGGTCGTACTTGCTGGCGACCGAGGAGAACACCTGGCCGACCAGCTTCTGCTTCTCGCCCGTGGGCACGTCGCGGAAGCCGAAGTGGGTGGTGCCGGGCCTGGCGTCGTGCGGCCTGGACTCGCGCGGCTTGGAGTCGTTCTGGTCGGATGATTCGCTCATTCGACGATTATCGCACCAACGTACAATGCAAGGGCTTGCCGAAGATCCAGGTTGCGCCAAGGGACTGGCCCCAGGGAGCAATGCCGCCGATGAGCAGCATCGAGCCGCGCCAATGGCTGCCTCACGAGCGGCCGCTGTTCCCGGGCTCGCCCTCGACCCCGTTGCACCCGCTCGCGCTGCGCGTGGCCTTTGCCGTGGTCGGCGCCACCGTCGCCATCACCGGCAGCCTCGGTAGCGCCCTGGTGTCGGCCAACCTGCCGGACCTGCAGGGCTCCCTCGGCGTCACCGCGGCCGAGATCGCCTGGCTGCCCGCCGCCTACGTCATGACCAACGTGTCGGCCAACCTGGTGCTGATCAAGTTCCGCCAGCAGTACGGGTTGCGCTTGTTCACCGAGATCGTCCTGGTGCTGTTCGTGCTGGTGACCTTCGCGCACCTGTTCGTGCACACGCTTCCGTCGGCGATCACGGTGCGTGCGATCAACGGCATCGCCGGTGCCGCGACGATAGCGCTGGGTCTGTTCTACATGATCCAGGCCTTCCCTCCGCAGCATCGCCTGCGCGCCATCGCCGTGGGCATCGGCATGAGCCAGCTCGGGCCGCCGTTGGCGCGCGTGATCTCCAGCGAGTTGCTCGAGTTCGGCGAATGGCGCGGCCTCTATCTGTTCGAACTGGGCCTGTCGCTGCTGTCGCTGGGGGGCGTGTTGCTGCTCCGGCTGCCGCCGGGGGATCGGATGCGGGTATTCGAGAAGCAGGACATCGTCTCCGTCACGCTGCTGTCGGTCGGGATGGCGCTGTTGTGCGCCGTGCTGTCGCTGGGCCGCATCGAGTGGTGGTTCGAGGCGCCGTGGATCGGCTGGTCGCTGGCGGCGTCCATCGTGTTGCTGGTCAGCGGGCTGGCTTTCGAGCACTTCCGCGAAAATCCCCTGATCAGCACGCGCTGGCTCAGCAGCGGCCTGATGCTGCGGCTTGGCATCGCCATCGTGCTGATCCGCATGGTGCTGACCGAGCAGAGCGTGGGGGCGGTGGGCTTCCTGCAGGCGATGGGACTGACCAACGACCAGATGCACGGGTTGTTTTCCGTCGTCCTGCTCGGCTGCCTGCTCGGCATCGCCCTCAGCGCGATGACCGTGAAGCCGGTGCTGACGCGCGTTCCGGCGATCACCGCGCTGTTGTGCGTTGCCCTGGGTGCGTGGATGGACGCGCATTCCAACAACCTGACCCGGCCCGCGCAACTGATGCTCAGCCAGTTCCTGATTGGCTTCGGCAGCACGTTTTTCCTCGCGCCGGCGCTGATCGCCGGCATCGGCAGCGTGATCGCGCAGCCGCGCAACCTGATCAGCTTCTTCGTGATGTTCAGCATCACCCAGAACGTGGGCGCGCTGCTCGGCTCGGCGTTGCTGGGCACGTTCCAGGTGGTGCGCGAGAAGTACCACTCCAGCCAGCTGGTCGAGCACCTGACCCTGCTCGACCCGCAGGTGGCGGCCCGCATCCAGTCCGGCGCCGTCAACTACGGCCGGACCGTCACCGACCCGGCCCTGCGCAGCGCGCTGGGCGTGCGCGAGCTTGGCGTGGCGGCTTCACGCGAAGCCAATGTACTTGCCTATAACGATGTCTACTTCGCCATCGCCGCCATCGCGGTGATGACGATGATCTGGCTGACGATCGTCGCCACGCGGTCGCGCCTGCGCGCCCGTCGCGAACGCCTGATGTCCGCCCACGCAACCGCAGCGGCCACGCCATGAGCACACCCACGCCAGCACCGCCCAGTACGCCGCCACCGCCCGCTCCGGCCGCGCCGCCCCTGCTGCCGCCGCGGCCGCGCTGGCAGATCGCGGCCTTTGCCGCGGTCGCGATCGGTGGCGCGCTGGTGGTGCTCTACGCGTGGCACCTGCCGCCATTCCGCACGCCGGTCCGCAGCACCGAGAACGCCTACGTGCGCGGCCAGGTCACGGTGATCAGCCCGCAGGTCAGCGGCTACGTCACCCAGGTCCCGGTGCGCGATTTCCAGCACGTGCGCACCGGCGAGCTGCTGGTGCAGATCGATGACCGGCTGTACCGGCAACAGGTCGATCAGGCCAACGCGCAGCTGCAGGCAGCGCGGGCCAATCTGGCCAACTGGACCCAGCAACTGCGCAGCGCGCAGGCGAGCGTGGCCCAGACCCGCGCTACCGTCGCCAGCAACAACGCCTTGCACGTGCGCACCGAGGCGACACTGCGCCGCACCGACAAACTGGCCGGGCAGCAACTGCTGTCGGCGCAGGACCTCGATACCGCGTTCGCTGCCAATGCGCAGGCAGTGGCGGGGCTGAACCAGTCGCGCGCGGCGGTGGACGCGGCCGAACAGAGCGTGCGCAGCGTCAGCGTCAACCGTGCGGCGCTGGAGGCAGCGGTGGCCGGTGCCGAGGCCGCGGTCAAACTGGCCCAGATCAACCTCGACCACACCCGGATCGAAGCGCCGCGCAACGGCCAGCTCGGGCAGGTCACGGTGCGCGAAGGCGCCTATGTCACCAACGGCACCCAGCTGATGGCGCTGGTGCCAGGCACGCTGTGGGTGGTGGCGAACTACAAGGAAACGCAGATGGAGAACATGCGCATCGGCCAACCGGTGCGTTTCAGCGTTGATGCGCTCGGCGGCAAGCGCCTGACCGGTCGCGTGCAGGAGATCTCGCCCGCGGCGGGCTCGGAGTTCAGCGTGTTGCCGGCCGACAACGCCACCGGCAACTTCGTCAAGATCGCGCAGCGCATCCCGGTCAAAGTGTCCATCGACCGCAACCAGGAAGCTGCGGCGCGCCTGCGCCCGGGCATGTCGGTCGTGGTGGACATCGACACCTCCGCGGACGGCGGCGACTGAGGTCACTTGCTGGTACTGCGAGCTGTCGACTGACGCGGCGTCGACTGGGATGATCCCGACATGAGCAACGCCCCTTCGATCCGCTGGCACGCACTGCAGTTCCGCGAGTTCGACCTCGACACCCTGTATGCGCTGCTGAAGCTGCGCTCGGAAGTGTTCGTGGTCGAGCAGAAATGCGTCTACCTCGACCCCGATGGCAAGGACCGGCATCCGGACACCGTGCATCTGCTGGGTCACGCCGACGACGGTGAGCTGGCCGCATACCTGCGCATCCTGCCTGCGGGCCTGAGCTATCCGCAGATCAGCATCGGTCGCGTGCTGACCGCGCCAGCCTGGCGCGGTCGCGGCCTCGGCGACCCGATGCTGCACGCAGCGCTGGAACTCATCGAAGCGCGCTGGCCCGGCGCCGACATCCAGATCGGTGCGCAGGCGCACCTGCAGGCGTACTACGGCAAGCACGGATTCGTGCCGTCGTCGGAACCGTACCTGGACGACGGTATTGCGCACATCGACATGGTCCGCAGCGCCCGCGGCTAGCGCTTGCGGCGGTATGTCCCCGGCGACAGCAGCGGCGGGCTCATCAGCACCAGCGCGCCGGCCAGCAACAGCAGGTCCTTGAGCAGGAACTGGCCGGTACCGCCGACGAAGGGGAAGCCAAGGTCCGCTTGCCAGCCCGGCAGCGTGAACAGGAACGTGTTGGTCAGCACGTAGGTCGCGGTGGCCGTCGCCAGCCCCCAGCGCGCGATGCGCGGGTACCACGGCCACAGCAGGATCAGCGCAGCGGTGGCAAGCTCGATCGCGCCGATGAGGTTGGACGCACCCTGGACATCCAACGGCCCGTACAGCCACGAGAACAGCGGGCTGGAACGCATCAGGCCCTCGATACCGTCGGCTTCGATGCGCGTGAACTTCATGGCGCCAATCCACACCAGCACCAGCAGCTGCCCCAGCCACAGGCCCACGCGCGCCACGCGCAATGCAGCGGCGCTGCCGTACAGGCGCGCAAAGATGCCCAGGCCGAGGGCGGCGATGCCGAGGTGCTTGAGCAGCGTCTGTCCGCTGCCGATGACCGGGAAGCCGCCGTAGGGCGACTCATGCACCCACGCCTGCGCCCCGAACAGCGGCAGCAGGCCAATGCCCCAGAACACCATCGCCGTCAGGCCGGCCCACATCCGCCAGCGGTTGGCCGGCGCCAGCAGCAGCACGGTCCCGATCAGAACCTCCGCCACGCCCGCGGTACACGCCAGTACAGGCACCCAGGATTCCGGAATGCCGCCGGGAAATGCGGCCAGCTGTCTGGCCATGGCGGCGATGCCGAACGGCATCAGGCGCATGGCCCCGAACCAGACCATGAGCAGGCCAAGCAAGCGGGCAGCGACGGCCCACGCCCGGTCACCGGTGCTCCGGTCGCCGGTGATGTCGATGCTGTTCCACATGGCGCACGCTCCTGGTTGGCCGGTTGGATACCCATGGAGAGGCCGCAGCAGCCACAAAAGATTCGCCGCCCTACCCCGGTCGACGTGGCTGCCCGTTCCCGGCAGACTCGGCCCGAACGACACAGGTGCCCGCATGAACACCCCCCTGACCACGCCCGACTACCGCGCACTGCTCGCCACCGCCGTGGCCGAGGCCCGCCAGGGCTTGGCCGAGGGCGGCATCCCGATTGGCGCGGCGCTGTACCACAGCAACGGCAAACTGCTCGGCTGCGGCCACAACCGCCGCATCCAGGAAGGCGATCCGTCGGTGCACGGCGAGACCGATGCCTTCCGCAAGGCCGACCGACAGCGCCGCTATCGCGACACGATCATGGTCACCACCCTGGCGCCGTGCTGGTACTGCAGCGGACTGGTGCGGCAGTTCAACATCGGGACCGTGGTCGTCGGCGAATCGGTCAACTTCCGCGGCGGCATCGACTGGCTGCGCGAGAACGACGTCGAGGTGATCGACCTCAACGACAGCGAGTGCATCGAGATGCTTGGCGACTACATCGCCGCGCACCCGGACGTGTGGAACGAGGACATCGGCGAGGACTGAGCACGCGGGCCGTTTCAACGCCCGGGACCGAGGTTGCATCCAACCCCTGTCCGCGGATGAACGAGGTCGCCGGCCACGCCGGGCCTTCGTGACTTCCGCCCGATGCCCCCACCGCCGCCATCGCGCAGGATGCCGCCATGCCCGTCCACGACTACGAAACCCGCCACGACGCCGGCGACACCCTGCGCACGCATCGCCACGACGGCGCTTATGCGGCACTGGTGCTGGACGGCAGCCATGTCGAGGCCAGTGCCGACGGCCCGGTGGAATGCACGCCCGGCACGCTGGTGCTGCACCCGCGCTGGCACGCCCACGGCAACCGCTTCGGGCGCACCGGCGCCAAGGTGATCAACCTCGACCTGGGCGACGACTTCCCCGTCGGTGCCGGCGGCCTGGCATTGCGCGTGTTGCGGGTGGCGAACGTGGGCGAAGCGGCGTCGGTGTTCGCACACGGACATCATCATCTCGATGACCTGCTGCGGGCCTGCACGCCTGCCGACCATCCGGCCCTGCACGGCTGGCAGCCTGCGTTTCTGCACGAGCTGCAGCACGGCGACCTGCCGGTGTCGGCGCTGGCGCGCCGGGCCGGCGTCTCCCTCGCCCACGCATCGCGCAGCTTCCTGCGATCGCACGGCATGCCGCCTCAGCTGTTGCGGCGCGAACTGCGCTGCCGGCAGGCGCTGGCGCTGCTCGGCGGTGAGGCGGCCCTGGCCGACGTCGCCGCGGCCGTGGGCTTCAGCGACCAGAGCCACCTGAACCGGACGCTGCGATTGGCCACCGGCACCACGCCGATGCAACTGCGGCGCCAGATCAAATCCGTTCAAGACCGCTCGGCGGCGCTTGCGCTGCAATAGGGGTGAAGGCGGCACTCCGACCGCCCCCCCGACCGGAAGCCCAGATGAAGTCCAAGGCCATGCTTCTCCTCTCGTCCGCCCTGCTGTCGACGGCCCTCGCCGCCACCGCGGCCGCCGAAGAACCGACCAGCAGCAAGACCGCGATCGCAGCCATTGCCGAATCCACCAACGGCATCCTGCAGGGCGACAGCGCCCGCGCCCTGAAGGCGCTGGAAGCGACCCCCGCCGCCGAGTTCCTCGGCAAGGACGCGGACTACCGCGCCTGCATGCTCGAGCGGTATCACGCCAAGCAGCCCGTGCTGACCACGTCCGCCATCGACGACCCGTTCGTGCGCGGTGTCCTCGAGGACTACCAGGCGTACTGGTGGCGCGCGATGGCGGCCCCGTCGCAGCGCGACGCCCAGGAAGCCGCGCTGCTGGCGAAGCTGCACAAGCGCCTTGGCGCGAGCGCGGCCAAGGCCACGGACATGGACACGATCGAGCCGCTCCTGCAGACGCAGCTGGAGCAACACGGTTACCACGCCCAGCTCGGCCGCACGCCGCCGCTGCGCGAGCTGATGGTGTGGCGCAAGCAGGACACCCGCATGTTCGACGTGCAACTGCCGGACGGCCCGTACACGGTCCGCGTCGAGCTGCTCGACGATTTCGTCAGCCGCGGCTGGACCGCCTACGGTCGCTGCGAACGTGGATCGGCCGGTGGCTGGGCGACGGACAAGGCGCTGTACGCGGTGGTCCCCAGCTACACGGAAGGCCTGGACAGCGAGGCGTTCCGCGTCGTGTTCCTCGGCCACGAGACCCAGCACTTCGCCGACCAGAATGCCTACCCGGGCATCCTGCCGTGGGAGCTGGAGTACCGCGCCAAGCTGGTCGAGCTGGCCCAGGGCCGCGAAGTCAGCGCCAAGCGCCTGGGCTGGATGGTCACTGCGCAGAGCGACGACATGAGCTCGCCGCACACCTATGCCAACAAGCGCGTCGTCGCCGACCTGACCAAGCGGCTGGGCAAGGCGCCGGGCGATGTCAGCATCGACGAGCTGCAGGCGGCCGCGCGCGAGCAGTTGCTGGACGACACGCGCCAGCGCAAGGCAACGGCACCGGCGGGCGCCGTCGCGAAGTAACGGCGACCGTGGCATCGTGACGGCTCCCCACAATCAGGAGCCGTCCATGTCCGAGCATCGCGCTTCGATCCACTGGCTGCGCAACGAGGCGCCGTTCGACTACGAGGGCTACTCGCGCGACCACGAGTGGTCCTTCGACGGCGGCCAGCGCCTCACCGGTTCGGCCGCGCCGGAGTACCTGGGCAACGTGCAGGGCGTCGACCCGGAAGAAGCCCTCGTCGCATCGCTGTCGTCGTGCCACATGCTGACGCTGCTGGCGATCGCGGCGAAGAAGGGCTGGGTGGTGGACGACTACCAGGACGAGGCGGTCGGCACGCTGGAAAAGAACAGCGAGGGGCGGATGGCGGTGACGCGCGTCGTGCTGCGCCCGCGGATCGTGTTCGCGCCGGGCAAGGCGCCCGACGCGGAGGCGCTGACGAAGCTGCACGAGTCGGCGCACCGGAACTGCTTCATTGCCAATTCGGTGAAGACCGAAGTGACGGTGGAGGCGCGCTGAGGCGCCTCCGTCAGGGCCGGTTACAGGATGTACCGGCTCAGATCCGGATCCTTCACCAGCTCACCCAGGTGCGTCTCGACGTAGGCGCGATCAATGGTGACCGCCTGCCCGCCGCGATCGGGTGCTTCATAGCTCAGCGTATCAAGCAGCCGCTCGAGCACGGTGTGCAGGCGACGCGCACCGATGTTCTCCTGGCGCTCATTCACCTGCGCCGCGATCTCGGCCAGCCGCTCGACCGCGTCGGCGCCGAACTGCACCGCGACGCCTTCGGTCTTCAGCAGTTCGATGTACTGCGTGACCAGCGCCGCCTTGGGCTCGGTCAGGATGCGGACGAAATCATCCTTGCTCAGCGCGCCCAGTTCGACGCGGATCGGGAAGCGGCCCTGCAGTTCCGGAATCAGGTCGCTGGGCTTGGCCAGATGGAAGGCACCGGAGGCGATGAACAGGATGTGGTCGGTCTTGACCGGGCCGTACTTGGTGCTAACGGTCGAACCTTCCACGAGCGGCAGCAGGTCGCGCTGCACGCCTTCGCGGCTGACGTCGCCGCCGCCCACGTTCTCTCCGCGCTTGGCGACCTTGTCGATCTCGTCGATGAAGACGATGCCGTGCTGTTCGCAAGCCTCGATCGCCGCTTCACGCACGTCGTCCTCGTTGACCAGCTTGCCCGCCTCGTCTTCGGTCAACTGCGCGCGGGCGGTGCGGACCGCCATCGTCTTCTTGTGGGTCTTGGCACCGGCGACCTGCGAGAACATCTGCCGCAGCTGCTGGCCCATCTCCTCCATGCCGGGCGGCGCCATGATGTCGACGCCGACGTTGATCGCGGTTTCGATCTCGATCTCGCGGTCGTCCAGGGCGCCTGTGCGCAGCTGCTTGCGCAGCTTGGCGCGGGTCTCGTTGTCCTGCGACGACGGTTCGTCCTTCGCGGCTTCGGCGGCGTTGAAACCGAACACGGTGCTGGCGGCACCGGCACGGCGCGGCAGCAGCGCGTCGAGGATGCGTTCTTCGGCGCGTTCCTCGGCCTGGGTGCGCACCTTCTGCTTGGCCTGCTCGCGGTACAGCTTGACCGCGGTGTCGGCGAGGTCGCGGACGATCTGCTCGACGTCCTTGCCGACGTAGCCGACCTCGGTGAAGCGGGTCGCTTCGACCTTCACGAACGGGGCGTTGGCGAGCGTGGCCAGGCGACGGGCAATCTCGGTCTTGCCGACGCCGGTGGGGCCGATCATCAGGATGTTCTTGGGCATCACCTCGTTGCGCAGCTCGTCGTCGAGCTGCATGCGCCGCCAACGGTTGCGCAGGGCGATGGCAACGGCGCGCTTGGCAGCCTGCTGGCCGATGATGTGGCGGTCGAGCTCCTGCACGATTTCGCGCGGAGTCATGGAGGCGTGGCTGGTATCGGGCTTGATGGGCATGGGGGATTACAGCTCTTCGACAACGACGTTGCGGTTGGTGTAGATGCACACGTCGCCGGCAATGTTGATTGCCTCGGTGGCGATGGTGCGCGCGTCGAGTTGGGTGTGCGCGATCAGCGCGCGTGCGGCCGACAGCGCGTACATGCCGCCGGAGCCGATCGCGATGATGCCGTCCTCGGGTTCAATCACGTCACCGGTGCCGCTGATGATCAGCGAGGTGTCGCGATCGGCCACGGCGAGCAGCGCCTCGAGCTTGCCCAGGCGTCGCTCGGTGCGCCAATCCTTCGCAAGCTCGACCGCAGCGCGCGCGAGCTGGCCGTGTTTCTCGAGCTTGGCTTCGAACAGTTCGAACAAGGTGAACGCATCGGCGGCGGCGCCGGCGAAACCGGCCAGCACCTGGCCGTCGCGGCCGAGGCGCCGGACCTTGCGTGCGTTGGCCTTCATCACGGTGTGGCCGAGGGTGACCTGGCCGTCGCCGGCGACGGCGACACGGCCATCGCGGCGTACCGAGACGATGGTGGTGGCGTGGAAGACGTTGGGATTCTGGCTCGGGTCCATGGGGACCTCCGGGGGGGACCGGAACGAGATGGGGTCGGTCGGGGCGGCTTTTCAAGCCGCGTCCCCTCTCCCTGGCCGCTTGCGCGGCCGTCCCTCTCCCACAAGGGGAGCGGGCAACGCGGATGCTGCGAGCGCAGTGGGAGAGGGCAACGCGAGAGGGCAGCGCGGATGCTGCAAGCGTAGCTGTGCAACCCTCTCCCCTTGTGGGAGAGGGACAGGCCGCGCAAGCGGCCAGGGAGAGGGGGAACGCTCTACGACTTCCGCTTCGCCCGCGGATGCGCCGCGTCATACACCTTGGCCAGGTGCTGGTAATCCAGGTGCGTGTAGATCTGCGTTGTTGCGATGTCGGCGTGGCCGAGCAGTTCCTGGACGCCGCGCAGGTCGCCGGACGATTCCAGGATATGGCTGGCGAATGAATGCCGCAGCAGATGCGGATGCACACGCTTGAACAGACCTTGGCGCTGGGCCAGCTGGCGCAGGCGCATCTGCACCGCGCGCGGCGTGATCGGTCCGCCGCCGCGGCCGGGGAACACCGGAGCGTCGTTGCCGGCACCGGTCGAGACCCGCCACTCCTGCAGCGCGGCGCGCGCGTGCCTTCCCACCGGCACGCTGCGCTGCTTGCTGCCCTTGCCCAGCACGTTCACCAGCGCGTCGCTCAGGTCGATGTCGCGCCAGTGCAGTCCGCACAGTTCCGACAGGCGCAGCCCCGACGAATAGAACAATTCCAGCAGGGCACGATCACGCAATCCCAGCGGCGCATCGGTCGGTACCTCGACCAGTGCCTTGGCCTCGTCCGGATCGAGCACTTGCGGCAGCTTGCGCGGCGCCTTCGGCGAGCGGATTGCCGCGGCCGGGCTTGCGCTCAGCCGGCCCTGGCGCACCAGCCATGCGAAGAAGCTCCGGCACGCCGACAGGCGGCGCTGCAAGCTCTTGGGCGAGAGGCCGCGACGGTGTTCAGCGGCGACAAAGGCGCGCACCTGCTCGGCATGCAGCGCGGTGACTTCGCACGATTGCGCCTGCGCCCACTGCGCAAGCGCCAACAGGTCGCGACGGTAGGCGTCGAGCGTGTGCACGGACATGCGGCGCTCGACTTGCAGGTGGGCGAGGTACTGCTCGACGGTCGGGTCGGGTGCAGCACCCTCGACACCGTCACCCTCGCCCGGGCGGCTGGCCTTCATCGATCAGCCGTCGAACCGCTTCAACGCCGTCACCAGCGATTCGCCCATCATTCGCAGGAACAGCGTGCCCATGCCCGGGAAGAACCGGTTCGCGTCGCGGCTGCCGACGGCGACCAGGCCCACGCCTGGCAACGGCAGCAAGGCGGTCGACTGCACTTCGTCGGCGCGCATGCCGTACAGCACCGCGTGTTTTTCCGGCTGCAGGCGCCCGCACAGCGGTTCGCCGTCGCCAAGGCAGTCGCGGAACGGTTGCAGGCGCGCGTCGTCCTGCGCGATGACCTGCAACCAGTCGGCGTCGTCGATGCCTGCCACCGGGCTGAACATCACCAGCCGCACCAGGTCACCGTTGAAGTCTTCGGCCAGGCTCGCGGCCATCGCGCGCAGCGTGTCGGCCGCACTGTCCTGCCGCATCAGCGCCAGCGTGAGCTGGTGCGTGCGGACCGACAGCCGCTCGTTCTCCTGGGCGTTGCCGAACAGCTCCTGCAGGCGTCGCGACAGCTCGCGGTTCTTGTCGCGCAGCACTTCGAGCTGGTAGCTGGCCAGCGACGCGGCCGAACCTTCCTCGCGCGGCACCACCAGGGTGATGGCCAGGTCGGGGAACTGCTGCAGGAACCGCGGGTGCCGGCGCAGCCATGTGGCGACTTCGTGCGCGCCAAGCTTTTCCTGGGTCTCGTTCATTGGTTCCACTCCCCTTCGAACACGAATGCGGTCGGACCGGACATCGTCAACGGCACGTCGTCGGCCGGCCAGGAAATCCGCAGCTCGCCACCGGGCAGGGCCACGGTGACGTCGCGGTCGACGAGACCGCGGCGCATCAGCACCGCAGCCGCCGCGCAGGCGCCGCTGCCGCAGGCCAAAGTCTCACCGACGCCGCGCTCGTACACGCGCAGGCGGATGCGCTGGCGCGATTCGACCTGGGCGAAACCGACGTTCACCGACTCCGGGAACGCGGCGTGCGACTGCAGCCGCGGCGCCACTTTTTCGACCGGCGCGGCGTCGACGTCCTCGACCTCGATCACCGCGTGCGGGTTGCCCATCGACACCGCGCCGAACGTGAAGACCGAATCGTTGCTGTCGACGACGTACTCGTCCTGCGCACCGGTAAAGCCCTGCAGCGGGATGCTGTCCGGCGCGAAGCGCGGCGTGCCCATGACGATGCGGTAGTGGCCGTCGCCGAGCTGTGTCACCGCGTGGGTGCCGACCGGGCTGTCGAGCAGGAAGTCGCTTGCCAGCGCGCGATCGTTCGCCTGCGCGTCACGGACCAGCCATGCGGCGATGCAGCGCGCGCCGTTGCCGCATTGCTGCGAGGACGAGCCGTCGGCATTCCAGATGCGGTAACGCGCGACCGCATCGCTGCCATTGGCGTCTTCGACGGTGAGGATCTGGTCACAGCCGACGCCGAAATGGCGATCGGCCAGCACCCGGCACAGTTCCGCGGTCGGCGCGTGGCCATCTCCGCGAAGGTCGAGCACCACGAAGTCGTTGCCGGCGCCCTGCATCTTGCTGAACCGAACGGGCTTGCGCGAAGGCACGGACTCAGCCATTGCTGTCGGGTGTCGGCACCGGGGTCGGCTCGGCGGTGCCCTTCTTCTTGCCGTCGACGTCTTCGGCGTCGGTGGCCGGCAGCTGCGTGGCGGGCACGTCATCGGTGGGCGCGGGCGCCTCGGCCGGCGGCTTCGGCGGCGGCAGGGTCGACGGGTCGACCGGGATCGACTTCGGCGCCAGGATCAGCGGGCCCTTGTTGCCGCAGCCGGCCAGGGCCAGCGGCAGCGCGACCAGGGACAACGCGATGAGAATCAGTCGTGGGGCGGTGCGTGCGTTCATGGCCGCAGTGTAGCCCGCTGCGATGAACGATTCGACGGGCGCGGCGCCGGACTGTCAGCGCGGGGAACGCGGCGGTTCCGGCCGCGCCCAAAGCCAGGCCGCGACCACGGCCATGATGGCCGTCCCGGTTGCCGCCATCCACCAACGCGGAGCGGTCAGGAACATGATCAGCGCGCAGGCGGACATCATCGCCACCGCCAGCCACTTGGCGCGACGGCTGACCGCGCCGTGTGCCTCCCAGTCGCGGATGATCGGCCCGAACTGCCGGTGCGCCAGCAGCCAGTCGTGCAGCCGCTGCGAACCGCGCGCGGCAGCGAATGCCGACAGCAGCACGAAGGGCACGGTGGGCAGGCCGGGCACCACGATGCCGATCACGCCCAGGCCGAGGCTGGCGTAGGCCAGCAGCCACCAGGCCCAGCGCCAGCGGCTGGGGGTGGCGGGCGGCGGCGGCGGGGACACAGGGGTAGTCACGTGCGTGCGTCTGCGACGTAGGAGCGAGCCTGCTGGCGAACAAGCGGTTCCGCGCGGGACACGCATGATCGCGAGCAAGCTCGCGCCTGCCGTATCCGGGTTATTGGCGGGCAGTCCCGGCCAGGCCCAGCTGGTCAAGCATGAACGCGTACATCTCCGACAACTCGCGGTAGCGACGGAAGCGGCCCGACTTGCCGCCGTGGCCGGCATCCATGTTGGTGCGGAAGACGATCGGCTGCTTGCCCGAATCCAGGTCACGCAGGCGCGCGATGTACTTCGCCGGCTCCCAGTACTGCACCTGCGAGTCCCACAGGCCGGTGCCGACGAACATCGCCGGATAGGCCTGCTTCGAGAGATTGTCGTAGGGAGAGTACGACAGCATGTAGTCGTAGTACTCCTTCTTTTCCGGGTTGCCCCACTCGTCGTACTCGTTGGTGGTCAGCGGAATCGTCGGGTCGAGCATGGTCGTGACCACGTCGACGAACGGCACCTGCGACAGGATCACCCGGTAGTGGTCCGGTGCCATGTTGCTGATCGCGCCCATCAGCAGGCCTCCGGCGCTGCCGCCGTAGGCCGCGACGCGATCCTTGGCCGCATAGCCCTGCTTGACCAGGTCGTCGGTGACGTCGATGAAGTCGGTGAAGGTGTTCTTCTTGTGGAACAGCTTGCCGTCGTCGTACCACTTGCGGCCCATCTCCTGGCCGCCGCGGATGTGGGCGATCGCGTAGACCATGCCGCGATCGAGCAGGCTCACCACCGGGCCGTTGAAGCGCGGGTCGGTCGAGCTGCCATAGCTGCCATAGGCGTACTGCAGCATGGCCGCCTTGCCGTTCTTCTCGAAGCCCTTCTTGTAGACCAGCGACACCGGCACCTTGACGCCGTCGCGGGCGGTCGCCCAGACGCGCTCGGTGACGTACTTCTCCGGGTCGTAGCCGATGACCGGATCGCGCTTGAGCAGCTTGCGCTCGCCGGTTTCGACGTTCACCTCAAACGTGGTGCCCGGCGTGGTCAGCGAGGTGTAGCTGTAGCGCAGCCACGGCGTGTCGTGCTCGGAGTTGACCGACAGGCCCATGGCGTAGGCCGGTTCATCGGCCTTGACGAACTCTTCCTTGCCGTCCTTCTTCAGCAGGCGCAGGCGCTCGAGGCCGTCGGAGCGCTCGGCCACGGCGGTGAAACCATCGAACAGCTCGAAACCCTCGACGAAGACGTCGTCGCGGTGCGGCACCCAGTCCTTCCACTGCTTGCGCGAGGTCGCGTCGCTGGGCGCGGTGACCAGCTTGAAGTTGGCGGCACCGTCTGCATTGGTGCGGATCACCCAGCGGCCATCGAGATGGTCGGCCTGGTACTCGACGTCGCGCTCGCGCGGCGCCAGCACGACGAACTTCTCGGGCTTTGCAGCCGGTGCACAGCGCATCTCGCTCGACACCGTGCTCTCGATGCCGATGCAGATGTACTTGTCGTCGCGCGAGCGGTCGATTCCCATGTAGAAGCTGTCGTCCTTCTCCTCGTAGACCAGCACGTCCTGCGATGCCGGCGTGCCGAGCACGTGCTTCTTCACGCGCACGGTCAGCAGGGTCTCCGGATCGTTCTCGACGTAGAAGAGGGTGCGGTTGTCGTCGGCCCACACGAGGTTGGGCGACACGCCGGGGATCTCGTCGGCGTAGACCTCGCCGGTGGCCAGGTTCTTGAAGCGGATGATGTACTGCCTGCGGCCGACGGCGTCATCGGCCCAGGCCAGGATCTGGTTGTCCTGGCTGACTTCGAAGTCGCCGACGCTGAAGTAATCCTTTCCCTTGGCCATCGCGTTGACGTCGAGCAGCACCTGCTCCGGGGCGTCCATGCTGCCGCTGCGGCGGGCATGGACCGGGTAGTCCTGGCCGGTCTCGAAACGGGTGTAGTAGTAGAAGTCGCGCTCGCGGTACGGCACCGAGCTGTCGTCCTGCTTGATGCGGCTGACGATCTCCTCGTACAGCGTGTTCTCGAGCGGCTTGAGCGGCGCCATCAGGGCGTCGGCATAGGCGTTCTCGGCGTTGAGGTACGCCAGCATCTCCGGGTTCTTGCGCTTGTCGTCGCGCAACCAGTAGTACTCGTCGTTGCGCTGGGCGCCGTGCGGCGCCTTGACCGCGTGCGGCTTCCTGGTGGCGTCGGGCGGGGTGGCAGCCGTCGCGGCGACGGTGGGGGTGGAGAGGGTCATGGTGAGGACGGCCGAAAGCAGGATGGAGGTCGGGTTCATAGATTGGGTCCGATTCGGGATGACGCAATGGTGATAGCAGCCTTTACCCGCTCAACGCATTCCACAGGAACGTGAATGCCAGGGCGCTCATGTGCGCGGCCTGGGCATTGTTGGCCGAGCCGCCGTGGCCGCCCTCGATGTTCTCGTAGTAGCGCACGTCCTTGCCCGCCCCCAGCATCATCGCCGCCATCTTGCGGGCGTGGCCGGGATGGACGCGGTCGTCGCGGGTGGAGGTCATGAAGATCACCGGCGGGTACTCGCGCCTGGCATCGAACAGGTGGTAGGGCGAGAAGCCGCGGATGAAGTCCCAGTCGGCGGTGTCGGGATCGCCGTACTCGGCCATCCAGGAGGCGCCGGCCAGCAGGTGGCTGTAGCGCTTCATGTCGAGCAGGGGCACCTGCACGACCACCGCACCGAAGAGGTCCGGGTACCGGGTCAGCATGTTGCCGGTGAGCAGGCCGCCGTTGCTGCCGCCCTGGATGCCCAGGTGCTCCTTGGAGGTGATCCCGCGTGCGACCAGGTTCTGCGCAACCGCGGCAAAGTCCTCGTAGGCCTTGTGGCGGTTGGCCTTGAGCGCGGCCTGGTGCCAGCGCGGGCCGTATTCGCCGCCGCCGCGGATGTTGGCGACGGCATAGACGCCCCCCTTCTCCAGCCAGCCCTTGCCGACGCCGCCCGAGTAGGCTGGGGTCAGCGAGATCTCGAACCCGCCGTAGCCGTACAGCAGGGTCGGCGCCTTGCCGTCGAGCTTGAGGTCCTTCGGCCGCACCAGGAAGTACGGCACGCGGGTGCCGTCCGTCGAGGTGGCGAAGTGCTGCTCGATCACGTCGTTGGAGCCGTCGAAGAACGCCGGCATGGTCTTGAGCACTTCCGGCCGCTCACCCACCTGCGCCAGTGACAGCGTGGTCGGGGTCAGGTAGTCGGTGGCGGTCAGCCAGACCGCATCGCTGTCGTCCTCGTCGACGGCGGAAACGGCGAGCGTGCCGAATCCCGGCGCGCCGGTGAATTCGCCGTGCTTCCACCCACCGTCGCCCGGCGTGATGTTGCCCGGCGTGAGCACGCTGAGGCGGTTCTTGACGTCATCAAGCACGTTCAGCACGAGGTGGTGGCGGGTCCAGCTGAAGCCGGCCAGCGAGGTGCTGTCGCTGGGCGCGAACAGCACCGTGAAATCACGCTTGCCGGTCATGAAATCGTCGAAGCGCGTGGCGATCAGGCTGCCTGCCGCGAAGGTCTGGCCGCCTGCGCTGTAGGGGTCGCGCAGGTCCAGCAGCAGCCACTCGCGGTGGATCGACTTGTTGGCCGAGTTCGGCGCGTCGACCTTGCGCAGCGCGCCATCGGCATCGCGCAGGTAGAGCTCGTCGTTGTAGAAAGCCAGCGTGAGGCTGACGAAATCGCGCGCGAAGCCCGGTGTGTGGTCGTGGCTGGCGGCGATGTACATATCGTTCGCCTGGCCTTCGTAGACCACCCGCGCCTGCGCCAGCGGCGTCCCGCGCGTCCACTCCTTCACGATGCGTGGATAGCCGGAGCTGGTCATCGATCCGGCACCGAAGTCGGTGAACACGTACACGGTGTCGCGGTCGATCCACTGCAGGCCGCCCTTGGCCTCGGGTCGGAAGAAGCCATCTTCGACCCAGGTTTTCGTTGCCAGGTCGAACTCGCGGGTGACGTCGGCGTCGGCGCCGCCGCGCGACAGCGCGATCAGACAGCGCTGGGGATTTTCTCCTTGGAACCGGGGCTTGAGGCAATCGGCGCCGTGCCAGACCCAGTTCTCGCCCTCGGCCTGGTTCAGCGCATCGAGGTCGATGACGGTTTCCCACGCCGGCTTGTCCTTGCGGTACTCCTCCAGCGTGGTGCGGCGCCACAGCCCGCGCTCGTGCTGCTTGTCCTTCCAGAAGTTGTAGTAGGAATCGCCGATCTTCTCGACGCCGGGGATCTTGGCGTCGGAGTCGAGCATGGCGCGGATATCGGACTGGAGCTGCTTGAACTGCGGCGTGGTGGCCAGCTCGGCCTCGGCCAGGGCGTTGTGCTGCCTGACCCAGGTCAGCGAGCGCTCGCCGCTGACATCCTCGAGCCACGCGTAGGGGTCTTCGGACACGTCGGGGGATTCCTTTGGGGGCGGCGCCGGTGGCCTGGCATGGGCACCGGTGGCGCCGCGACAAATCGATCCCAAACGCTAGCACAGCGACCCGGGCCAACCCCGTGCCGAAAGCCAACGTCAGCCCTCGCGTGCCTCGCCCTGCGCGCTCGCTCAGGCGGCCTGCGGCTGCTTGCGTCGCACCGTCCCCGCCGCGCGCCGGCGCCGGGCCTGCTCGCCACTGCGGCGGCGCATCCGCGGCTGTACGTCGAGCGCCTCCCCATGCGCCGGCTGGCGGAAGCGACGCAGCGCCCACCAGGCGCTCAGTGGCATCGCCAGCAACCACAGGGGCATCCATCCGAGGGTGTCGCTGAAACCACGCGCGGCCGGAAGCAGAAGCACCAGGGCCGCGCCGACGGCGACCGCATGGCGCAGCAGGTCCTCGAGACCGGGTCCGATCGTCTCGCTGTCCGGGCGGGTCACTTCTTGGCGGGGCAGGTTCATCGCGCTGGCTCCTGGGTGGATGGAGCCAGCCTGCTGCCGGGGGGTCTCATGGATTGCGACGCCATCGGACCGTCGTCCCCGGCATGGCGGGGGCGAACGCCCGGGGTCGCCTCAGCGGTCGTAGTTCGACAGCGCCAGCTGCAGCAGTGCGCGCGCCTGCTCGCGCAGCACCTGGGGCTCGACGATCTCGGCATCGCTGCCGTAGTGCATGACGTCCATCAGCAATTCGCGGCCAGCGCTGTAAGGCACCTTGAGCTCGTAGCGGCCGTCGGGCAGGAAGCGGCCCTGCTGCTGCGAATGCCAGTGCTCGTCGGCCACCCAGCGCGCGGCCTTGGGACTGAAGAGGATCGTCGCCCAGCCTTTCGGCGTGCCCGAGAAGATGCCGTAGCTGGACGCCAGGTGGCTGTCGAGCTGCTCGTCGGCGACATCGTGCACCGGCTGGTCACCGAGCTTGGCCGCACTGATGCGGTCGACGGCGAAGCTGCGCAGGGCCTCGCGGTTGTGGTCCCACGCATCCAGGTACCAGTTCTCGCGGTAGTGGGTGAGGCGTTGCGGCGAGACCAGGCGCCGGGTCTGTTCGTCGGTGGACCGGGCGCGGTATTCGAAGCTGAGCTGCTTGCGGTCGAGCACGGCCGTGGCAACGATCCGGAACGAGGTTTCATCGAGCTTGCGGGTGCGGTGCGGAATCACCCGCACGCGCTCGACCGGCACGCGGCGGCCGCCGGCATGCTCGTCCAGCAGCTTTTCGATGCGGTGCTGCAGCGGGGCCAGTGCATTCGACAGCACCCCGCCGCCGCTGCGGATCAGCAACTGTTGCGCGGCCAGCAACGAGTGCAGCTCTTCCGAACTGAGCCACAGACCGGGCAGCTCGAAGCGCTCGCCTTCGCTGTGGTCGTAGCGGAAGCCGGCCTCGCCGTTGCCCACCACCGGCGCCATCAGGTAGTCGCGCAGGTAGGCCAGGTCGCGGTAGACGGTTGCACGTGAACACTCCAGGTCCTCCTGCAGTCGCTGCACCGTGACCGGGTAGCGCGAGGCGCTGAGGATGCGGTGCAGGGAGTGGATGCGTTCGATGCGTTCCATTGGCGTGGCATCAGGAAATAAGGTGCAAGGATCGCACTGCCGGAGCATCCGCCGCCACCACGGCGCATCGGGACCGGGTCCGCCGTCAAACCCCGTGCCGCCTCGTTGCTGGGCCACGGGCGCCATTTATCGCTAACTGTTGCTTAACCACCCCTCTGAACCTGCTGCCCGCGGAGCGAGAGGGGCCGGATGGATTCGCCCCCGGGATCGCGACGGTTGACGTGGTCGTTGCGCCCGCCCATCGGCGAACTCGCTGCCCGCGGGCGACAGTGCGGCACTGCAGCAACCCCTGGATTTCGAGCGTCGCCTGTGTCGCCCTTGATGGGCGCAGCGGATGGATGTTCGCTTGCCTGCTGCGCCGCAGGCACAATGCCCGGATGCGCGCGCCCGTAGAGCCAGCCATCGATCTGTCACCGAAGACCGCCGACGAGGTGAAGACCACCACGTGCTACATGTGCGCGTGCCGATGCGGCATCAAGGTGTGGTTGCGCGACGGACAGATCCGCTACATCCAGGGCAACCCGGACCACCCGGTCAACCGCGGCGTGCTCTGCGCGAAGGGCTCGGCCGGGATCATGCAGCATTACTCGCCGGCGCGACTGGACAAGCCACTGCTGCGCGTGGGCGAACGCGGCAGCGGTGAGTTCCGCGAAATCGAATGGGACGAGGCGCTGGAAATCGCCACCTCGTGGCTGGCGCCCATCCGCGCGCGCAATCCCGACGAGCTGGCGTTCTTCACCGGCCGTGACCAGTCGCAGGCGCTGACGGGCTGGTGGGCCCAACAGTTCGGCACGGTCAACTACGCTGCACACGGCGGGTTCTGCTCGGTCAACATGGCCGCCGGCGGTCTCTATTCGCTGGGCGGCAGCTTCTGGGAGTTCGGTGAGCCCGATTGGGAGCACGCCCGCTACCTGATGATGTGGGGCGTGGCCGAAGACCACGATTCCAATCCGATCAAGCTCGGCCTGGGCCAGCTCAAGGGCCGCGGCGCCAAGATCGTCGCGGTCAATCCGGTGCGCTCCGGCTACGGCGCGATCGCCGACGAATGGATCGGCATCCGCCCGGGCACCGACGGCCTGTTCGCGTTCGCGCTTGCGCATGAGCTGTTGAAGGCCGACCGCATCGACCTCGACTACCTGGTGCGCTACACCAATGCGCACTGGCTGGTGGTGCGCAATCCGGGTGGCGCCGACGACGGTCTGTTCGCACGCGATGCCGACGACAACCCGCTGTGCTGGGATCGCAACGCGTCCGCGTCCGCGGCCGGGGCGGAAGCGAATGCCAATGGCATTGGCGTCTCGCCGGCGGTGGTAGGTGAGGTCACGCTGGCCGACGGCCGCGTCGCCGTGCCCGTCTTCCATCTCGTCGCCGAGCGCTATCTCGACCCGCAGTATTCGCCCGATGCGGTCAGCGAACGCTGCGGCATTCCTGCCGACACCATCCGCCGCATCGCGCGCGAGTTGGCTGAAGCTGCCTTCGACAACGCGATCGAACTGCCGATTGCCTGGACCGACGCCTGGGGCCGCGAGCACGCGACCATGCGCGGCCGGCCAGTGGCGATGCACGCGATGCGCGGCATCAGCGCGCACAGCAACGGCTTCCACACCTGCCGCGCGCTGCACCTGCTGCAGCTGCTGCTGGGCGCGGTGGATACGCCGGGCTCGTTCCGCTACCAGCCGCCGTTCCCGAAACCCATTCCACCGCCGAACCGGCCCGGCAAGCGTCGCCAGGACAATGGCGTGCTCGACGCCGCGCCGCTCGGCTTCGTGCACGGACCGGAAGACCTGGTCGTCGACGCCGACGGTCAGCCACGCCGCATCGACCACGCGTTCTCGTGGGGCTACCCGCTGTCGGCGCACGGGATGATGCACACCGTCATCCGCAACGCATGGGCCGGCGACCCGTACCGGATCGACACGCTGATGATGTTCATGGCCAACATGAGCTGGAACTCGGCGATGAACACCGCGCAGACGATGCAATGGCTCACCGACAAGGACGAATCGGGCGAGTACCGCATCCCGCGCATCATCTACGCCGATGCCTACGCCTCGGAGATGGTCGCCTACGCCGACCTGGTGCTGCCTGACACCACGTACCTGGAACGATTCGACGCGATCAGCCTGCTCGACCGGCCGATTTCCGATGCCGACGGCGCCGCCGATGCGATCCGCCACCCGGTGCTCGACGCCGCCGAACAAAGTCCCGGACGCGATGTTCGCGGCTTCCAGTCGGTGCTGATCGAGCTGGGCGCTCGACTCGGCCTTCCCGGCCTGGTCAACGAGGACGGCTCGGCGAAGTACCGCGACTACGCCGATTACATCATCCGCCACGAGCGCGCGCCCGGCGTCGGCCTGCTCGCTGGCTGGCGCGGCGCCGATGGCGAACTGGAAGCCAAGGGCCAGCCCAATCCGCAGCAGTTGCAGCGCTACATCGACAACGGTGGCTTCTGGCGCAGCGAAGTTCCCGCCGACGCGCGCTATTACAAGATGGCCAATCGCGGTTATCTCGACTGGGCGCAGCGGATGGGCTTCCTCGGGCATGCAGAGCCCATCGTGCTGCAGCTTTATTCCGAGACGCTGCAGAAGTTCCGGTTGGCGGCGCAGGGACATGGGGCGGTGCAGCCGCCGGACGAGCATCGCGAGAGAGTGGCGACGTACTTCGATCCGTTGCCGATCTGGTATGAGCCGTTTGAGGGGGCGCAGACTTCTGAGGTTGCGGCGGGGGCTAATGGGTCGCACGCGTTTCCGCTCAGTGCGGTTACGCAGCGGCCGATGTTCATGTACCACGCGTGGGGGTCGCAGAATGCCTGGCTGCGCCAGATCGCTGCGCGCAACTGGCTTTACATGCACCCCGATACCGGCGCCCGTCACGGCATCACCGACGAGGACTGGATCGCCGTCAGCTCGCACAACGGCACGATCACCGTGCAGGCGAAGTTCGCTGCCAACGTGCAGCCCGACACGGTGTGGACCTGGAACGCGATCGGCAAGCGGCGCGGTGCGTGGCGCCTGGACAAGGACGCACCGGAAGGTCGCCAGGGCTTCCTGCTCAACCATCTGATCTCCGACATCACACCCCGCGGCGACTACGCCAACGCCGATCCGGTCACCGGCCAGGCGGCCTGGTTCGACCTGCGCGTTCGCATCGCCAAGGTCGCCGACGCTGGCGAGAGCGCGCCGCAGTTCCCGCCGCTCGAACTCGGCCAGGCCGACGACCAGCCACTGCGCTACGGCGCGCAATTCCGCAGGAATCCTTCCCGATGAAAGTTGTGCGCGTGGTGACCGGATGGATCTGCATCCTGCTCAGCTTCGTGCTGGTGGTGTTGCTCGGCTTTGGTGCGTTTGAATTTCCGTTCATCACGCCAACCGGATCCACCTCGATGCTGCCGACGTTGCTGGGCCTGCTGCCCAGCACCACGTTCTCGCTGGCGCTGTTCGCCGTCGGCGTGTGGCTGGTGCTGAAGGACAGCGCCCGGTGACCGCCCTGCCGCCGCCATCGCAGAAGAAGATGGGCCTGGTGATCGACCTCGACACCTGCGTCGGCTGCCATGCCTGCGCGGTGAGCTGCAAGGAATGGAACGCCGGCGGCTTTGCCGCGCCGCTGACCGACGAGCAGCCCTACGGCAAGGACCCGACCGGGGTCTGGTTCAATCGTGTGCACAGCTATGAAGTGGCGGCGACGGAAGCCGGGGCATGCGGCAGTGCCGCGCCGCAGCCGGCGATCACGCTGCACTTCCCGCGCTCGTGCCTGCACTGCGAACAGCCGGCCTGCGTCACCGTCTGCCCCACCGGTGCCAGCTTCAAGCGCGCCGAGGACGGCATCGTCCTGGTCGACGAGGACAAGTGCATCGGCTGCAAGCTGTGCTCGTGGGCCTGCCCCTATGGCGCGCGCGAGTACAGCGAAGTCGAGGGCGTGATGAAGAAATGCACGCTGTGCATCGACCGCATCTACAACGAGAACCTCGACGAATCCGAGCGCCAGCCCGCCTGCGTGCAGGCGTGCCCGACGCGCGCGCGCCACTTCGGTGACCTGGGCGATCCGGAGTCCAAGGTGTCGAAGCTGGTGGCAGAACGCGGCGGCATGGACCTGCTGCCGCAACTGGGCTATCAACCGGTCAACAAATACCTGCCGCCGCGGCCGCGTCGCGCCGGCGAAACGCAGGCGGCGGCAACTGCGGCACCGGCGGAAACAGTCGACAGTGCGGCGCTGCCCCCGTTATTGCGCTGGATCGACCGGGTGCTGTCGCGATGACTGCCTGCTGCGTCAGGAACCAGAACTAGACATGCACCCTGCCCTGTCCGTCATCTTTTTCACCACGCTGTCGGGCGCCGGTTACGGCGTGCTGGCCCTCATCGGCGCCATGCTGGCCAGCCCGCGCACGCAGGTGCTGGTGCGCGACCCTGCACCGTCGCTGTCGATGCTGCCGGTGCTGGCCGCGGTGCTGCTGCTTGCGCTGGTGATGATCACCATCGGACTGCTCAGCTCGACCTTCCACCTCGGCAAGCCGATGCGCGCCTGGCGCGCGTTCTCGCAATGGCGTACGTCGTGGCTGTCGCGCGAAGGCGTGCTGGCGCTGGCTACCTACGCGCCGGCCGTGGTGCTGGTCGGACTGGTGCTGGCGGCATGGCTCGGCGGCGATCGACAAGCCAGTGCTTTCGTGGCATCCGCGGCGGTCCTGGGCATTGCCACCACCGTGCTCGCCCTGTTGACGGTGGCCTGCACGGCGATGATCTATGCCTCGCTCACGCCGATCCCGGCCTGGCAGCACCGGCTGGTCGTGCCGGCGTACCTGGGGTTCGCGGTGCAGGGCGGCCTGGCAATCGTCGGCGCGGCGCTTGCCGTGTCCCAGGCCACCGGTTCCATGCCGCATGCGTTTTCCGGGTTCGCGCTGGTGCTCGCAGTGGTCAGCATCGTCCTGGTCGCGATCAAGCTGCGCTACTGGCGCGACATCGACCAGCAGGCCCTGCCGGCGACGCGCGGCGATGCGGTCGGCTTGCCCGGTCGCGACGTCAGCGTGTTCGAGCGCCCGCACAGCGAGCAGAACTACCTGACCCGCGAGATGGGCTTTGTCGTGGCGCGAAAGCACTCGCAGAAGCTGCGCGTGATCGCATTGATCCTGTTCGGGGCGCTGCCGGTGCTGGCGGCGATGCTGGTGTGGTTGTTGCCCGCCACGGGACCAGTCGCCATGCCCGTGGCGGCGCTGTCGGTATTGCTGGGCGCGTTTGTCGAACGCTGGCTGTTTTTTGCCCAGGCGCGGCATCTGGTCACGCTTTATTACTGAACCGGCCTGTTACTGAACCGCCCTGCGGGTGGACCTGTAACCGGTTTCACGGCATCATTCGGGGCCTCCACCACTGGCCGTTTCCGATCATGCCTGGTGTGCTCGGGCTCGCCCTGCTGGGCGGCTCCCTCCTCACCCTGCCATCGCCGGCGTTGAACGGCGACCCGACGTTGATCGCCATTGCGAGCGATCCGGCGCAGATGCGGCTGTACTGTTTTTCGACCCGCTGCGGTGATGAAGAGTGGCAGGTGGCAACGTCGGCCAGCGCGCCGACCGTCCCGACGACCGGGTCCCGCCCGAAATCGGTGCGGCTGCCCGGCAGCCAGCGCTATGCGCAGCTCAGCGCGCCGGCCACGCCGCGCGAAAGCCGTGGCAACTACTCGAACGATTTCCGCATCGGCACGCGCTATGGCGTGCAGGCCCTTCGCGACGGCCCGACGCAACTGGGCCTCACGCTCGGCGCCGGTTACCGCCTGGCGCCGCTGTACGACGACGGCATCAACCAGGCCGGCCCGGTGCTGCGCGGCGAACTCAACTTCGGCCAGAAGATCGGCGAACGCGCGACCTGGACGCAGCGCGTGCAGTTCGAGAGCGGGCGCGGCGAAGCCTTCGTCAAGCAGTCGCTGAGCGTGGACGTGTCGCTGTGGCCGAACTGGACACTGGAAAGCGACTTCGCGATCCGCCACGACACGCAGAACGGCGGTGGCAGCGAAACCGCCGAGAGCAAGCTGGAATTGCGCCGCAGGTTCTGACCAGACCCTGCACCGACGCGTGGCCTAGACCGCCGCGATGAACTCGCCTGCGCCCTGCTCCAGCAGCATCTGCGCGACTTCCAGGCCGAGGCACTCGGGCGCATCGCCGCGGCCGTCGGCGTTCGCGCGCACGATGCGTCCATCTGCAGCAGAACCGACCAGCCCGGCCAGGCGCAGGTGTTCGCCGTCGAGCTGGGCATAGGCCGCGACCGGCACGTGGCAGCTGCCGTGCAGGGCGCGGTTCATTGCCCGCTCGGCCTCGGCGCACACGCGCGTGTCGCTGTCGTCGAGCCTTGCGCACAGCTCGCGGGTGGCGAGGTCGTCGTCGCGGCACTCGATTGCGACGGCGCCTTGCGCCGGTGCCGGCAACCAGTCCGGCGCCTGCAGGCGTGCGCGGATGCGTTCGTCGAATCCCAGGCGTTGCAGGCCGGCGCAGGCCAGCACGATCGCGTCGTACTCGCCGCTGTCGAGCTTGGCCAGACGCGTGTTGACGTTGCCGCGCAGGTCGAGCAGTTGCAGGTCGGGGCGCAGCGCGCGCAGCTGCGCCTGGCGACGCAACGACGAAGTACCGACACGAGCGCCCTGCGGCAACGCCGCCAGATCGTTGAAATGGTTGCTGACGAAGGCGTCGGCGTAGTCGGCGCGCGCCAGGATCGCCGGCAGGGCGAAGCCCGGCTCCAGCTCCATCGGCACGTCCTTGAGCGAATGCACGGCACAGTCGGCTTCACCGCGCAGCATCGCCAGCTCGAGCTCCTTGAGGAACAGGCCCTTGCCGCCGATCGCCGCCAGCGAGCGGTCCAGCACTTCGTCGCCGCGCGTGCTCATCGGCACCAGGGTCACGGTCAATCCGGCGTGGGTGGCGCGCAGGCGCTGGGCGACGTGTTCGCTCTGCCAAAGGGCGAGCGGGCTCTTGCGGGTGGCGATTCGGAGCGTGGTCATGGCGGACATTATCGCCGGGTAACCGGCGCTAGAGGTGCTTCAGCGTTTCCTTCAGCCCGGCCACGCAGCGGCGGCTGACTTCCAGCGGCTGTTTGCCATGGCGCAGCACCGCCTGGACGTGGCCGTCGGCGGCACGGCGCAGCTCGACGATCTCGTGGCGCGCGACCAGGCAGTTGCGGTGGATGCGCACGAAGCGTTCGCCGAACTCGTCCTCGAGCGACTTCAGCGATTCCTCGATCAGGTCTTCGCCGCGGGCATGGTGCACCACGACGTATTTTTCCTCGGCCCGCAGGTAGTGCACGTCCTCGATCGGAATCAGGCGCAGGCTGCCGCGCAGTCGCGCGCACAGATGGCTGCGCAGCTGCCCGGCGCCGGCCGTGGCGGCGGTGCCGTTGCGCTCGCGGCCGGCAGCGAAGGTGCGCACGCGTTCGAGCGCGGCGGCCAGGCGCTCGGCGCGCACGGGCTTGACCAGGTAATCGATCGCCTCGGCCTCGAACGCGGAGAGCGCATGCGCATCGTAGGCAGTGCAGAAGACCACGGCCGGACGCGGTTCGAACGCGGCCAGGTGGCGTGCCGCCTCGAGGCCGTCGATGCCGGGCATCGCGATATCCAGCAGTACCAGGTCGGGATGATGTTCGGCACAGGCGTGCAATGCGTGCTGGCCGTCGGCCGCCTCGGCGACGACCTCGACCCCACGCAGTTCGGCCAATAGTCCCCGCAGGCGCTCCCGCGCCAGCGGCTCATCGTCGGCGATCACTACCCTCATTGGCGCCTCCACCCCCGTCGGCACTGCTCGGTCCTCGATACTAGCCCCCACCAGCGCCGGCTACCAATCGGACATCTGCGACTCAGGCCGCAAATCGCTGACCCAGCCAGTCGCCCAAGGCCTGGATCTCCTCGGCGCAGACCTGATGGGCCATCGGATAGTCGTGCCATTCCAGGGCGAAACCGAGCTCCTTCATGGTCGCCGCACCCAACTGGCCGATCACCGCCGGCACCACCGGATCGAATTGTCCATGGGCCATGAACACCGGCTGCGAGGTCGCGTTTGCCTTCAACTTCGCCGCCGCCTGCTGCTGGCCCATCGGCAGATACGTCGAAAGCCCGACCAGGCCGGCCAACGGCTGGTCGCGGCCCAGGCCGGCGGCCAGGGCAATCGCGCCGCCTTGGGAAAACCCGATCAGCACGATCCGCTCGGGCGGTGTTCCGCGCGCGACCTCGCGCGCGATCAGCGCCTCGACCTGCGCGACCGACTCGGCAACACCGGCCTCGTCGGCACGTTTGCCGGCGGCCAGCGCATCGAAGTCGAAGCTGACGATGTCGTACCAGGCACGCATGCGCATGCCGTTGTTGATGGTGACCGGACGCACCGGTGCATGCGGGAACACGAAGCGCAGCGCCGGCCAGTCGCGTCGGACCAGTTCGGGCACGATCGGAGCGAAGTCATGGCCATCGGCACCCAGGCCGTGCAGCCACAGCACGGTCCAGGTCGGCGAAGGGGCGGTTTCGTGCTCGACCGTTTCGAGCAGGGGGGCGATGGCATCCATGGCGGCATTGTCGCCGCTGCGGCGTGGGCCCGCCATGCTTGGGCCTGCTCGGTCGGCCTGGCGGGACGGCCCCGCCCTGCCTGACCCCATCGGTCAAGTTCGTCGCCCATTCGGGCAATGGCGCCATGCCTGCGCTGCCAGCCAACGAAATTGTGTATCGCTCAGGCCAGCGCGTACCCTTGCCGGATGTCCGCGTCATTCTCCCTCGTCGCTGCCTTGCGCCTGCTGCTGCTCGGCCTGCTGGTGGCCAGCTTCATGCTGAAGCCGGCGCTGGCGTTCGCCGAGGAAGTGCATGAGCTCACCGCGCATGCCGCCGCCAGTGTGCAGGCGCATGATCACGGACCCGGCGTCCACGATGGCGCACCCGCCCCGGACGATGGACAGACTGGCCACGATGACGGCCACTGGCACCTGAGCCACTGCTGCGGCCAGCAGGCCGCCGTGCTGCCGCGTCTGCAGTTCGACTTCCTGGCCGGCGTGTACGCGTCGCCGATCGCGACGTTGTCGGTCGCCTTCGCACCGACCCGCCTGACTGCGCCGTTCCGGCCTCCGATCGCGGCGTGACCGGCCCCGGCCATTGCGCCGGCCTTCCGTCACCCTTCCATCGGAGCGTTTCCCCATGCATTCGCGACTCGCGGCTCGTGCCGCGCTGGTCGTCGTGCTTGTTGCGGCCCTGCCCGCACCTGCCGCCGACCGCCTGACCCTGGACGATGCGTTCGCGCGCGTCGTCGCCCCCCAGGGCACTGCTTCCCGCATTACCCATCCAGACCTGCGCCTGGGCGCCGCGCGCGGTGAAGTCCTGGCCGCCGAAAGCGAGCTTGCCGCGCAACGCCCCGCGCTGGTGGCGGGTGCGGAACTGGAGAACGTGTTCGGCAGCAACCGCTACAGCGGCGTCGACAACGCCGAGCTGACCTTCACCCTGGCCTCGGTGCTCGAGCGCGGCGGCAAGCGCGATGCCCGCCGCGCGCTCGCGCAAAGCCGCATCGATGCACTTGGCGTCGAGCGCGAAGCCGCTCGCCTGGACCTGCTCGCGGAGACGGCACGGCGTTACCTCGCGGTCGCGGCCGCCGGACCGATGCTGTGGATCGCCGAAGACGACATCGCCCAACGACGCCGGACCGCGATTGCCGCGCAACGGCGCCTGGATGCCGGCGCGTCGCCCGAGTCGGTCGTTCTGACCGCGCAGGCCGCCCTTGCCCGCGCGGAACTCGAACGCCGCCGGACCGTGCAGGAACAAGCCGCCGCACGCCAGCACCTCGCGGCGCTGTGGGGTGAACGCGAGCCCGACTACGAGGTCGCCGGCGGCAACATCCTGGCACTGCCCGACATTGCCGATTTCGGCACGCTGGCCGCGCTGCTGGAACGCACGCCGGAGCTGGCCCGCTTCGCCGATCAGCAGCGTATTGGCGAAGCGCGGCTGCAACTTGCACGCACCCAGGCCACGCCCGACCTGCAATGGCAGGTCGGCGTCCGTGGCTTCAACGAGGACAACGAGAACACCGACGTGGCACTGATTGGCGGCCTCTCGCTGCCCTTGGACAGCGCGCGCCGCGCGCAGCCGCAGATCCGCGCCGCGCAGGCCGAACTGGCCGTGACCGGGATCGAACGCGAAGCCCGCGGCCTGGCGCTGTACTCGACCCTCGCCGAGGCCCATGGCCGCTACCGCGTTGCGCAACTGGAAGTGTTCCGGCTGCAGGACGACGTGCTGCCCAGGCTTGCCCGCGCAAAGGCCGCGGCCGAGCGAGCGTTCGCGGCCGGCGCAATCAGTTACCTCGAAATCGCGCAGCTGCATTCCGACATCACCTCCACGCGCAGGCAGCAACTCGATGCCGCGCTGTCGGCGCAACGCGCCCTGATTGAAATCCAGCGACTCACCGGCGAGCCCCTCGTCGTTGGCGCCGCCCCTGCACAAGGCCCGACCCCATGAACACTGTTGCGAAGACCGGCGCGCTGGCGCTGACACTTCTCCTGGCCGCTTGCGGTGGCCAACCCTCCGGCGATGACGGGCACGCGCATGACTCCGGCGAGGCGCATGGCGAGGCCGACGAAGTCCGCAAGGGCGCCCATGGCGGACGCGTGCTAGAACAATCAGGTTATCGGGTTGAACTGGCCATCGCCGAAGCCGGCATGCCGCCGCGCTATCAGGCGTGGCTCTATCGCGGCGCCGACCCGCTGCCGGCAACGGCCGGCACGGTCGAAGTCCGCCTGCAGCGCCTGGGGGGCGTGAACGAGCGCCACATCCTCACGCCCCGAGCCGACGGAAGCCTGGCCGCGACGGGCGTGGTCGAAGAGCCGCACTCGTTCGACGTGGAAGTACTCGCCAGCATCGAAGGCAAGGCGCTGCGCTGGCGCTACCCGAGCTATGAAGGGCGCACCCGGATAGCCGAAGCGATGGCGCAGTCCTCCGGCATCCGCGTCGCACCGGCCGCCGCCGGCGTGATCGCCGACGAGCACGAAGTACAGGGCCTGCTCACGCCCGTGGAAGGCCGGCAGGCGAAAGTCGCGGCGCGCTTCCCCGGTCCGGTCCGTGCGTTGCGCGCCAACCTTGGTGACCGCGTCCGCGCCGGGCAGGCGCTGGCAACGATCGAAAGCAACCTGAGCCTGACCACCTACACCGTCGCCTCGCCGATCGATGGCGTGGTGCTGTCACGCAACGCCGCGGTCGGTGACGTCGCGGCGGAAGGCGCTGCGCTGTTCGAGATCGCCGACCTGTCGAAGCTGTGGGTCGACCTGCACATATTCGGTGCCGACGCCCAGCACATCCGCCCCGGCGTGCCGGTCCGGGTCACGCGCCTGAGCGATGGTGTGAGCTCGGACACGCAGCTTGAGCGCGTGCTGCCCAACACCGCCACCGCCAGCCAGAGCACGGTCGCCCGCGCCACGCTCGACAACACCGATGGGCTGTGGCGGCCTGGATCGGCCGTGCAGGCGCGCATCACCGTCGCGCAGCAGCCCGCCGCACTGGTGGTGCCGCTGTCGGCCCTGCAGACCTTCCGCGACTGGGACGTGGTGTTCGTCCGCGTTGGCGACACCTTCGAGGCGCGCCCGCTGGAGCTGGGCAAGCGCGACGGACAGCGGGTGGAGGTGCTCTCCGGTTTGAAGCCGGGCGACCAGGTCGTGGTCGAACAGAGCTACCTGATCAAGGCGGACATCGAGAAGTCCGGCGCCTCGCACGACCACTGAGGACGACACGTCATGCTCGAGAGAATCATCCGCTTCGCCATCGGCCATCGCTGGCTGATGCTCGCGCTCACCCTGGCACTGGTCGTGCTGGGGGTGTGGAGCTTCCGCCAGCTGCCGATCGACGCCACGCCCGACATCACCAATGTCCAGGTGCAGATCAACACCGAGGCCACCGGCTACTCGCCGCTGGAGTCGGAACAACGCATCACCTTCCCGGTCGAGACGGCGATGGCCGGCCTGCCCGGCCTCGACTACACCCGTTCGCTGTCGCGCTACGGGCTGTCGCAGGTCACGGTCGTGTTCAAGGACGGCACCGACCTGTATTTCGCACGGCAGCAGGTTGCCGAGCGGCTGCAGCAGGCGCGGTCGCAGCTGCCCGCGGGGATCGAGCCGGAGATGGGCCCGATCGCCACCGGTCTGGGCGAGATCTTCATGTACACCGTCGAGGCCAACCCGGAGGCACGCAAGCCCGATGGCACGCCATGGAACTCCACCGACCTGCGCACGCTGCAGGACTGGGTGGTGCGTCCGCAGCTGCGCAACACGCCCGGCGTCACCGAGGTCAACACGATCGGCGGCTTCGCCCGGCAGATCCACATCACGCCCGAGCCGGCGCGGATGACGGCGCTGGGCTTCACCCTGCACGACCTGGTCACCGCGGTCGCCGCCAACAACCAGAACATCGGCGCCGGCTACATCGAGCGCAACGGCCAGCAGTTCCTGGTGCGTGTGCCGGGCCAGGTGGCCGACACCGCGGCGATCGGCGAGATCGTGCTCGACCGGCGCGACGGCGTGCCGATCCGCGTGCGTGACGTCGCCAGCGTCGGCGAAGGCCCGGAGCTGCGCAGCGGCGCGGCCACGCAGGACGGACGCGAGGTGGTGCTGGGCACGGTGTTCATGCTGGTGGGCGCCAACAGCCGCGACGTCGCCCAGGCCAGCGCCGCGCGCCTGGGACAGGTCAACGCCAGCCTGCCCCCGGGCGTGACGGCGACCGCGGTCTACGACCGCACCTCGCTGGTCGACCGCACCATTGCCACGGTCTCGAGGAACCTGGCCGAAGGCGCGCTGCTGGTGGTGGTGGTGCTGTTCGCGCTGCTCGGCAACTTCCGTGCGGCGTTGATCACCGCAGCCGTCATTCCGCTGGCGATGCTGTTCACCGTCTGGGGCATGGTCCGCGGCGGCGTGTCGGGCAACCTGATGAGCCTGGGCGCGCTCGACTTCGGCCTGATCGTCGACGGCGCGGTGATCATCATCGAGAACTGCCTGCGTCGCTTCGGCGAAATGCAGCATGCGCTCGGCCGCACACTCGAAAAGGAAGAGCGCTTCGAGCTCACCGCGACGGCCACGGCCGAAGTGATCCGGCCCAGCCTGTTTGGCGTCGGCATCATCACCGCTGTCTATCTGCCCATTTTTGCCCTCACCGGCATCGAGGGAAAGATGTTCCACCCCATGGCCATCACCGTGGTGCTGGCGTTGAGCGGGGCGATGCTGCTGTCGCTGACGTTCGTGCCGGCGGCGATCGCGCTGTTCCTGGGCGGGCGCGTCGAGGAGAAAGACAACCGCGTGATGCAGTGGTTCAGTCGCCGCTATGCGCCGCTGCTGGCGTGGACGCTGCGGCGGCGGGCGTGGGTGTTTGGCGCGGCGGCGGCGCTGGTGGTTGGATGCGGTCTGCTGGCCACGCGCCTGGGCACCGAGTTCATCCCCAACCTCGACGAGGGCGACCTCACCATCCACGCGATGCGCATTCCCGGCACCAGCCTGACCCAGGCCCTGCGCATGCAGACGACACTGGAGCGCACGCTGGGTGCGCTGCCCGAGGTCGAGCGCGTCTTCAGCAAGATTGGCACCGCCGAGATCGCCAACGACCCGATGCCGCCGTCGGTGACCGACACCTTCGTGATGCTCAAACCGCGCGATGCCTGGCCCGACCCCGGCAAGCCCAAGGCGACGCTCGTGGCCGAACTGGAAGCGGCCGCGCGCAGCCTGCCCGGCAACAACTACGAGTTCACCCAGCCGATCCAGATGCGCATGAACGAGTTGATATCGGGCGTGCGCGCCGACGTGGCGGTCAAGGTCTATGGCGACGATCTCGACACGCTGGTCGAGGTTGGCCGACGCATCGAGGAAGTGGCAAAGGCGGTGCCGGGCGCGGCCGACGTCAAGGTCGAGCAGACCTCGGGCCTGCCATTGCTGACGGTGGTTCCCGATCGACAGGCGCTTGTGCGCTACGGGCTCAACCCGGGTGACGTGCAGGAGACCGTGGCCACCGCCGTCGGCGGCGAAGTCGCCGGCCAGCTGTTCGACGGCGACCGCCGCTTCGACATCGTCGTGCGGTTGCCGGAGGGCTTGCGTCAGGATCCCGCGGCCCTGGCCGACCTGCCAATCCCCCTGGCCGCGGACGGTGCAGGCAACCGCGACGAGTCCAGTCTCGCCGGCAACTGGTCCGCGGGCACGCCGCGCACGGTTCCGCTGCGCGAAGTGGCCAGCATCGAGACCGTGCTGGGGCCCAACCAGATCAATCGCGAGAACGGCAAGCGCCGCGTCGTGGTGACGGCGAACGTGCGCGGCCGCGACCTGGGCAGCTTCGTCACCGAACTGCGCGAACGCGTCGGCGCCCAGGTCGAGATGCCTAGCGGTTACTGGGTCGACTACGGCGGTACGTTCGAGCAGCTGATCTCGGCCAGCCAGCGGCTGTCGGTGGTGGTGCCGGTGACGCTGGCGATCATCTTCGCGCTGCTGTTCTGGTCATTGGGCTCGGTGCGCGACGCCGCGATCGTGTTCAGCGGCGTGCCACTGGCGCTGACCGGCGGCGTGATCGCGCTGGCCGCGCGCGCCATTCCGCTGTCGATCTCCGCCGGCGTTGGCTTCATCGCACTGTCGGGCGTGGCCGTGCTCAACGGGCTGGTGATGATCGCTTTCATCCGCAAGCTGCGCGAACAGGGCACGGCGCTGAACGTGGCCATCCGCGATGGCGCGCTCGGGCGGTTGCGACCGGTGCTGATGACCGCGCTGGTGGCCTCGCTCGGCTTCGTGCCGATGGCGTTCAACCAGGGCGCCGGCGCCGAAGTGCAGCGGCCGCTGGCGACGGTGGTGATCGGCGGCATCGTGTCGTCGACGCTGCTGACGCTGCTGGTGTTGCCGGCGCTGTATGGCTGGCTCCACCGCAAGGCACGCACATAGCGGGCGTGGATCGATCAACCCTTGGCTTCAGGGCACGGGCCGCCCGCATCCATCCACGTCTTGAACGCCAGCACGAACTGGTCATGAGGGACGGGCACCGGCGCGCGATTGCCGCCGGGCGCCCAGCCCCACAGCACCAGCTTGTCTTCGGCGACATGCTTGAATAGTGCGGCAAAGTCGCGATCGCCGTTGCTCTTGCGGTCCTTGATCATTTCGCACAACTGCGCCGCCGGCAGGCCAATCCACGCCATCTTGTGATCCGGCGGCGGCAGTGCCCAGTGCGGTGCGCCCGGCGGCGCATTCGGGCCGTAGCTGGCCGGCAGGTTGGCTTCGCCGTGGCAGCTCGCGCACGGCAGGCCCGGCGCACCCTTGCCGTCCGGGCCGCGCACGACGCTCATCATGTGCGGCCTCTGCGTGTCGAACTGCAGCGGCTGGTCGCCGGGGATGTGACAGTTGCTGCAACGCGGGTGCTGGAAGACTTTTTCGATCGTCGCGAACGCCTCCACGCCGCGGGCCTGCTGTTCCGGGCTCACCTTGGGGGCGCAGGCGGTCGTGGAAAGAATGAGCGCCGGCACGAACAGCGACGCGATGGTCTGACGCATGGTCGGCTCCTCAGGCTGTCGGCGTGGTGGCAAGGCGCAACGGCAGTTCACGCAGGCGCTGGCCGGTCAGGGCGAACACCGCATTGGCCACGGCCGGCGCGATCGGTGCGGTGCCCGGTTCGCCCGCGCCGCCCATCTTTTCGCTGCTGGGCACAATGTGCGCTTCGATCTTCGGCATCTCGTTCAAGCGCAGCACCTGGTAGTCGTGATAGTTCGACTCCTGCACGTGGCCGTCCTTGAAGGTCAGTGCGCTGTGCAGCGCGGCGCCCAGTCCGAAGGCGATGCCCGACTCCATCTGTGCACGCACGCCCTCGGGGTTAACCGCCAGGCCGCAGTCGATCGCGCAGACCACGCGATGCACGCGGATCGCGCCCTGCTCCACCGACACTTCGGCGACCTGCGCGAGGAAACTGCCGAACGATTCGTGCGCGGCAACGCCGCGGCCCCGACCCTGCGGCAACGGCGTGCCCCAACCGGATTTCTCCGCGGCCAGGTTCAGCGCCGCGAGATGGCGTGGGTGGTTTTTCAGCAATGCGCGCCGGTACTCGATCGGGTCCTTGCCGGCGGCGTGCGCCAGTTCGTCGACCAGGCTCTCCATGACGAAGGCGTTGTAGCTGTGCCCGACCGAGCGCCACCACAGCACCGGGATGCCGGTGCGCGGGGAATGCAGCTCGACGAGATGGTCGGCGATGTCCTTGAGGTAGGGCGAATCGGCCACGCCTTCGACCGAGGTCGCGTCGATGCCGTTCTTGACCATCATCGCCTCGAAGGGCGTGCCGGCCAGGATCGACTGCCCGACCAGGACGTGGTGCCAGGCGATCGGCAGGCCCTGCGCGTCCAGTCCGATACGCGCCCGCTGCAGGTACATCGGCCGGTAATAGCCGCCGCGCACGTCGTCTTCGCGGGTCCATACGGTCTTCACCTGCGCGCCGGCCGCCTTGGCGACCTCCACCGCTTCGCTGACGAAATCCGACGTCGGCGTCGCGCGCCGGCCGAAGCCGCCGCCCAGGAACGTGGTGTGGATCTGCACCTGTTCGGGCTTGAGTCCGGTGATCTTCGCCGCGACCTGCTGGTCGATCGTCTGGAACTGCGTGCCGGTCCAGATTTCACAGCTGTCCGCGCCAATCTTGACGGTGCAGTTGAGCGGTTCCATCGGCGCGTGCGCCAGGTAGGGCACGTTGTACTCGGCTTCCAGCGTTCGCCTGGCCTTGGCGATCCCGGCCTTGGCATCGCCGGCCGTGCTGGCAACGGTGCCGGCGGTGGCGGCCAGTGCGCGGAACTGTTCACGCAGGGCCTGGGTGTCGAGCGCGGCGTTCGGTCCGGTGTCCCAATCGACACGCAGGGCATCGCGACCGAGCTTGGCCGCCCAGAAATGATCGGCGACCACGGCCACGCCGCTGGGCACCTGCACAACGTTGCGCACGCCGGGCACGGCCTTCGCCGCCGTCGCATCGAACGATTTGACGGTCGCGCCGAATACCGGCGCACGCGCCACCAGCGCGGTCAGCAGGCCATCGAACTGCACGTCCATGCCGAACTGCGCGCGGCCGGTGATCTTTTCCGGCGTGTCCAGCCGCTTGGTCGGATGGCCGATCAGCTTCCAGTCCTTGGCATCCTTCAGCGCCACCTGTGCCGGCACCGGCAGTTGCGCGGCGGCCTGGGCGAGTTCGCCATAGCGGGCGCGCTGGTCGCCTGAAATGGCGACGCCATTTTCGGTGCGCACCTGGTCGACCGGCACGCCGAAGCGTTGGGCCGCGGCGGCCACCAGCAAGGCGCGGGCGGTGGCGCCGGCCTGCCGGTAGCGGTCGAATTCCGACCAGGTCGACGTCGAGCCGCCGGTCATCTGCATGCCAAACGCGGTGTGGGCATAGGCCGGCGCGGCCGGCGCGTGCTCGACTTTCACCTTGGACCAGTCGGCATCGAGTTCTTCGGCGATCAGCATCGCCAGGCCGGTCCAGATGCCCTGGCCCATTTCCGAATGCGAGACCAGCACGGTCACGCTGTCGTCGTCGCTCACGCGCAGGAAGGCGTTTGGCGCGAATGGGGCGGCAGTGGCGGCCGCCGCCTGCGGGCCAGCCATCGCGAAGCGACTCGTTCCCGGAATGACGAATGCGACGACCAGCCCCGCGCCGGCCATGGCGCCGGTCTTCAGGAAGCGACGACGGGATGCTTGCATCGCGGCGTTCATGCTTTGTCCAGATCGGCGGCGCGATGCACCGCGGCGCGGATGCGCTGATAGGTGCCGCAGCGGCAGATGTTTCCCGACAGCGCCTGGTCGATGTCGGTGTCGGTCGGTGCCGGCACCTTTGCCAGCAGGGCCGCGGCGGACATGATCTGGCCGGACTGGCAGTAGCCGCACTGGACCACGTCGAGTTCGGCCCAGGCCAGCTGCACCGGGTGCGAACCGTCCTTCGACAGGCCTTCGATGGTGGTGATCTGCTTGCCCTCGACACTCGCGACGGGCGTGACGCAGGCCCGTCGCGGCGCGCCGTCGACATGGACCGTGCAGGCGCCGCACTGGGCGATGCCGCAGCCGAACTTGGTGCCGGTGAGATGGAGCAGATCGCGCAGCACCCACAGCAGCGGCATGTCGGCCGGTGCTGTGACCTCGTGTTCGCTGCCGTTGACGAGCAACTTCATGGCGATTCCCTTGCGGCGGCTGGGGACCGGGGCAGCCTAGCACCGTCTCCGCCACGTCCGTGTGCATGCGCGGGCCATGCAGCAACCGTCCCCATGCAGGCTCTAGACTCGCGCCATGGACACCTTCCAGCCCGGCGCCACCCGCGGCGTTCTCGAAGCCGCCGCCAGTGCAATCGCGCACGGCGAGCCTGCGGCCTTGGCGGTCGTTCTGGAGACCTCCGGCTCGACCTACGTCCACGCCGGCGCGCTGGCACTGTTTGGCAGTGACGGCCTCCAGGTAGGTTGGCTCAGCGGCGGCTGCCTGGAACCGGAGATCGCGCTGCGTGCCGACGAGGCCGTGCAGTCGCAGACGATCCAGTGGCTGGAGATCGACACGCGCAACGACGAGGACCTGCTCTCCGGGTCCGCCGTCGGCTGCCGCGGCCGCCTGCGCATCGCGCTGTTGCCGCTGGCGGAGCTGGCGCCATGGCCAGCGCTGATCACCGCATGGCGCTCGCGGCAAGGGCCGCTCGAGGTCACCCTCGACCGCGCCGGCGACGTCATTGCCCGTGTCGGCTCGCAGGAAGGCGGGCACCGTTTCGAGGCGGCGGCCGTGCCCTGGCCGGACGTGCCGCCATCGTGGACGCTGAGCATCGCGCGCCCGCCCTCGGTATTGCTGCTCGGTGCAGGTCCCGAGACACCGTTGCTGCTGCCGATGCTGCGCCTGCTTGGGGTCACCACGACGCTGGTCGAGCGGCGACCGCGTTGGCTGTCCATCGCCGGCGCTGCCGACGTCGCGGTCGCCCAGGCGCCGGCGCAGGTGCTGCCTGCCGCCGATGGCCAGTACGACGCGGCGCTGGTGATGCACCACCATTTCGAGCTTGATCGCGAAGCGCTCGCCGCGCTGGCGGACAGCACGATCCGTTTCGTCGGCCTGCTCGGCCCGGTGCGGCGCCGCGAGGACCTGTTCCGCGTGTTGCCTGCCCCGGTGCGCGATGCGTTGCTGCCGCGCCTGCATTCGCCGGTGGGCCTCGCGCTGGGCGGCAGCGGCCCGGAAGCAATCGCACTGAGCATCGCCGCGCAGTTGCAGAACCACCTGCACGGCGGTCGTGCATGAGCGAAGCGGCCGCGACGCACGCCGCGGTCGTGCTCGCCGCCGGCGGCAGTCGCCGCCTCGGTCGTCCCAAACAGTTGCTGTGCCGCGATGGCGAGACGCTGGTGCACCGTGCCCTGCGCCTGGTCGCGCACACGCAACCGCGCCGGTTGCTGCTGGTGACGGGCGCCGACGCGGCGCTGATCACCGCCGCCGGCGCAGGGCTCGGCGCCGAAAGCGTCTTCAATTCCGCCTGGTCACTGGGGCTGGCCAGCAGCCTGCAGTGCGCGGCATCCGCCCTGCAAGGTTTCGAGGGCACGGTCCTGGTGCTGGGCTGCGACCAGCCTGCGCTCGGGATCGATCACCTGCGCGCGCTGTTGCGCGGCGCCGGCGAGTCCGCGTCAGGGTGTGCGGCGACCGCGCACGGTGACGCCGCGGGCATCCCGGCGCTTGTCACGATGGCGCTGATGCAGGCCTGCACGCAGCTGCAGAGCGACCGCGGACTGGGCGCGCAGCTGACGGCGATGGCGGCGACCGTGTGGCGGATGGATGCGCCGGAACTGCACCTCGACATCGATCGCGAGGACGATGTTGCGGCTGCGCAGGCGTTGGGACTGCTCGATCGCTGAAGCGGACCGGCGGTGGGCGCGGTGCCCTGGAGACGGTGAAACGACGGCTCGCACGGGCGGCGGCCGGCAAGGATGCGGTGGCTTGCGCACACCGCATCCCCTGTACATCACGCAGCTATCAGGCTGCGGCGTCCTTGAGCTTCTTCAGCGGACGGACCTTGACCTTGACCGAAGCCGGCTTGGCGGCAAACCAGACTTCTTCCTTGGTGAACGGGTTGATGCCCTTGCGCTTGGGCTTGGCCGCAACGCTGACGGCGGTGATCTTCAGCAGGCCCGGCAGGGTGAATGCACCGGCGCCCTTCTTGCTGACCGAGCCGTGCACGGCACCTTCCAGCGCAGCCAGCACAGCGCGCACGTCCTTGGCAGCGACGCCCGCGGCCTCGGCAATGTGCGCCACCAGGCCCGACTTGGTCAGCGCTTCCTTGATCGGC
>DATDBK010000020.1:0-3308 GCA_036524935.1 Lysobacter sp. | reverse complement strand
TAGCATATACCAAATTGCGCCTATTGGACCAAGTGCAATTGGATGATTTCGCGTTGCCGAATCGAGTCGGCCCTCAACTCGTTACTTGCCAGGCAACGCGATGATCTTCTTGGCGTCGTCGGGCTTCTTCACGCCCTTCGAAATCGCCTGCTTTGCGGCTTCCTTTGCCTCGGGGATGCGGTCTTCCTGCCAGAGCACGCGGGCGAGGTTCAGGTACGCCTCGCCGTCCGGTGCCAGAGGAGCGGCCTTCTTGTAGGCGTCGATCGCCGGGCCAGCCTCATCGGAGAAATAATACGCCTGCGCGAGGGCCAGGTACGTCTGGTAGTCGGGCTTGATCACGCCCTTCTGCAGACCCTCGTTGATGACGCCGATCGCCTGCTTCTCCTTGCCATCCATGTTCAGGTAGGTGGCGTAGAGCTGGCGGTATTCCTTGTCGTCGGTCAGCTGGCCGCTGGCGCGGAGCTTCTCGAGGACGGCCGCGGCCTTGTCCAGCATGTCGTTCTGCTGGTAGACGGCGGCCAGGTTGAGCTGGGCGCGCTTGTCGTTCGGATTCTGCGCAGCCAGGCCTTCGGCGATCTTGGCCGCATCACCGGCCTGGCCGGACTCGGCGTAGGTCGCCATCAGCAGCTGCTGCCACTCCGGCTTGGGGGCCGGGCTCAGGTCGATGGCCTGCTTGAGGACCGTGGCGGCCTCCGGGTAGCGCTCCAGGCGGTACAGGGCGTTGCCCTTGAGGACCAGCTGCTCGGGCTTCTGGCTCTTGGTTTCGGCCAGGAACTGGTCGATCGTCTTGAGCGCCTCGGCGTACTGGTCTTCCTGCATCTGCAGCTGGCCGAGCATCAGCATCGCGCCGAAATGGCCGTTGTTGTCCAGGCCGTTGAAGTCGATCGCCTGCTTCAGGTACTTCATCGCGCCCGGGGTGTCGTCGCCGTCGTAGGCGATCTGCGCGCCGATCTGCGAGGCGAAGGCCTTGTCGTAGGCGTTGGAATCAGCGCTGGCGATGATCTGGTCGGCGATGGCGCGGGCTTCGCTGCCCTTGTCGTCGTCGTACAGCTTCATCATCTTCTGCAGCTGCGGCGTGGCCTTCTTCGATGCCTTGGTGTCGGGCGTCTGGCGCGTGGCCTGCGGGTATTCGTCGGCGACCTTGCCGGCGCTCTGCTTGCCCTGATCCTGCTTGGCGCGACGCTCGGCAGCGCGCTCGTTCGCGGTCTGCGCATTGACCTGGCTGACCGCACCGAACACCAGCACGGCGCTCACGGCGACGGCCAGGATGCTGCGGTTACGGCTGGAGAACTTCTTCATCGATCACCTCAAATCTGCGGCCGCTCGAAACCGGCGGACGGTGGCAAGGCCAAGGGGGCGTCACGCTATCAGAAACGTGACTGGCTGCGATACGGGGTTATCTGTCCAAATTCACGTTCCCTGCATCCGGTCATCCGCACTTGGGCGTATGGCCGGAGGCGCGGGCCTGCTCGTAGACCGGCATCAGCGTGCCTGCGCGGGCGCTGAGTTCGCCGATGCGCGAGGCCGGATCGGGATGGGTGGACAGCCACGTCGGCGCGCGCGCGTCGCCGGCGGCCTCCATGTTCTGCCACAGATTCACGGCCTGGCGCGGGTCGAAACCGGCCTTGGCGGCGAGTTCCTGTCCGACCACGTCGGCTTCGGTTTCCTGGGTGCGCGAGTTCGGCAACAGGTAGAACGTCTGCGCCGCGGCGCCGCCGATCTGGCCAGCGGCGTTGGCCGCGCCCGATCCGTAGGCCGAACCCAGGATCGCGCTGCCGATGCCGAGCAGCGTCGAAGTGCCCTGTTGCTTGGTGATGCGCTCGTCGTGGTGGCGCGAGACGACATGGCCGATTTCGTGGCCAATCACGGCGGCGAGCTGGTCCTGGTTCTTGGCCACGGTGAAGATGCCGGTGTTGACGCCGACCTTGCCGCCGGGCAACGCGAATGCGTTCGCCGAGCTGTCCTCGAACACCGCCACTTCCCAGTTGGCCTGCCAGCCCGGCGGCAGCTCACGGGTAATGTCGCTGACCACGCAGCGAACGTAGGCGTTGATGCGCGCATCGGTGCTCACCTTCTGCTTGGCCTTGGCCTCGGCGAAGGCCTGGGCGCCCATCTGGTTCAGCTGCTCCTGCGAGACGGCGCCGACGTACTGCTTGCGCCCCGTGGGCGAGGTCGATGTGGCACATGCGGTGACAACGGTGGCCACGACCACGGCGAGCAGAAGTTGCTTCATGTTCCGGGAATCCCGCTTCAGGTTTGATGTCGCGTTGTAACGTCCACCGGATTAACACTTCGTCAACGCGGCGGAAGACACGTTCAGCTGGCGGGAACCCCTTCTGGGAGGGGCTCCCGCCCCGACATTCCGCGGGAAGGAGGGTCGGGGCCGGGGTGCAGCAAATCAGACGTCGAGGTTGGCGACCTTGAGCGCGTTGTCCTCGATGAAGATCCGGCGCGGTTCGACCACGTCGCCCATCAGCGTGCTGAAGATCTGATCGGCCGCGACCGCGTCCTCGATCCGGACCTGCAGCAGGCGACGGCTCTCCGGGTTGACCGTGGTTTCCCACAGCTGCTCGGGGTTCATTTCACCCAGGCCCTTGAAGCGCTGGATCTGCCGGCCCTTCTTCGCTTCCTCGAGCAGCCAGGCCTGGGCCTGGGCAAAGCTCGCGATCGGCTGCGCACGATTGCCGCGCACGATCTGCGCACCCTCGCGGATGAGACCGTGCAGCTGCGTAGCGGCCTCGCGCACGGCGCGCAGTTCGCCGCCTTCGAATGCAGCCAGCGGCAATACCTGGGTCATTTCCTCGCCCATGTGCAGGCGCTTGACCAGCAGGGCCGACTGACGCTCGCCACCGCCTTCGTGCAGTTCGAGCTTGTAGCGCGGCCTGCCGAGGCCGCCGAGGTTGAGGCGTGCCTCGACCGCGTCGAATTCGCGGCGAAGCGCGGCATGGTCGGCGATGTGGGCGGTATCGAGCGGGATCGAATCGATCAGCGCCTCGACCACACTCGGGTCGTAGCGATGCGCGTTGCGCTGGATTGCTTCGCGTGCACCGGCATAGGCGAGCAGCAGCTTCTCGAGCGCGGCGCCTTCGATCGCAGGCTCGTCAACGGCCGGACGCAGCGAGGCGCCTTCGACCGCGTTGTTGGCCAGGTAGGCGTCGAGTGCGGCATCGTCCTTGAGGTAGAGCTCGTTCTTGCCCTGCTTGATCTTGTACAGCGGCGGCAGGCCGATGTAGATGTGGCCGCGCTCGATCAGCTCCGGCATCTGCCGGTAGAAGAACGTCAGCAGCAGCGTGCGGATGTGGCTGCCA
>DATDBK010000019.1:0-3522 GCA_036524935.1 Lysobacter sp. | reverse complement strand
CGCATCTTGTTCAGCAGGACCGTATGGCCGATATGCAGGTCCGGGGCGGTCGGGTCAAAGCCGGCCTTGATCCGCAGGGGGCGGCCCAGCTTGAGGCGGGCCTCCAGCTCCTCGCGCTTGAGGATCTCGTCGGCACCGCGGCCGATCAGGTCTAGGGCGTCTTGGACGGAGGCTGCGGACTGGGGGGACAAGGCGGGACTCGCAATGTGAATGGTGAACGCGAAGTGCGATCACCGTCATGGATTCGGGTTAAACCAAAGTTAAACACCCGGCTCTCGAGTTGTGATGAAAAACCCTATTCAGGACAAGGGTTTGACGCACACTTCTCGCGTCACTATGGTAACGCGGCAACGCGGCCTTCACACCAGCGCGCGAGATACCTCAAATGACAGCACACGATAGCGGTACGGAACGGCGCGAGCGCCTCAAGGCCCTGCGCGAAGCCGCTCTGCACCGACCGGTGCTGGCCACAGGCGCTTCCAATGGTTTCAACGGTCGCTGGTCGCGTCGCCAGTGGGCGCATGCAAGCCTGTTCGCGACCCTCGGCGTGCTCGTGGCCGCCATTGTCCCCGGTTTCGGCCCCGCTGCCAGCGGCAAGCAGCCCATGCACACCCAGCGCAGTTCGCTGGCGCTGGCACTGCCGCCACTGCCGCTGTCGCGCCTGAAGGGCCACAGCGGCGACAGCTGGCAGATCGTACGCATCGAGCGCGGCCAGACCCTGGGCGCGGTGTTCGAGGAACTCGACCTGCCGGCCTCGACGATGCACCGCATCCTCGACGAATCCGGCGACAAGGCGATCCTGACCCGCCTCAAGCCCGGCACCGAGCTCGCCTTCGACCTGCCGCAGGGCGCCAACGGGCAACCGGCCGAGCTGCGCACGTTCCGCTATGACCGCGACGACAGCCATCGCGTCGAGCTGACTGTCACTGGCGACAAGGTCACCGAGAAGGTGCTGGTGCGCCCGACCGAATCGCGCACCGTCGTCATCAGCGGCAAGGTCGGCAAGTCGCTGTTCCGCTCGGCCCGCAAGATGGGCCTGTCGGGCAGCAACATCAACACGCTGACCGACGAGATCTTCAAGTACGACATCGACTTCAACGAAGACGTCGGTGCCGATGACCGCTTCAGCGTGGTGGTCGAGCAGACCTGGCGCGAAGGCGAACTGCTGCGCACCGGCCCGGTGCTGGCGGCGACCTTCACCACCGGCGGCAAGCTGCACACCGGCTTCCGCTTCGAGCGCGACGGCAAGTCCGAATACTTCACTGGCGACGGCCGTCCGCTGAAGAAGAGCTTCATCCGCATGCCGATCCCGTATGCGCGCCTGACCTCGAACTTCGGCACCCGCCGCCACCCGGTGCTGGGCCGTACCCGCATGCACAAGGGCGTCGACTACGCCGCGCGCACCGGCACGCCGATCATGGCCGCCGGCGATGCGCGGGTGAAGTCCGCCGGCTGGATGGGCGGCTACGGCAACGCGGTCGTCCTCGACCACGGCCGCGGCTACACCACGCTGTACGGGCATATGTCGCGGCTGGGCAAGATTCGCCCGGGCCAGCGCATCGCCCAGGGCACCGTGATCGGCTACGTCGGCACCACCGGCATGTCGACCGGCCCGCACCTGCACTACGAGTTCCGCGTCAACGGCGTCCACCGCAATCCGCTGTCGATCACGATGCCCCCGCCGGAGCCGCTGTCGGGCACCGCGCTGGCGCAGTTCCGGACCCAGACCAGCGTCGCGCTGGCGCGGATCCAGAAGGTCGAAAACATCATCTACGCCGACGCCGATGCGCCGACGGCACCTGCCGTCGCGGCCGCCAAGGCCAAGAAGTCCGCCAAGACCAAGGCCTGACATGCCCGCGCTCGACGCCGACCCCGCCGGCAGCGCAGTGGACGGCCTGTTCCTCGGGCTGATCTCAGGCACCAGCGCCGACGGCATCGATGTCGCGCTGGTGCGGTTCTCGCAGGAATCCTCACCAGACCGCACCGACCTGGACCGCACCGAACTGGTGCTCGGCCGGACCTACGCCTGGGATCCTGCGGTGCGCGAGCGCCTGGTGGCACTGGGCCAGGGCGGCGAAGCACGATCGCTGGACGAGATCGGAACGCTCGACGCGCAGGTCGCCGAGGCATTCGCCGCGGCGGCCCTGCAACTTCTCGCCGAGGCCGGCACCGCACCCGCGCAGGTGCGCGCGATCGGCTCGCACGGCCAGACCGTTCGCCATCGCCCCGAAGGCGCCCTCTTCAACGGCAAGCATCCTTTTACCTGGCAGCTCGGCGACGGCAACCTGATTGCCGAGCGCAGCGGCATTGCCACGGTCGCCGACTTCCGTCGCCGCGACGTCGCCGCCGGCGGCCACGGCGCGCCGCTGCTGCCGGCGCTGCACGCGGCGCTGCTGCATGGCGCGGACGAAGACCGGGCGGTGCTCAACCTCGGCGGCATCGCCAATTTCACGCTGTTGCCGGCTACGGGTACGGTTCGCGGGTTCGATACCGGTCCAGCCAATTGCCTGCTCGATGCGTGGTGCCAGCGTCACACCGGCCAGCCCTACGACGGCGGCGGCGCGTTCGCAGCGCAGGGTCAGCTCGATGCCGACCTGCTGGCCCGCCTGCTCGACGACCCCTGGTTCATCCTGCCGCCACCGAAGAGCACTGGCCGCGAGCACTTCCATCTCGACTGGCTGCAATCCCGGCTTGCCGGCACTGAAACGCCGGCGGACGTGCAGACCACGCTGATGGAGTTGAGCGCGATCAGCATCGCCGACGCGCTGCAGGCGCATCAGCCCGCCACGGTCCGCGTGCTGGCCTGCGGCGGTGGCGTGCACAACCCGCGCCTGCTGGCCGCCATTGGCCAGCACCTGCCGGCCGTGACGGTCGAATCGACCGCCCGACATGGCGTCGATCCGGATTTCGTCGAAGCGATGGGCTTCGCCTGGCTGGCCCGGCAGACACTGTCCGGCCTGCCCGGCAATCTGCCCAGCGTCACTGGCGCGCGCGGTCCGCGCGTGCTCGGGGCGATCTACCCCGCTGCCTGAAGGCCGCGGCCCTGATCGTCAGGGTTTACGAATGAAGGCGAGCAGGTCGCGATCGATATCGGTCAGCCCCTGCTCCTCCAGCGTCGGCGTCTTCACGTCCGAAGGTCGGTCGACGCGACCGATGAGGGCGTAACCGGGGTCGCTGGGGATTCCCTCGAGCGCGGAGATTGCCGACTGCAGGGCGACTGAGTCGGAATCGGTGAAACGCGCCGCCATCTGGGCTTCGCAGGCGAACAGGCCGTGCTCGAGCAGATGCATCAGCGACTCCTGCAGCCCCCAGCCGTGCTGGCTGGCGATGCGCTTGATGCGATCCAGCAACACTGGATCGATGTCATGCAGGACGATGTCAGTCATGGGTACTCCTTACTCAGGCAGCCCTGGCTACCTGGTCAAACCATTGGCTGCCGGCGCACCAGGCGCCGCGCCGGGACGGCGCACGGCCAGTATCAGGCACAGCAGCAAGGCAGGCACGCCGATCAGGGCCGTACCC
>DATDBK010000018.1:0-3896 GCA_036524935.1 Lysobacter sp. | reverse complement strand
GACGTTGGCCAGCTCTTCGCGCGTGATCGGCGAGCTCGGCGCCATCGTCGCGGCGATGTCGAATTCCGGCAGCGGCCAGTAGCGCAGGGTTTCCAGGCTCTGGCGGGTGATGTCGAGGATGTTGTTGCGGTTCGGGCGCTGTTCGCGCAGCGCTTCGAGGTAGTACTCCAGGCTCGCCAGGGCGTCGGCCAGGGTGTCGAGTTGCTGGCCGTTGGGCACGCGCTTGCGGCCGATCAGCTCGACTTCGGTGTAGCGCTTCACGCCGGTGAGGTAGTCGGCCGGCTGCACCAGTTCGAGCATGCGCAGCGCGCCGCCGACTTCGTCCAGCACGCGCGGGACTTCGGCCAGTTCGGCGTGGTCCCAGTTGGTTTCCACAAACGCCACGAAGGCCTGGCGGGCATCACCGAAGTTGGCGATGGCCTCGCGCACGACCACGTCGAGGACCTTGCGGGCTTCACCGGCCAGCAGGTCGTCGTCGGCCTGCTCGTCCGGCAGGCCCAGGCGCGAAACCTGGTCATCGAGCGATGCATCGACATAGAGCAGCGCGCCGGCGACGTCGAGCAGCGCGCCTTCGTCGGCCGGACGGCGTCCAGTGACGATCTCGCTCATCGCATCGCGCTGCTGCAGCACGACGGTACGGGCAACGCCCAGGCCCATCATGCCGAGCGTGTCGCTGACGCGGGTCAGTGCTTCCACCTGCGGCAACAGGGTGCCGACATCGGTCTGGCCGGTGCGCAGGTGCAGGTCGAGGGCGTCCTTGACCCGCAGCAGGTCTTCCTTGATCGCCGCGGCCACGGTGTCGAGCAGCGCACGGTTGCGGCCGCTGAGGCTGCCGCGGGCATGTTCGAGTTCCGACTCGCTGGGAAGGTGCGATGCGAGTTCGAAGGTGTGGCGCAGGTCGTCCAGCGCCGGGTGGCGCCCGTCGCTGTGGGCGACGTGGTAGAGCAGCTGGCGGGTCGGCTCGGCGGCGGGCTCGGCGCGCGGGGCGGCGAAACCGTCGTCGGCCAGCATCAGGCGCGCTTCGCGCTCGACGCCACCGAAGGCCTGGCGCAGGGCGCGAGTCGCCGGCAGGGCGCCATCGCGCAGGGCGCCGGCAACCGAGGATGCGACCCACAACATGCGCCGCACCGGCTCAAGCACGACTTCCGAAAGCAGGCCGTCGACAGCGCCGGCAAGCTTTTCCGGATGCGCCGGATTGCCGTCTTCCGGCCAGGTGGCCAGGGCGTCGCGCAGCGCGGACAGATGGGTGGACGAGCTCGGCGAGGCCGTGCCGCGCTGCGGCGCCGTGCCTGCCAGGTTGGCGGGCAGCGGACGGTCCAGGTCGGGCGCGAACAGCACGCTCTCATTGAGCCCGGCCTCGCCACGCGTGGCACGCAGCTCGTTGAGCAGCGGCAGCAGCACGATCGGGATGTCGCGGTGGCCGCCCTGCAGGCGTTCCAGGTAATCGGGCAGCAGGACGACGCCGCGCATCAGCGCAGCACAGGCCTCGTCGCGATCGGCGACCTTGCCCTGCTGCAATGCAAGCGCCAGGCGCTCCATTTCCTCGGCAACCATCGCCGGCGCGTACAGCTCGACCATGCGCAGGGTGCCGTGCACCTGGTGCAGTTGGTCGGCGCAGTAGCGCATGCGGCCGGTATCGGCAGGATTCTCGGCAAACGCCTCGATTTCCTGCTGCGCCAGGCGCAGCGTTTCATCCAGCTCCGGCTTGATCCAGCCCAGGGTGGTCGTATCAATCGCTTCGCGCATCACGGTCATCGCTCACCCCACGCAGGGATGATCCGGCGCACGCCTTGGCCCATGCCCGTCAAGGGCATGTCCAGGTGGCCGTATTTGAACCTGTTCATCGACCTCGTCCTTGTCAGGCCGGCAGCTTGAAGTCGGCAACCGAGCGGCGCAGGTCGGCCGCCAGTTGCGCGAGGTTTCCAATCGACGCCGCGGTCTGGTTCGCACCCTGCGAAGTCTGCGCGGTAATGGACTGGATGGTGTTCATCGTCGCGGTGATGTTCGTTGCAGCGCTGGACTGCTGCTGTGCCGCGGTCGAGATGCCCTGAATGAGGTTCGACAGGTCCGACGACACCTTTTCGATCTCGCCCAGTGCGGTACCCGCGTCCTCGGCCAGTCGTGCACCGGCGACCACTTCCGAAGTCGTCTGTTCCATCGAGCTGACCGCTTCGTTGGTATCGGACTGAATCGTCTGGACCAGCGTTTCGATTCGCTTGGTCGCGTTGGACGCGCGTTCTGCCAGTCGCTGCACTTCGTCGGCGACGACCGCGAAGCCGCGGCCCGCTTCACCGGCGGAGGCTGCCTGGATGGCCGCGTTCAGCGCCAGGATGTTGGTCTGCTCGGAGATGTCGTTGATCAGTTCCACGATCGAGCCGATTTCCTGCGAGCTTTCACCCAGTCGTTTGATTCGCTTCGAGGTTTCCTGGATCTGGTCGCGGATCGAGTCCATGCCGGCGATCGTCTGCCGCACCACGCCCGCGCCCTTGGTCGCGATCTGCACCGAGCGCTGCGCCACGTCAGCCGATTCGGCCGAGTTGCGCGACACCTGGTTGATCGAGGCCGCGATTTCGCTGATACGGCTCGAAGCGGAGTTGATTTCCTGCGCCTGGTGTTCTGCTGCCTCGGCCAGATGCATGGCGGTGGCCTGCGTTTCCTGGGCGCTGGCGGCGACCTGCACCGAGGTGTCGGTAATCGTCTGCACCAGGCTGCGCAGCTGTTCGACGGCGAAGTTGATCGAGTCGGCGATCGCGCCGGTCATGTCCTCGGTGACGGTGGCCTTTACGGTCAGGTCGCCTTCTGCGAGCGAACCCATCTCGTCCAGCAGGCGCATGATGGCCTCCTGGTTACGGTCGTTGAGTTCCTTGGTGGTCAGGTAGCGCTTCTTCTGCTGGCTGTTGAGCGAGAACACCAGGAAGACGATGGCGAGCAGCGCGGCGCCACCGGACAGGATCGAGATCCACAGGTTGCCCAGGATCGAGGTGTCCTTGAGCGAGCCGAAAGCGGTGAAGGCGCGGAACAGGTTCTGGCTGTCGGCCAGCAGCTTGTTGGAGCCGCCGGTGATCGCCTCGGATGCCGCCTGTGCGCGGAACAGGTTCTGCGAGCTGGACAGGATCGCGTCCAGGTCCTTCTTCATTTCCAGCCACAGCGTTTCGGCCTGGGCCAGTGCGGCCAGGGCGTTGCTGTTGCCCAGCGGGGTCACGCCGAACGCGGCGTCGCCCTTGCGCAGGCCAGTCAGGACGTTGCCGAACACGGCGGCGTCGCGGCCCAGGGCCTCACCCGCCAGCGCGGCACCACTGCCACCGGCGCGGATCTGGGTGATGCGCTCGTTCATCTTGCCCGACAGCACCACCTGGCGCAGGGCGATGTAGACCTGCGAGGACGGCGAGCCGGAGGCCGACATCGCGCGCACCAGTTCGTCCAGGCGGGCCTGCAGCTGCGGAACGCGGCTGGTGAAGCTGTCGGCGTTGCCGGCCAGGGCCAGCACCGCGGTCTCGCTCGAGATCACCTGGTCGGCGCTCTTGCCGAGCGGGCCCCAGGTGTCGGCGACCGTCCTGATCGGACCGGAAACGCCGGCGGTGTCGCCGAAGTTGGTGTTGAGCTGCTCCACGTCCGTAACGATCTGGGCGCGGGTTTCCTTGAACGCGGTGAAGGCCGCGGCGTCACCGCTGACCGCCTCGCTGCCCTGCACGGCCAGCTTCTGCGAATTCACCTGCAGATCCGAGGCCGACGAGCTGGCGCCGCCCAGGCGGGCTGCTTTCCACGTCGCGTAACCGGTGTTGAGGCCGAAGATCAGCACCGAGATGCCCAGCACGACCAGCCAGGTGTTGACGCCAAGGCTACGGCCCTTGCCGGCAGCGCTATCAATCGCAGTGACACTCATGATTCGACCTCGG
>DATDBK010000017.1:0-5425 GCA_036524935.1 Lysobacter sp. | reverse complement strand
ATCGAACTTCTGCGCCTGCGTCACCGGATTGAAGATGCGGAAGTACGGCGCGGCATCGGCACCGGTGCCGGCCACCCATTGCCAGCCAAGCGTGTTGCTGGCCAGGTCGGCATCGACCAGCGTGTCCCAGAACCAGCGCGCGCCGTGCCGCCAGTGGTAGCGCAGGTGCTTGGTGAGATAACTGGCGACGACCATGCGCACGCGGTTGTGCATCCAGCCGGTGCTCCACAGCTCGCGCATGCCGGCATCGACGATCGGCACGCCGGTGCGACCCTGCTGCCAGGCTTGCAGGTGCCCGGGCGAGACCGACGCCCAGTCGAAGGCATTGAACCTGGCGTCGAAGTTCTGCTGCGGGGTTTCCGGGAAGTGATGCAGCAGGTGGTAGCCGAACTCGCGCCAGCCCAGCTCGCGCCGCGCGGCATCGATGTCGGCATCGGATGCCTGGCCGCGCAGTCGCTCCAGGGCCGCGATCACACGCCAGGGGGCGATCTCGCCGAAATGCAGGTGCGGCGACAGACGCGAGGTACCGATGCGGTCCGGGCGGTCGCGTTGCGTGGCATAGCCCTGCAACGCGCCGTCGGTGAATGCCTCCAGCGCCTGCAACGCGTCCTCCTCGCCGGGCGTCCACGTCTCCCAGAAGCCTTCATCCCAGCCGCGCTTCGGCGCCAGCCGCAGCGCCGGCAGCGGCACGCCTTCGGGCCCCTCGCCGCTGTCGGGCAATCGGTCGGGCGCGTCCACGCAGGGCTCCAGGCGCCAGTTCGCCAGCGCCGAGCGCCAGAACGGAGTGAACACGCGGAACGGATTGCCCTGCTGCGTCTTCAGCGTCCACGGTTCGAACAGCAATGCGCTGTTGAAGCTCTCCGCTTGCACGCCCTGCCCGCGCAGTGCCTGCTTGATGCGTGCATCGCGGCGTTCGAACGCCGGTTCGTAGCGGCGGTTCCAGAACACCGCCTCCGCGCCCGTCGTGGCGACCAGCGACTGCAATGTCGCCAGGCTCGGCCCGAAGAAACGGCGCAGGTGCGAACCGCGCAGGCGCAGCCGGGCGTCGAGTACTTCGAGCGAACGATGGCGCCAGGCGTCGGAGGCCGCGCCCGGGCGCCAGTCGCCGGCTTCGTCGGGCGCGTGGATGTAGACCGGTACCGGGACGTAGCCGCCATCCAGTGCGGCCCGCAGCGCCGGGTTGTCGGCCAGCCGCAGGTCGTTGCGGAACCAGACCAGCGCGAGCGGTGCCGGACTCGCAGCGGTTCCGGACATCGGCACCTCCAGGGGATGATCGGCGCAGTATGCCGGCGTCCGGCGTGAAGTCGCCGGTTACAGGCAGCTGGTTACGCGCCGCCGCGGTACTCGCGCGGGATCCGGTCGTTGAGGCCGACCAGGATCTCGTACGCGATCACGCCGGCCCGCTGCGCCAGGGCTTCGACACTGATGGCGTTGTCGCCCTGCGCACCGACCAGCACCACTTCGTCTTCGTTCCAGGCGCTGTCCTGGCCAATGTCGACCATGAACTGGTCCATGCACACCCGACCCACGATCGGGTAGCGATGGCCGCGGATCAGCACTTCGCCACGCGACGACAGCGCCCGCGGAAAGCCATCGCCATAACCGATCGGCACGGTCACCACGCGGGTATCGCGCTCCGGCGCCCACGTCGCGCCGTAGCTGACCGGGTGCCCGGCCTTGACCACCTTGAAGTACACGACCTGCGAGGCCAGCGACATCACCGGCCGGACATCGACGTTGCGTTGCGAGACAGGATCGGGTTGGACGCCGTAAAGCACGATGCCGGGACGGACCATGTCCAGCCACGTCTGCGGAAAATGCAGCACGCCACCGGAGTTGGCAAGGTGCCGCAGCGGCATCGGCGCACCGATGCGTTCGATGTGCGCACAGGCGTCGAGGAACCGCTCCAGTTGCTCCGAGGTCATCGGCGAGAACGGATCGTCGGAGCACGCCAGGTGCGAATAGATGCCCTTCAGCACGCACCAGGGCGAGGCCACCGCCGCCTCGATGAAGGCACGTGAGGAGTAGCTGTGGACGCCTATGCGCTCCATGCCGGTGTCGATCTTCAGGTGGATGGTCGCCTTGCGGCCCATCGCTTCGGCCGCCGCTTCGACCAGTCGCAGTTTGTCCAGCGAGGAGACGGTGATCTCCAGGTCATGGGCGATGAACTGGGTGACCTGGCGACCGAAGATGCCGCCCAGCACCAGCACCGGTGCCGTCACACCGGCCTGGCGCAGTGCAATGCCTTCCTCCAGGAAGGCCACGCCGAGCTGCCCCACGCCCTGTGCCTGCAGGTGCAGCGCCACCGGCACCAGGCCATGGCCATAGGCGTTGGCCTTGACGATGCCCATCACCGGCACGCCGACGTGGGCACGGATGCTGCGCAGGTTGAAGGCCAGATGGTCGAGGTCGACCACGATGCGGGTTGGCCGCTCACTGACGGCCGGAGGCATGCCTGCTGACTGGTGCACTTCGTTCCCGGGTGGTGGTGATGCGCCACCCATTGTAAGGGGCACCGCGTCAGTCGCAGCGACGCTCGGTCACCGTCTCGGTCTTGTTCTGGTTGTTTTCCTGGACCTTGCGGCCGGCATACGCGCCACCGGCGGCACCGGCGACGGTTGCGATCTTCTTGCCACTGCCGCCACCGATCTGGTTGCCCAGTAGGCCACCGGCGACCGCACCGATCGCCGTGCCGGCAATCTTGTGCTCGTCCTTGACCTCCTTGGGCTTCTCGACCTGGACGTCGTAGCAATGGGGAGTCTTGCTGGACGATTTGCCCTGTGCCATGGCCAGCGGAACACTGGCAACCAGCACGACCGCGAGGACAATTGACGCTCTAGTCGACGCACTACGCATGGCACACCTCCGACGTGATGACGCCACGCTGCATGACGATGCGTTACGCGCACGTCAACCGCTGCGAAGGATGTTTTGCCCGCGTTTATTCGAAGCTGCCCACCGAGTCGTGCGACAGGTTGTCGAAACGGGTGTACTCGCCGAAGAACTTCAGCTTGAGCGAGCCGGTCGGGCCCGAACGCTGCTTGCCGATGATGATCTCGGCCAGGCCCTTGTCGGGCGAGTTTTCCTTGTTGTAGTAGTCGTCGCGGTAGATGAACACGATCATGTCCGCGTCCTGCTCGATGGCGCCCGATTCGCGCAGGTCGGCCATCACCGGGCGCTTGTCGGTACGCGTTTCCAGCGAGCGGTTGAGCTGCGACAGCGCGATGATCGGCACCTGCAGTTCCTTGGCCAGGCCCTTGAGCGAGCGTGAGATCTCGGAGATTTCGGTGGCGCGGTTCTCGCTGTTGCCGGGCACCGACATCAGCTGCAGGTAGTCGATGACGATCAGGCCCAGGCTGCCGTGCTCGCGCTTGAGGCGGCGCGCCTTGGCCGCGAGCTTCACCGGCGACAGGCCGGGTTCGTCATCGATGAAGATCTTGACTTCGCGCAACTGCCGGATCGCACTGGTCACGCGGCTCCAGTCCTCGTCCTCGAGCTGGCCCGTGCGCAATCGCTGGGCGTTGACGCGGCCGACCGAAGAGATCAGGCGCATCGCCAGCTGCGAGGCCGACATTTCCATCGAGAACACCGCCACCGGCTGCTTGCTGCGAAAGGCAGCGTACTCGGCAATGTTCAGCGCCAGGGTCGTCTTGCCCATGGCCGGGCGCGCCGCCAGGATGATCAGGTCGGTCTTCTGCAGGCCGGCGGTCATCATGTCCAGATCGGTGTAGCCGGTCGCCAGGCCAGTGACGCCGCTGCCGTTGGTGTAGCGCGTCTGCAGCAGGTCGAAAGCTTCCGACAGCGCCTTGGTCACCGCGGTGAAGTCGGTCTTGCCGGTCGTGTTGGCCTGGGCGATCGCCAGCACCTGGCGCTCGGCGTCTTCCAGGATCTCGCTGCTCTCGCGGCCGTCGGGCTGGAAGCCGTCGTTGACGATGCCGGTGCCGACGTCGATCAGCTGGCGCAGGATCGCCTTGTCGCGGACGATCTCGGCGTAGGCGGTGATGTTGGCGGCCGACGGCGTGGTGCTGGCCAGCTCGATCAGGTAGGCGCCACCGGCGACCTGCTCGGACAGGCCCATCGACTCGAACCACTCGCCCAGGGTCACCGCGTCGAACGGACGGTTCTTGCCGGCCAGTTCGCGGATCGCGCGGTAGATCAGCTGGTGGTCGCGGCGATAGAAGTCGCTGTCGCTGAGCTGGTCGGCGATGCGGTCGTAGGAGTCCGGCACCAGCATGAGGCCGCCGAGCACCGCCTGTTCGGCCTCGATCGACTGCGGAGGTATGCGCAGCTGGTCGAGGCGCTGCTCGGTGCGCGTCTCGAACCGCTTCTCGCCGCGAAACCCTGGACGTGCGCTCATGCCGTTGCTTGCCCCTTCCGTGCGCCGTCTGGTGCGGCTGTGATTGTGTGACGGGTCGGGCATCGTAGTCGCCGATGCCACTGGGGAGTTGCAGATAAGTCTGTGGATATCACGTGGATAGATCGCACTGGCCCGTCTCAGGACCTGAGACCGCGGTGGTTTGACCGTCCATCGAGCAGACCGCGTGGCCGCCGTCCCGCAGGCAGTGCCCCGTGGTCCGGGCCCTGGGCGGCCGGCGATGCGCGGCCGGGCCCGGCTTCCGCAAAAACAAAGGGCGCCTTGCGGCGCCCTTCGCTTCGAACCACGTTGATCCCGGGATCAGGCGACTTCGCCGACCACGGTGACCTTGACGGTGGCTTCGATGTCGGCGTGCAGGTGCACGACGATCTCGTACTCGCCGGTGCGACGCAGCGGGCCTTCGCCCAGCACGACTTCCGACTTCTCGACCTTGTGGCCGGCCTTGGTCAGTGCCTCGGCGATATCACGCGGGGTGATCGAGCCGTACAGCTTGCCTTCGGTCGATGCATTGGCCGACAGGGTGACCTGCACGCCGTCGAGCGCGGCCTTGCGGCCTTCGGCACCGTCCAGCGCGGCCTTGGCCTTGGCTTCGTACTCGGCGCGACGCGCTTCGAACTCGGCCAGGTTGGTCGGGGTCGCCGGCGCGGCCTTGCCGTACGGGATCAGGTAGTTGCGGCCGAAGCCCGGCTTGACGCTGACCTTGTCGCCGAGCTTGCCGAGGTTCTGCACGTTCTGCAGGAGGATCAGTTGCATGGTGTTGCTCCTATTTCGTTAGCGAGGCATGGCCCCGCAGCGGTGTTCGCTGTCCGAAAGTGGGCGGCCCGTAGGCCCTGCCCTCACCCCTGCCCTCTCCCGCAAGCAGGAGAGGGGGAAGGAGTGTCGCCTCCCTGCGGGAGACGACGATCTTCTTTAGGCGTTGTGGTTGTCGGTGTACGGGATCAGGGCCAGGAAACGGGCGCGCTTGACGGCCGTGGACAGCTGGCGCTGGTACTTCGACTTGGTACCGGTCACGCGGCTCGGCACGATCTTGCCGGTCTCGGTGAGGTACTG
>DATDBK010000016.1:0-9583 GCA_036524935.1 Lysobacter sp. | reverse complement strand
GCAGCGGCGTTGCCGGTGGCCTTGGTCACGGTCGAGCTGCTGCGGGCGTTGCCGTAGCTGGAGTTGTAGCGCTTGCCTTTGGCGGTCTTGCGGTCGCCTTTACCCATGGTCGTGCTCCTGGAACTATCGAAAATCCGCACGTTGGGTGCGGCGTTATAAGAATGCGCGGCCGGAAAGTCTAACGCATTGGCCACAACGCTGCCGCATTGTTGCCAATCCCGGGATTTGCAGAGCAAATCCCGGGCCCCTGCTTGTGCACCCGATCCCCGTCCTCCGGGCGCCCTCTTACCAAGGGGGCTATTCCCCCGTTGTGCGTTGGAGCGCCTCCAAGCAGCCTCAGCCCCAGTCAGAGCGCCGACACCACATCTGGGTCCAAGCCCCTTGGTAAGGGGGCGCCCGGGCAGGGGCGGGGATTGGGTGGTTGGAGCCGGGTCCCGAAAATTGTCCCGCAAATTTTGGGATTAGTTCAAATGCGCAGCATTCGAACTAATGCACGCAAGTAGCATCATGCACATGGCCGTGGTTGAGGCGCAGGTTGGCCAGGTGCCCAAGGCCGACCAGCGTGCCGCCAAGGGTCATCGTTATGGCGTGCGGTATCAGGCTTTCATGCAGTGGCCTGTACATCACGCCCAGCCACAGCAGCAGCAGACCGGGCACGACCAGCGACAACGCGCGCAACGCGTGGTGGCGGCGATAGCCCCACAGAGTGCTGAAGAGCCCCAGGCCGGTGGCGAAGATCACGAAACCGGCCTCGAAGCTGCTGCCCAGCCATGTCGCGACGCCCAGCGACGGCAGCGTCGCGATCAGCACCGGCAACAACGCGCAATGGATCGCGCACAGCAGCGAGCCGAAGGCGCCGAGGCGATCGATCAGGCTGCGGGGGCGGATGGGCGGCATATGCATGACTTCCGGGGGAGTGCGGACCGGCTGGTTGTTATAATATAACATTCCACGGAATCCGCCACGCCACTTTACCCGAACCCATGCCAAACCGCTGCATGCCCCGCCGCCTCCCCCTCGCGCTGGCCCTGGCCTTCGCCCTCCCCCTCGCCGCACAGGCGGCCGACACCCCCGACGGCCCGCAATCCGGCCACGACCACCAGCAGCCCACCGATCTGGCTGGCGTCGAGGTCAAGGCCACGCCGCTGGCGGGCACCGCCGAGGACCTGGCACGGCCGGTCGAGGTGCTGTCGGGCGAGAGGCTCGACGAGATGAAGGCGAATTCGATCGGTGAGACGGTCAGCAAGCTGCCCGGCGTGCAGTCGTCGTATTTCGGGCCGGGTGTCGGCCGGCCGATCGTGCGGGGATTCGACGGCGCCCGGGTGCAGGTCCTCAGTGACGGCCTGGGGTCGGGCGATGTATCCACGGTCAGCGTCGACCATGCGGTCAGCGTCGAACCGTTCCTGGCCGACCAGATCGAAGTGCTCAAGGGCCCGGCCACCCTGCTCTACGGCAGCGGCGCCATCGGCGGCGCGGTCAACGTGGTGGATGGCCGCATCCCCGAGGCCGTCACCGACGAGCCGATTCAGGGTCGCGCCGAACTTCGCGGCAACACCGTCAACGACGAGAAGACCGGAATGTTCCGCCTCGATGGCACCTCGTCCGGCGGCGGTTTCGTCTTCCACGTCGACGGCCTGCACCGCGAGACCGGCGACTACGACATTCCCGGTTACCCGGAAAGTGCGCAGCGCATGGCCGAGGAAGGCGAGACACCCGACCCGTCCGAGAAAGGCACGCTGCCCAACAGCTTCGTGCGTACCGACAGCGGCGCGCTCGGCGTGACCTGGATTGGCAGCCGCGGTTTCCTTGGCGTCGGTGCCAGTCTGTTCAACACCCGCTACGGCGTTCCCGGTGCCGCGCATGAGCACGCCGACGAGACGCCGGGCGCCCCGGTCGAAGCAGAAGAAGGTCCGGTCACCATCTCGATGGACCAGCATCGCTACGAACTGCGCGGCGGTCTCGACGACCTCGGCCCGTTCAAGTCGCTGCGTGCCAAGGTCGCCCACACCGAGTACACGCATACGGAATTCGAAGGCGAGGAAACCGGCACGGTGTTCGAGAACACCAGCACCGAAGGTCGCATCGAACTCGTCCATGAGCCGGTGCTGGGATGGGATGGTGCGATCGGCCTGCAATTTGGCAAGCGCGATTTCGAAGCGATCGGCGCCGAGGCCTTCGTGCCGCCGTCGAAGTCGGACGACGCCGGACTGTTCTGGCTGGGCGAGCGGGCTTTCGGCCCGGTCAAGGCCGAACTCGGAGCGCGCATCGACCGCAACCGCATCGACGTGGACGAAGCGATCGCGATCGGCCCCGACCGCGACTTCGATACCAGCAGCCTGTCGGCCGCACTGAAGTGGGACATCAACCAGGCCTGGCACCTGTCGTTCGGACTGGACCGCGCACAGCGTTCGCCGACCGCCGAGGAGCTGTACTCCAACGGCCTGCACGTCGCGACCTCGAGCATCGAGCTGGGCTCGCCCGAACTCGACGTCGAGACTGCCAACCGCGCCGAGATCGGGCTGCACTGGCATAGCGGCCCGTTCAAGCTGGGCGCGTCGCTGTACCACGTGCGCTACGACGACTTCATCTACCTGGCCGACACCGGCGTCGAGGATCCCGAGGGCCCGGTTCGCGTGTGGACCCAGGACAACGCGCGCTTCAACGGTGGCGAGGCAGAGGCCACCTGGAACTTCGCCGACAACCCCAGCGGCGATTGGGAACTGCGCGTGTTCGGCGACATCGTCCGCGGCGAACTCAGCGGCAGCGGCACGCGTGAACTGAGTTTCTCGGTTCCGCACGGCGACCACAGCGACGAGTACACCGTCGACCTCGCCCGCGGCGGCAACCTGCCGCGCATCGCGCCTGGCCGCGTCGGTGGCGAGGTGCGCTGGGAACTGGGCAAGTGGCGTGCGTCGCTGGGCGCAGTGCGCTACGCCAAGCAGGACGACGTGGCAGAGTTCGAGTCCGCGACGCCGGGGTACACGCTGGTTGATGCACACGTCGCATACCACGCCGACACCGCCGCCGGAAACGCGTGGGAACTGTTCGTCGACGGCAACAACCTGCTCGACGAGGAAGCGCGCGTGCACACGTCATTCCTCAAGGATGTCGCGCCGCTGCCCGGCCGCGGTGTCGCCTTCGGCGTGCGCGCGTTCTTCTGAGCCACGCACGAGCGGACGTGGAAGGAAAACGCCGGCCAAGCGCCGGCGTTTTTTTTTGGCGGTCTGCGCCTGTCCATCAATTAGCGAGAGCCAACTGATCTTGCAGATCGCGGCGGCGTGATGCTGCGAAGGTGATGCGCGCCGTTTCACGGCCGGCCGGATCGTTTCAATCAAGCCTGCAGAGTGCCTCCGATTCGTTCACGCTCGGCAGGCTTGCACGCCCTCCCGACGAATGGCGGACTGCTTGCGCACCGGCCACTCTAGGCTGCCGATGCGCTGGGGGCCGTCGGTCGACTTCACCCTTTGGAGATCGCAATGAACGTCTTAGCAGCAAGCTTCGCAATGCTATGCAGCCTGGCAGCCAGCCTCGTGTCCGCCGATGCGCTCGCCGCCGACGGAACCATCTTCTTCACCGGCGAGATCGTCCTTTCGACGGCAGACCCCGGCATTCACACCGTGGCCATCCCGGACGGGATCGCACCGCAACACACCTCGGCCGAGCAATCGCTGCCATTGGATGCCGAGTTCGAACTGCTCGACTACTACGCCGACTACATGGACGAGAGTGGAATTGCGCGAGCGCAACTGACCCTGCAGACGGCAGCCTACGAATAGACACCGCGCGCGGTTGCCGGGTTCAGGCTGCTGCTTCCCTGGCGCAACTGGCGCAGACACCGTGGACTTCCAGCGTCTGCGCCTGGGCGATGAATCCAAGCGCGCGTGCGCGTGAATCCAGCAGCTCGACGATGCGCTCGTCCTCCAGCTCGGTCGCCGACTGGCAGCGATCGCAGATCAGGAACGGCACGGCATGCTGCGCCGCACCCGGATGGTGGCATCCGACGTAGGCGTTGATCGAGGCCAGCTTGTGGATGAATCCGTGCTCGAGCAGGAAGTCGAGCGCGCGGTACACCGTCGGCGGTGCGGCGGCGTCGTGCGTCGTCTTCATCTGGTCGAGCAGTTCGTAGGCCTTGACCGGACGGCCGGCATCGGCGATCAGGCGCAACGCGTGCGCGCGGATCGGCGTGAGCCGCAGGCCACGCTGCTCGCACGCCCGCTCCACTTCCTGCACGAAGGCGTCGCCGTCGTGGACGTGGTGCTTGGGATCGGTGCAGGCGTGGTCGTGTGCGCTCATTCTGTTCTCGCCGGTTGCGTGGCCGCCGGGCATTCCCTCGATTTAGGCCCCGGCCGGCAGTTTTGCAAGGGCGGCGTCGATTCGCGCCACGGCCTCGCCCTGCCCGGCCAGGTAGACGGTGTGGGAGATGTCCGGGCTGACCTGGCTGCCGGTGATGGCCACGCGCAGCGGCTGGGCCACCTTGCCCATGCCGATGCCGAGCGCCTCGGCAGTCTCGTGCAGGGCGGTCGACACGGTCTCCGCGCTCCATTGCGGCAATGCCGCCAGGCGCTCGCGCGCGCCCGCCAGCGCCGCGCCAGCGGCTGCGACCAGATGCTTGGCGACGGCCGCCTCGTCGTACTGCGTGAGCGGCTGGAACCACACTGCCGCGCGCTCGGCCATTTCCTTCAGGGTCTGCACGCGATCGCGCAGGGCGATGACGACATCCTTCGCCGCCGGCCCCTTGGCCAGGTCGTAGCCCTGCTGCCGCAGGTGCCACTGCAGGTGCTCGCCGACCTCGGCCGGATCGTCGCTCTTCAGGTATTGCTGGTTGAGCCAGCCGAGCTTGGCCGGGTCCAGGCGCGAGGCCTTGGAATTGACGTCCTTGAGGTCGAACAGCTCGGTCATCTCCGTAATCGAGAACACTTCCTGGTCGCCGTGCGACCAGCCCAGCCGCACCAGGTAGTTGAGCAGCGCGTGCGGCAGGTAGCCCATGTCGCGGTACTGCATGACGTCGGCGGCGCCGGTGCGCTTGGAAAGCTTCGCGCCTTCCGGATCGAGGATCATCGGCAAATGGGCGAAATACGGAACCTGCGCACCCAGCGCGCGATAGATGTTGATCTGTCGCGGGGTGTTGTTGACGTGGTCGTCGCCGCGAACGACATCGGTGATGCCCATGTCGAGATCATCAATCACCACGGCGAAGTTGTAGGTGGGGTAGCCGTCGGAACGGAAGATCACCAGGTCGTCGAGCTCGCCGTTGGCGAACTCGATGCGGCCCTTGACCTTGTCGTCCCAGGCGACCACGCCGTCGTACGGATTCTTGAAGCGGATGACGCGGTTGGGATCGTCGCGAAGGCCTTCCTTGCGCTCGCGGTAGGCACCGTTGTAGCGCGGCTTGTCGCCGGCGATGATGGCCGCCTCACGCATGGTCTCGAGCTCTTCCTTGGTCTCGTACGCGTAGTAGGCCGTTCCGGCCGCCACCATCTGCTCGGCCACCTCGCGGTAGCGATCCAGGCGCTGGGTCTGGTAGATCGGGCCCTCGTCGTAGCCCAGGCCCAGCCAGTCCATCGCCTCCAGGATCGCGTCGATCGCCGCCTGGGTGCTGCGCTCGCGGTCGGTGTCCTCGACCCGCAGGATGAACTGCCCGCCACGACGCCGCGCTTCCAGCCAGCAGTACAGCGCGGTGCGCGCGCCGCCGATGTGCAGGTAGCCGGTGGGGCTGGGGGCGAAACGGGTACGGCAGCTCATGCGGGGGCTCGGATTACGGTGGAAAGCGGGGATTTTACCGGAGTGGGGGGCTGGCGCCCTAGAATCCCCCACCATGACCACCTTGTTCATCTCCGACCTCCACCTCGACGCCGAGCGTCCGCACATCACCGACCTGTTCGTCCAGTTCATCCGCGACGAGGCCCGCGGCGCCGACGCGCTGTACATCCTCGGCGACCTGTTCGAAGCCTGGGTCGGTGACGACGATCCGTCCGCGACCGGCGCCCTCGTCGCCAGCGAGCTGCATGCGCTGAGCGAAACCGGCGTGCCGGTGTACTTCATCCGCGGCAACCGCGACTTCCTCCTCGGCGAAGCATTCGCACGGCGCGCCAGCGCGCGGATCCTGCCGGACCCGGCAGTGGTGGTGCTGTACGACCGCCCTGCCCTGATCATGCACGGCGACCTGCTGTGCACCGATGACGTCGCCTACCAGCAGTTCCGCACGCAGACGCGCCATCCACAGTGGCAGGCACAGTTCCTGTCGCAGCCACTGGCGGCGCGCATCGCCTTCGCCCAGCAGGCGCGTGCGGCGAGCAAGGCGCACCAGAGCGGGCTCAAGGACAAGGGCACGATGGAAACGATCACCGACGTCGCCCCGGCAACGGTCGAGAGCACGTTCAGCCGCTTCGGCATCGACACGATGATCCACGGCCACACCCATCGCCCCGCGGTGCATGAGCTCGAAGTCGACGGCCACGCCTGCCTGCGCATCGTCCTGGGCGACTGGTACGACCAGGGCTCGGTGCTGCGCGTGAATGCGGACGGGTACGACCTGCGGGCGATTGGCTGAGCCGAGCCCTCCCCGTCGCCGTCACCCCGGCGAACGCCGGGACCCATCTTGATCCTGGCCTTCGGCTCGCGCAGGCGTATCTGCTTCGGGGCGGCGTTGGCCGCAGGCGCGGGGATTGCTGCGTCCCTTAGTCGGACATCCTGTCCGATGCGGGACGCGGGACATCCATGTCCCGCTGCTCCGCAAGCCCCGCGCCTGCGGACGGCGCCGCTCCGGAGCTGATGCGTCTGCTGGAACGAAGGCGAGGATCAAGATGGATCCCGGCGTTCGCCGGGATGACGGGTGATAGGTCCCCGCGTTCGCCGGGGTGACGGGTGATAGGTACCGGCGTTCGCCGGGGTGACGGTCACTGGCTCGCCAGCTTCTCCAGCGCCGCCAGTTCCTCTTCGTCGAAGCCCGCCGCAGTCCGCGCCGGATGATTGAACGGCCCGTACAGCACCGCGCGCGCGTACTCGGCCAGCAGCTCACGGAAACGCGGCGCAGGCTCCACCCCGGCGCGCTCGCAGTACCAGCGAAACCAGCGCGACCCCGCGGCGACGTGCGCGACCTCCTCGCGCAGGATCACCTCCAGGATGTCGGCGGTTGCATCGTCGCCGAGCGAACGCAACTTGACGATCATCGCCGGCGTCACGTCGAGGCCGCGCGCTTCCAGCACGCGCGGCACCAGCGCCATCCGCGCCAGCCCGTCATGCGCGGTCTTTTCGGCCATCTCCCACAGACCGTTGTGCGCGTCGAAATCACCGTAGTCGCGGTCGAACTCGCGCAGGCGGGCGCGCAGCATCGCGAAATGCCGCGCCTCGTCGGCAGCGACGCTTACCCAGTCGGCGTAGAAGTCGTCCGGCATGCCGCGGAAGCGGTACACCGCGTCCCACGCCAGATCAATCGCGTTGAACTCGATATGGGCAATCGCGTGGATGAAGGCCGCGCGACCATCGGCTGTGCCGAAGCCGCGCTTGGGCAGATCGCGCGGATGCACGAGCAACGGTCTTTCGGGTCGCCCCGGCATCCGGATCGGTTCCGGCGCCGGCGCCGGCGCAGTCTCGTTGATGACCAGCTCGCCCCGGGCGAATGCTTCCGCGGCCGCGAACGTCAGCGCCAGCTTGTCGTCCGGCGTGAACGCATCCAGGCAGGCGCGGGCGGCGGAGAACAGCGAGCCGGCCATCAGCGTGTCAGCCGCGAGCCGCCGTCAATGCGAGGTTTCGTCCGCCGGCGGGCAACCCCAGCCGTCCGCGTAGCCGCGGTGCGACTCGGCCAGTTCGCCCAGCTGCAACTCCAGCGCGGTGATGGCTGCATGCGACGGCGCCATCACCCGGATCACGCACACCTGCCAGACGCCCTCCTCATCGACCTCGGCGTCCTCGACCAGCAAGTCGGGCAACGCAGCGGCAGCTTCGGTGAAGGCATCGGCATCGCTTTGCTCGGCGAAGACATGGAAGAACTCGATGCCGCGTGGCACGTCGAGGTCGTCGCCGTCGTCCAGCATCTGTCGCAGCACCTGACCGTTTTCGTCGTCGGGGATCATCATGCGGCGAAGCTCGTGCATGGCTCAGGCCCTCCGGGTCTTCTTCGCTTCGTCCGAACGCAATTGCTTGATGCGCTCGAAGTAACCCGGCTCGATGCCGGTGACGTATTCGCCGTTGAAGCACGACGAGTCGAAATGCTCGATGCGGCGCTTCGGACCGGACACGGCCTCTTCCAGGTCCGACAGGTCCTGGTAGATCAGCCAGTCGCAGCCAAGGATCTTCTGCACTTCGTCGTCGCTGCGATCATGCGCGACCAGCTCCTCGGCCGACGGCATGTCGATGCCGTAGACGTTGGGGTAGCGCACCGGCGGCGCTGCCGAGGCCAGGTAGACCTTGCGTGCGCCGGCGTCACGCGCCATCTGCACGATCTGCTTGGACGTCGTTCCGCGCACGATCGAATCGTCAACCAGCAGCACGACGCGGTTGCGGAACTCCAGCGGGATCGGATTGAGCTTGCGACGCACCGACTTCGCGCGCTCACCCTGCCCCGGCATGATGAAGGTGCGGCCGACGTAGCGGTTCTTGATGAAGCCCTCGCGGTACTTGATGCCAAGCACGTTGGAGATTTCCAGGGCGGCGTCGCGCGAGGTATCGGGAATCGGGATCACGGTGTCGATGTCGTGGTCCGGACGCAGGCGCAGGATCTTCTCGCCCAGCTTCTGGCCCATGCGCATGCGCGCCTTGTGCACCGAGACCTCGTCCATCATCGAGTCGGGACGGGCGAAGTAGACGTACTCGAAGATGCACGGCGTGTGCTCGCGCGGCTCGGCGCACTGGCGCGAGAACAACTCGCCGCGCGGCGTCACCACGATCGCCTCGCCCGGGCGGATGTCGCGCACGCGCTCGAAGCCAAGCAGGTCGAGCGCGACCGATTCGGACGCAACGGCATATTCGTCCTGGCCATTGCCCTGACGCTTGCCCAGCACCAGCGGACGGATGCCATTGGGGTCGCGGAACGCCACCAGGCCCAGGCCGAGCACCGTGGCGACCACGGCAAAACCACCGACGCAGCGCCTGTGCACGCCTTCGATGGCGCGGAACGTGGCCTCGGGGTTGAGCGCCTTCTGTGTGTCGAGCTCGTGCGCGAACACATTGAGCAGCACTTCAGAGTCGGACTCGGTGTTGACGTTACGGCGGTCCTGTTCGAACACCTCACGACGCAGCTCGTCGGTATTGATCAGGTTGCCGTTGTGGGCCAGGGCGATGCCGAACGGCGAGTTGACGTAGAAGGGCTGGGCTTCGTCCGAGCCCTCGCTGCCCGCCGTCGGATAGCGGCAATGGCCGATGCCGACGCGTCCTTCGAGCAGGCTCATCGCCTTGGCGTCGAAGACCTCACTGACCAGGCCATTGCCCTTGTGCAGGCGCAGCTTGCTGCCGTTGGCGGTGGCGATGCCGGCGGCGTCCTGGCCGCGATGCTGCAGCACCGTCAGGCCGTCGTAGAGCTGCGCCGCGACGTCGTTGTGGCCGACGATACCGAGAATGCCGCACATGGTGATGAGTCCTGCTGAGT
>DATDBK010000015.1:0-4472 GCA_036524935.1 Lysobacter sp. | reverse complement strand
CCGAGCGAGCGCACCAGCAGCGTCTTGCCCAGTCCTGGCACGCCTTCGAGCAGGCAATGGCCGCCGGCCAGCAGGCCGATCAGCAGCTGCTCGACCACCGCGTCCTGGCCGACGATGGCCTGGGCGATGGCGGTGCGCAGGGTACCGAGCTTGGAAAGCTGGGCCTGGATGTCGGCTTCGGATGGGGTGTTGTTCATTGCAGATCCTGATTGTCGGGTGGCGCCTGTGCCCGGCCGCAGGCCGCACCCGGGTTGGCGCGTCGTTCCCCGGGTGCGCTGCGCTTACCCGGGCTACGTTCAACTATTCAACGCATACATCACTATGTTGACCGCGAACTTCGTGTTGTCCTCGGCCAGGAACCGCTTGTTGCGCCAGTCGTAATCCCACTCGCAACCGTAATCCTTGTTGCTGTAGAGGATGCCGAGCCGGCCGTCGATCTCGATGCCCTGCAGGTAATCATGGACCAGGTCGTCGCCCCAGCCGTTGAGCTCGAAGCCCGTGGCCGGCGGGCCGTCCTTGAACTCGAAGAAGCTGCGGTACAGCGCATGCGTGTTCGGCAGCTTGTGCAGCGCCTTCGGCCCGAAGATCGTCGCCATCTGCGCCTCGAACGAGCGCGCGAACAGGCCATCGATGTCATGGTTGCAGTCGTCGACAAAGACGAAGCCGCCGTTGCGCACGTAGCGCTCGAAGTTGCGGCGCTCGTCCGGGTTGAACTCGACCAGCTTGTGCCCGGCCAGGTAGCAGAACGGCGCGGTCAGCATCTTCGGATCGGCCAGCGCCAGCACGTGTTCCTTCGGATCGACGCGCAGGTTGGTGTAGTCGATCAGCGAGGTGATCAGGTTGGCCGGCATGCGCTGGTCGACATCCCAGTCCCCCGAGTCGTACTTCAGGCGGGTCAGCCAGAAGTCGTACTCGACGCTGGCGGCACGCGCCAACGAAGGCAGCAGCGCCCCCGCCGTGCCCGCCAGCATCAGGCGGAGGAACTGCGCGCGGTTCATATCGCCCGTGCGGTATTGATGATGTTGATGCCGTTGAAGCGGGTCGTGCTCGAACCGTGCGACACCGCCGACACCTGGCTCGGCTGGCCCTTGCCGTCGAAGAACGAACCGCCGAGGCGGAAGTCGCGCTCGTCGCAGATAGCGGTGCAGGCGTTCCAGAATTCCGGCGTGCGGATCTGGTACGCGGCATCCTCGACCAGCCCGGTCACCTTGCCCTGCTTGATCTCGTAGAACAGCTGGCCGCCGAACTGGGCGTTGTAGCGCTGCTGGTCGATCGAGTACGAGCCGCGGCCGTGGACGTACAGGCCGTTCTCGACGTCCTTGACCATGTCGGCGACGCTGAGCGGCTTTTTGCCCGGCTGCAGCGAGACGTTGGCCATGCGCTGGAACTGCACGCTCGACCACGAATCGGCATAGCTGCACCCGTGCGATTCCTTGTGCCCGAGGATGTGGGCCTCGTCGCGGGTGGCCTGGTAGTCGACGAGGATGCCGTCGCGGACCAGGTCCCACTGCTTCGTCTTGACGCCCTCGTCGTCGTAGCCGACCCCGCCGAGGCTGCCCGGACGGGTCTTGTCGGCGACGAAGTTGACGATGTCGCTGCCCCAGCGGTAGCCCGCGTCGCGCTTGTCGAGCGTGGCGAAGCTGGTGCCGGCGTAGTTGGCCTCGTAGCCGAGCACGCGATCGAGCTCGAGCGGGTGGCCAACGTTCTCGTGGATGGTCAGGAACAGGTTGGACGGGTCAACGACCAGGTCGTACTTGCCCGGCTTCACCGACGGCGCCTTGAGCTTGGCGCGCGCATCGCGGGCGCTGGCGATCGCGTCTTCCATCACGTCGTAGCTGCTGCCGTAGCCGGTGACGCCACCGGGCAGATGGAACTTGCCCGCCGGCGCGGCGTCGAGGTACTCGTAGCCCAGCCCCATCGGCGCCGACAGGCCATTGCGCGTGCGGAACTTGCCGCTGGCCTTGTCCACCGCCGTGGCGGTGATCGGCAGCCAGATCCGGTGCACGTCCTGGTCGATGTAGCTGCCATCGCTGGAAGCGAAATACTTCTGCTCGTTGATCAGGAACAGCGTCGAGTTAAAGAAGTCGGCGCCGGCCTTCATCGCCGCGGCATTGACGCCGAGCAGCAGGTCGACCTTCTCCTTGATCGGCACTGCCATCGCGTTCTTGCGGATCGGCGTGGCCCAGCGGACCTCGCCGACGCCGGGCGTCGAGGCCAGCTCGACACGCTTGGTCTGATGGCGCGAGTTGGCCTTCGCGATCGCGGCGGCCTGGCGGGTGACGGCGGCGACCGAGTCGGTGGTCTGCACGTTGGTGGCGGCGAAGCCCCAGGCGCCGTCCACCAGCACGCGTACGCCGATGCCCGACGACTCGCCGTTGACGATGCTCTCGACCCGCGCCTCGCGGGTGATCACCGACTGTCGCAGGTAGCGGCCGATGCGAACGTCGCAGTACTGCGCGCCCGCAGCACGGGCAGCGGTCAGCGCGGCGTCGGCGAGCAAGCGCCGACGCGCACCGTCAATCGGTTCGAGCAATGCCTCGGCGGCGATGCTGCGGCCGAAGGGGAGCAGCATTCCGGCGAGCGACAGGCCGGTTAAATTCAGGAAATCGCGGCGTTGCATTTTGCGGGGGTACTCGAAAGCTCGTGGCCAATCGTCATTCCCGCCTTCGCGGGAATGACGAGTTGACGGTTTTCCGGGAATCTACTCCGTCAGACCGCGTCCGACAGCGAGGTGAAGGTGAAGTCGCGCAGCTTCATCGGCGGGATCATCATCACGAACGAAGACTCGTCACCGGCCACGCGCACCGGCTTGCCGAGCTCTTCGATGTTGTTGAGCATGATCACCGGCGACTCGTTGAAGCGGAAGTTCTTCACCGGGTGCTTGATCTGGCCGTTCTCGATGTAGAACGTGCCGTCGCGGGTCAGGCCGGTCAGCAGCACGGTCTGCGGGTCGACCATGCGGATGTACCAGGTGCGGGTGACCAGGATGCCCTTCTGGGTGCTGGCGACCAGCTGCGCGGTGGTCTTGTCGCCACCGGCGACCAGCAGGTTGCCCGGCTCGCCGACGGCGCGCTTGCCCTGCTTCTTGGCCCAGTAGCGCGAGTACTGCATCGCCACGACCTTGCCATTCTCGACGATTGCCATCTTCTCGCGCGGCAGGCCTTCGCCGTCCCACGGCAGCACCGGGGCGCGCTCGTCCCACGGGTCGGCGGTGATGTTGACGCGCGGGTCGTAGACCTGCTCGCCGACCTTGTTGCCGCCGCCCTTCTTCGACAGGAAGCTGCGGCCTTCATCGGCCTGGCGTGCGTCGAAGAAATTCATCATGAACGAGATCAGGCCCGCCGCTGCCGCCGGCTCCAGGATCACCGTGTACTTGCCCGGCTCCAGCGCCTTGGCTTCGGCCGATTCGGTGGCCTTGCGCATGGCGGTGCGGATGTCCTGGTCTGCCTTGAAGTCGTCGGCATCCTTGAGGTTGCGACCGACCCAGCCCGAACCGCGACCGTCTTCGGTGCGCACGGTGCAGGTGTAGTCGAAGCGCGTGGCCTTCTGGTAGCCGAAGTTGCCCTTGGAGTTGGCGAACGCGACGAAGCTCTGGCCGTCCTCGAGGAAGCCGGCGGCGATCAGCTTTTCAGCCTTGCACGGGGCGATCGAGTTGGCCGCGACCTGGGCGCGGTACTCCGGGGTGATGGCGGCGGTGGCCGAGCTGAAGGTCGGGCTGGCCTTGTAGGCCTGCTTCTCGATCGCCGGCATGAACTCCGGGTTCTCCGGGGCCAGGCGGGCGAGGTCTTCGGCACGGCGCACCACGCGCTCGAGCGCGGCGTCGTCGAACTCGTTGATGGTGGCGGTGCCGACGCGGCTGCCGAAGGCCACTTCAACGGCCAGCTCGGTGTTGTCGACGATGCCACTGGTGGAAATGTTGTTCAGGGCGAAGCGGATGTTGCCGTCGATCGAACCCTCGAGCTGCGCCGTGCACTGGTCGGCCTTGGACAGCTTGATGACCTTGTCGAGGATCGCCTTGGCCTGTTCTTCGGTGAAGATGCTCATTGTTGGTTTCTCCGGAACTTAGCCGAGGTTGCGGGCGGTGTTGATGACGTTGATGCCGTTAAAGCGCGCCGTGCTCGAGCCGTGCGAGACCGCCGACACCTGGCCGGGTTGTCCCTTGCCGTCGAAGAAGGAGCCGCCGAGGCGGTAATCGCTGTCGTCGCAGACGGCGACGCAGGCGTTCCAGAACTCCGGCGTGCGGATCTGGTAGGCCACGTCCTCGATCTGCTGGGTGATCTGACCGTTCTTGATCTCGTAGAACAGCTGGCCGCCGAACTGGGCGTTGTAGCGCTGCTGGTCGATCGAGAACGAACCGTCGCCGATGATGTAGATGCCGTTTTCGACGTCCTTGATCATGTCGGCGACGCTAAGCTTGTTCTTGCCCGGCGCCAGCGACACGTTCGCCATGCGCTGGAACTGCACGCTCGACC
>DATDBK010000014.1:0-3276 GCA_036524935.1 Lysobacter sp. | reverse complement strand
ACCGCGCTCGAGCGAGCGCGCGACGCGCTCGACGAAGGCCTTTGTGTTGACGAACACCATCGTGCGCGCGCCTTCACTGCGCGACAGCAGGCCCAGCAGCAGCGGGATCTTCTCTTCGTCGGCCGGGAAGTAGACCTTCTGGCGGACCTTCGCGGCGGTGATGAACTCGGTCTCGACGACGATCTTCTCGGGCTCGTTCATGTGCTCGTAGGCCAGCTCCAGCACGCGATGGCTGAGCGTGGCCGAGAACAGCAGCGTCTGCCGCTCGGTGCGGATCGGCATGCGACGCAGCAGGAAGCGGATGTCCTTGATGAAGCCCAGGTCGAACATGCGGTCGGCTTCGTCGAGCACGCAGATCTCGCAGGCGTGCAGCGAGACAACCTTGTGCTGCTTGACGTAGTCGATCAGGCGGCCGGGCGTGGCGATGATGACGTCGGCGCCCTTCTGCAGCAGCTCGCGCTGCTTGTCGTAATCGACGCCGCCGTAGACCAGGGCGAACTTCAGGCCCAGCTCGCTGCCGAACTTGACCGCGTCCTTGTGGATCTGGATGGCCAGCTCGCGTGTCGGCGCCAGGATCAGCGCGCGCGGGTCTTCGGGCTTGCGCTCGGCCAGCGCCGGACGCGTCAGCAGGCGGTTCACCACGGTGACCAGGAACGCCAGCGTCTTGCCGGTGCCGGTCTGGGCCTGGCCGGCGACGTCACGACCGGTAAGTGCGAGCGGCAGCGTCAGCGCCTGGATCGGCGTGCAGCGGGTGAATCCGGCGGCCTCAAGTCCGGCCAACAGGCTCGGATGCAGGTCGAAGGAAGAAAAGGAAATATCGGTTAGGGGCTTGTCGCTCATCAGCTTCAGTCTGTCCGCGCGGACCGTGCTATCTGCGGCATGCAGTTTTGCACCGGTGCGCTTGCATGGGTGGCGTCCGCCATCGCAGACTGCCGGGGCCGGTCCCAGCAGGGGGCATTCCCCTTTGGTCCGGCTCGGTTCGGGTCTCGGCGGCGGGCTTGAGTTCGCCGCGAAACGCCCCAGTTTACCGTAACGCCCGATCCGGCACCGCCGGTCCCGGGCCGGCCCCAGCCGGGCCGGCGGCCCGTGCCGCCCCCGGCCGATGATCCAACCCGCAGGAGAACCCCGTGAGCGAGAAAATTTTGCACGTCGGCGATGCCGATTTCGATGCCGCCGTGCTGCAGTCGTCCGAACCGGTCCTGGTCGATTTCTGGGCGGAGTGGTGCGGCCCGTGCAAGATGATCGCCCCGGCCCTGGACGAGCTCGCCGCGACCTACGAGGGCAAGGTCAAGATCGCCAAGGTCAATGTCGACCACAACCGCAACACCGCCATGAAGTACCACGTGCGGTCGATTCCGATGCTGTTGCTGTTCAAGAACGGCCAGGTCCAGGCCACCCAGATCGGCGCGGTCGGCAAGGCCCAGCTGAGCCAGATGATCGACAAGGCGCTCTGAGGCCGGGCCCCGGCCCGGAACGAGCCCTTCCGCTGCGCCCGCCCTCCGGGCGCAGCTCCGCCGGCCCCTCCGGCGATGTGAACGCCCCCTGTCCAGACGCTTGCCGCCGCGCTGCGGCAGTGCTAGTTTCGTCCTACCCGGCGTTTCGGCTGTACCAGACACGACGACCTGTCGCGTGACCTGTCGCGGCGCCGCACCCCCTCTGATAACCCATCGTCCCCGACGTCCCGCTCGCCGTCTGCGAGCGCTCGCCTCAGCGAGGAATCCCCGCTTGTCCGATAACACCCCCGACGCTGGCGACACCGCCGAAAAGCGCGTGCGCAAGCCGCGTGTGAGCAAGGCCGCTGACAATGCCGCCGCCGCACAGACCCAGTTGGAAATCCCCAGCGCCCCGGCGCCGCGCGCGGAAGCTCCGCCGCCGGCTGCCCCGGCTCCCAGCGCGCCCGCTCCGGCTGCCGCTCCCTCCGAACCCCGTGCCGATGGCGCCCCCGCCCAGCAGGGTGAAGGCGGCCAGGGTCAGCGTGGCCAGGGCGGCCAGAACCAGGGCCAGAATCAGAACCGCAACCAGGGCCAGCAAGGCCAGGGCGGCCAAGGCCAACAAGGCCAGGGCCAGGGCCAGCAGGGCCAGGGCGGTCAAGGCCAACAAGGCCAGGGCCAGCAGGGCCAGGGCGGCGACGAAGGCGGCCGCAACAACCGCCGCGACCGCTTCCGCAACCGCCGTGACCGCCAGCGCGACCGCTTCCAGGGTGGCATGGAAGACGACGGTGGCAACGGCGAGCAGTTCGTGCCGCGCCCGCACCCGCAGGTGCCCGAGGGCTTTCCGCAGTACTCGCTGGGCGACCTCAAGCGGATGCCGGCGAACAAGCTGCTCGACCTCGCCGACGTCCTGCAGATCCAGGAAGGCGTCGCCCGTGCCCGCAAGCAGGACGTCATCTTCGCTCTGCTGAAGGTCCTCACCCGCCACGGCGAAGGCGTTGCCGCCGACGGCGTGCTGGAAATCCTGCCCGACGGTTTCGGCTTCCTGCGCTCGCATGAGGCCAGCTACCTGGCCGGTCCGGACGACACCTACATCTCGCCCAGCCAGATCCGCCGCTTCAACCTGCGCACCGGCGACCACCTGTCCGGCCGCATCCGCTGGCCGAAGGACGGCGAGCGCTACTTCGCCCTGGCCGTGGTCGACACGATCAACGGCGAGCCGCTGGAAGCGAGCAAGAACAAGGTCCTGTTCGAGAACCTCACGCCGCTGTTCCCGCGCCGCAAGTTCCGCCTCGAGCGCGGCGACGGCTCGACCGAAGACATCACCGGCCGCATCCTCGACCTGATGGCACCGCAGGGCAAAGGCCAGCGCGCCCTGATCGTCTCGCCGCCCAAGGCCGGCAAGACGATGATGATGCAGCAGGTGGCCACGGCCATCACGCACAACCACCCGGACGTGCATCTGATCGTGCTGCTGGTGGACGAGCGTCCGGAAGAAGTGACCGAGATGCAGCGCACCGTGCGCGGCGAAGTGGTCTCCTCGACCTTCGACGAGCCGGCCGCTCGCCACGTGCAGGTCGCCGAAATGGTGATCGAGCGCGCCAAGCGCCTGGTCGAGCACAAGCGCGATGTCGTCATCCTGCTCGACTCGATCACCCGCCTGGCCCGTGCCTACAACAACGTCGTGCCGTCGTCGGGCAAGGTGCTGACCGGTGGTGTCGACGCCAACGCCCTGCACCGCCCGAAGCGATTCTTCGGTGCCGCGCGTAACGTCGAGGAAGGCGGCTCGCTGACCATCATCGCCACCGCGCTGATCGACACCGGCAGCAAGATGGACGAGGTGATC
>DATDBK010000013.1:0-8723 GCA_036524935.1 Lysobacter sp. | reverse complement strand
CCAAGCACCGGCATGTCTTCCGCGTTTGGCACCGAAACGGTGCTGGATGTCCGTCACTGGACGGACGACTACTTCAGCTTCACCACCACCCGCGACGACGGTTTCCGCTTCGAGAACGGCCAGTTCGTGATGATCGGACTGGAAGTGCCGCAGGCGGACGGTTCGCTGCGGCCGCTGCTGCGCGCCTACTCCATCGCGAGTGCCAACTGGGAAGAGCAGCTGGAGTTCTTCAGCATCAAGGTGCCGCACGGGCCTTTGACCTCGCGCCTGCAGTCGATCCAGCCCGGTGACAAGGTCCTGATCGGGCGCAAGCCGACCGGCACCCTCCTGATTCACGACCTCCATGCCGGCCGGAACCTCTACCTGCTCGGTACCGGCACGGGGCTGGCGCCGTGGCTGGCGGTGATCAAGGACCCGGAAACCTACGAGCGCTTCGACCGCGTGATCCTCACCCACGGTGTCCGCAACGCGCACGACCTCGCCTACCGCGACTACTTCGTCAACGAACTGCCGCGACACGAATTCCTCGGCGAGCAGATCGCAGCGAAGCTCAGGTACTACCCGGCGGTGACCCGCGAAGACTTCACCTTCAATGGCGACGACCACCGCGGCCGCCTGACCGAACTGTTCGACAGCGGCCGGATGATGCAGCACCTGGGCATCGAGGCGCTCGATCCCGAGCACGACCGCGCGATGATCTGCGGCAGCCCGCAGATGCTGGCCGATTTCCGCGCCATCCTCGATGGCCGCGGTTTTGCCGCGGCGCCGCGCATCGGCGTGCCGGGACAATACGTGTTCGAGCGGGCGTTCGTCGAAAAGTAAGCGCGCGAAGCGTCGTGGCAACCGTGCCGGCAATCAGGCAGGCACGGCGGTACCGGCGCGGCGCAGCCAGCGCTCGGCTTCGAGCTCACTGGTGAACACCGCGGCATCGACGCCGGCGTCGCGCGCGTACAGCGCACAGTACTCGACGTCCTGCAGTCCACGCGGCTTGACGTGGGCGATGCGGTAGCGCCACAGGCGCGCGTATTCCAGGGCGAGCACCAGCTCGAGCCATTCCAGCTCCTGCATCGCCTCGCCGGACAGATCGTCCACGAGCAGCACGCCGTTGCCCTGCGCCACTTCCAGCCGCGGCACGATCTCGCGCCAGTAAGCGAGCGTGTTGTCGAGGTTCTCCTCGCCGCTCACGTGCACGCGCAGACCAAAGTCGTGGTCTTCGATATCCACCTGCAATTCCGTCTGCAAGACCTGCCTGAGCATGGCATCACCCCAATGCGGCTTCGATGTCCTTCGCTATCGACTCGGGCTTGTCGGTCGGAGCGTATCGCTTGATGACCCGGCCGTCCCGCCCGACCAGAAACTTCGTGAAGTTCCACTTGATGGCATCGATGCCGAGGATGCCACCCTTTTCGTCCTTCAGCCACTTCCACAAGGGATGGGCGCCGTCCCCGTTGACCTCGACCTTGGCGAACATCGGGAAGGTCACGTCGTAGTTGAGGGAGCAGAAATTGCGGATCTCGGCCTCGTCCCCGGGCTCCTGGTGGCCGAACTGGTCGCAGGGGAAGCCGAGCACGGCCAGGCCGCGGCCGCCAAAATCCCGCGAAAGCTTCTCCAGCCCCGTGTATTGCGGGGTGAAACCGCACTGGGAGGCGACGTTGACGATCAGCAGGACCTTGCCGCGGAAATCGGCGATCGGCCGGGGCTGGCCATCGATGTCGGTGGCGCTGAAGTCGAAGGCGGTCGTCATGGGGGGAGACTCCGGAATCGTGGCCCTGAGCATAGCGCCGGGCGCGGCCATCTGGAATCTGAAAACGTTGGCATCCGGTTCCGCACGGGGGCATGCGTGGCCCCGGTTGCCCCGGATCAAGTCCGGGGTTACCCGGGCTACCCGAGTGCCACGTAGCCCGGGTAAGCGGAGTGCACCCGGGATGGCGGCCGCAGCCACGTAGCCTGGGTAACCCGGACTTGATCCGGGCACCCGGGATGGCGGACCAGAAACGACAACGCCGGGACTGGCCCGGCGTTGTCGGTGTCACGCGTTTGCAGCAACCGTCAGGTCAGAACCCGGCCTTGAACTCGACGCCAACCGTACGCGGCTCGTTGATGAAACCGGTCAGGTTGTTGAAGTCGATGCCGCCGACCACCTTCACTTCGTCGGTGATGTTGCGGCCGAACACGGCGATGTCGTACTTGCCGTAGTCCCACATGTAACCCAGGCGCAGGCCACCCTCGACCAGCGACTGGCCGGTGAACTCGACCGAGTCGTACAGGAAGAAGTTCACTTCGCTGCGGTAGACCCAGTCGGTGTAGGCGTAGAACTCGCCGCCATTGTCCATCGGGATGCCCCAGCGCACGGTCAGGCTGTGGTTCCACTTCGGCGCCTGCGGCAGGACGTTGCCGTCGATCAGGGCCGCGCCCGCGATCAGGGGATCGGTCACGGTGCAGGCCGCGCACGGCGCGACGGTGAGATTCGGATCCTTGATCTCGGTGTCGTTGTAGCTGCTGCCCAGGGTCAGCAGCAGGTCGTCTGCCAGGTACGCCTGGAAGTCCATCTCGAAGCCCTGGCCGGTGGACTTGTCGGCGTTGAGCAGGATGTTGGCGTTACCGGTCTCGCCACCCACCGCGGTGAGCTGCTGGTCCTTGACCTCGTAGTAGAAGACGCCGGCATTGATGCGTGCGCGCTTGTTCCACAGGTCGGCCTTGACGCCCGCCTCGTACGAGGTGGAGGTCTCGGGACCGGCGATCGACATGCCGTTGAATGCACCCGCGGCCTGGATGCTGCTGCCGCGGTAACCGGTGGCGACGCGGCCGTACAGGTTCACGTCGTCATTGATCCTGTAGGTGGCCGACAGGTCCCAGTTGAACTTCTTGTCTGCCGTCGACTCCCGCAGGTCGCCATCGGGCTCCATCGCTGCCAGCTGCTCGATCGTGCACTTCTGGGCGAGTACGCACGGCGCGAAACCGGTCTGCCAGTACTCCTCGACATTCAGGTCCTTGTCGTCCCAGGTGTAACGCATGCCGGCACGCAGCTGGAATGCATCGTTGACGTCCCAGGTCGTCGCCGCGAACAGCGCCCACGAGTCGTTGGTCTGGTTGACGCGCTCGTAGCCGTCCTGGATGCCGCCGGCCAGCGAGTCGTAGCTGAAGCTTTCGACGTCGTAATCTTCGTTGAAGTAGAACAGGCCGGCCTGCCAGTTCCACGCGCTGTCGAAATCGGATTCGATGCGGAATTCCTGCGTCAACTGCGCGTGCGACGGGATGCCGTCGGCCGTTTCCGAGGCGAACGGAATCACGCCCGGACCGGACACCGGCAGGAACACCGCGCCGAAGCCGCCGTCGATGTCGCCGCGGCTGTAGGTCTCGACCGACTCGTAGCCGGTGATCGAGTGCAGGTTGTAATCGCCGATGTCCCAGGTCAGGCGCGCGCTGGCGCCCTGGCTGTCGAGCTCGGAGTGGTTGAGGCCGTCGAGCGACACCTTGTTCTCATCGAAGCCGTCGACCAGGTCGTTGGTGCCGGGCTTGATGATGTTGGCGCGGAACAGTCGCGCGGTGCCGTTGAGGTGACGCGCATGCGCGTTGAGCAGCGCCTCGAAGGACTCGCCCTCGTACAGGAACTGCACGCGACCGGCCGACTCGTCGTAACCCTCGAAACCGTCGTTCGGGCCCGGGTAGGTGTTGTCGACCCAGTCGTCGCGGCGCTGGAAGGTCGCCGAGGCGCGTGCCGACCAGTTCTCGCTCAGGCCGCCGCCGACGGCACCTTCGAAGTTGACCATGTTGTCGCTGCCGAGGCCCAGCTTGCCGTAGCCGCCGAAGTCCTGCGACGGGCGCACCGACTCGAACTTGACCACGCCGGCCGGGGTGTTGCGACCGAACAGCGAACCCTGCGGGCCGCGCAGCACTTCGACTCGATCCAGGTCGAACACCGGGAAGCCCTTGAGGATCGGGTTTTCCTGGACGATTTCGTCATAGACCAGCGAGACCGGCTGCGACGCATTGAGGCGGAAGTCGGTGTTGCCGTAGCCGCGGATGTAGAAGCGCGGGAACGCACGGCCGAACGAGGACTCGATGTTGAGGCTGGGCACGCGGCCGGACAGGAAACGGACGTCGTTGCCGCCCGAACCGAGCACGTCGAGCTGCTCGGCGTTGAGCGTGGAGACCGACACCGGCACGTCCTGCAGGTTCTCGACCTTGCGCTGCGCGGTGACCTCGATGGTCTCCAGCGTCGTGGACTTGCCGTTCGTGGGCTGGCCATTCGTGGGCTGGGCGGCCTCGGCCTGGGCGGAACCGGTCGTGGTCTGCGCATCCTGCGCGAAAGCGACCTGCGCCGGCAGCATCAGGGCGATGGCGACGGTCAGGGCGTGACGGGGAAGCTTGCGTGCAAGCGGCATGGAAGGCATTGGGCGGTCTCGATGGGCAGCGTCAAGGATGGGACGCCAAGGATTCGAAGGCCGACGCACTGACATGACTCTCTCCGACATGCGCAATGCGGCGATACGTGGACTCAGGCCGTCCCCTGACGACCTCGGCGCGGACCCGTCCCGCGCCATGGCGGCTGACATGACGGCCGAATGTTACCAGACTGTTAAAGGGCCGTACCCGAGCGTACGCCCAGCCCGCCTCACCACGCCCACCCATAGCCCGGGTAAGGCCAAAGGCCGCACCCGGGCCACAGATGCCCCGCGGTCAGGGCGCTGCGCTGACCTTCACTGCCGGCACGAACGGCTTGATCCCCAGCGCCTCATGGATCTCGCTCGGGTAGTACGCCGTGGAACCCTTGAGGACCAGCGCCACATTGCGGATATCGGCGATGTTAGTGGTCGGATCACCGTCGATCAGCACGATATCGGAGCGCTTTCCCGGCGTGACCGAGCCCCGCTCGGCCAGCGTGCGGCTGTACTTGGCGCCGTTCCAGGTCGCGACCTGCAGCGCCTGGGAAGGAGTCAGGCCCGCCTGCACGTACAGCTCCAGCTCGCGCTGAAGGGTGAAGCCGACCATCTCGTCGGTGCCTGCCACCATCGGCACGCCGGCGCGGTAGGCCCGGCCGACGAACTCGACCATCTTGGCGTACGAGCGGTTGTAGCGCTCCGCGGTCGCGTCGTCGGGGATGTTCATCTCGGCGACGCGGCGGCCGCGCTGGATGTCCGGCGGCAGGTGGTCGGCGACATCGGCGACGATCGGCGACATCTCACCGTTGCGCTGGTGCAGGAACTCGAACGTGGCAAGGGTCGGGTCGATCACCACCTGCTTCGATGCCAGCGACTTGATGAAGTCCTGTACCGGCTTGCTGTCCAGGTCCAGGCCATCGGTCTTCTCGGCCGGCAGGTAAAACCGCGCCAGCGTGCGCGTGTCGGTCTTGTCGTCGACGAAGAAGTTCAGCATCAGCTGGTTGATGTGCTGGATCTCGTCGAAACCGTCGTCGACCACGTCCTGCGCGCGCAGGAACGCCGGCACGTGGCCACTGACGCGCATGCCCTTGGAATGCGCGTATGTCACCGTGTCCTTGAGGATGTCCTTCGGGAAGGAGTTGTAGATCTTGATCTGCGGGTAACCGTGCGCGGCGTACCAGTCGACCGCCTTCTTCGAATCGTCGAGGTTCTTGACCACGAAACCGTTGCGCGCGGAGTACTTGCTCTCGCCTTCGATGAAGCCGGCAGGCACGACGTCCGGCGACATCAGCGTGCCGTCCTTGATCTCCACCAGCATCTGCTGGAGCGTGGCGTTGTCGTTGCCCATGTCGCGCACGGTGGTCACGCCGGCGGCGAGGTTGAGCCCGCCGTCCCAGCGGCCGACGTGGCCATGCATGTCGAACAGGCCCGGCAGCAGCACCTTGCCGCCGGCGTCGATGATGTTCTCCGCCTGGACCTTGCCGTCCTTCCCGGCCGCGGTCACCGAAACGATCCTGCCGTCCTTGACCAGCACGTCGCTGGCCGCGCCCAGGCGGGCGTGCTCGCTGTCGAACACGCGGGCATTGCGGATCAGGGTGGCACCGGCGAGCGGATGACCCAGGCGCTTGGCCAGGTCGACCAGCGCCTCGGCCTCGGCCTGCTTCTGCCGGATCTCGAGCGCATCGGCGCCGGCCTGGCATCCGTCCTCGATCAACTGCAGGAAGCCCGGGTAGATGTAGGCGAACAGGCGCGGGTTTGCATCCGTGGTCGCCCAGGCAAACGTCGGGGTGAGGCCGACGCCAGTCACCGCGACCAGTTGCACCTTGCGCTCCGCGGTACCGCACTGGACCTGGGCTTCGGCCACCTTGCGCGAGGTCAGCGTGCCGCTCGGGATCAGCGGCAGCTTGCCGTCGGCCCGCTGCGACAGGGCATTGAGGGCCACCGAGAACCCGGCCGGCGAGCCGCCCAGCGGCGAGTACAGCGCGGTCCCGGAGACCTTCTGCTGGCCATGGTCCGAATTGGACTTCCACTCGGCCTGGTCGCCCTTGCGGCCGAAGGTCTCGTCGATCGGCGCGCCGAAGGTCGAGGTGCCCTTGACGTGGTAGCTGCTGTAGGTGCCGTCCGCTGCGAGCGTGTACTCCTCCTTCAGTTCCGGGCCGCGGCCGTTGTCCTTGAAGATGAAGTCGACGCTGGTGGTGCCGTCGTCACGCCGGGTGACGACCTGGTGGCCGGCCTGCTTGCCGCCGTCGACGAGGGCGACATAGCGGGTGGTCTCCTCGGCCATGGCCGTGGCGTTGAGCCCGACCAGGCCCAGGCCGAGGACGAGGGTGCGGGTCAGCGTGGCGCGCGTGTTCGGTTTCATTCGGTTTCCCTGTGTGTCGATTCGTCGGGGCCTTGCCCCTGTAGCCCGGGTAAGCGCAAGCGCACCCGGGGAGGGCTGCGTCACCCCCGGGTGCGCTGCGCTTACCCGGGCTACGGCTACGGCGCCCCCTTGCCCGAAGTGTAGCCAGCCTGTGCCGGCCCGGGCCGTTTGTCAGCCCATGCCTTTCGTCAGGGGTCCAATTGCCCCCCATCGGGTAGGCTGCGGGCTCCTTTCGACGAGGTTCGAGTCCAATGAAGCACCCTCTCGCGCTGGCCCTGGCCGTGGCATTGAGCGCAACCGCCCCCACCTATGCCAAGACTCCCAAGGCAGATACGTCAGTGAGCGCGCAAGCCCAGCAGCCCAACAGCGTGAACCCGTTCTTCGCCGACTCTCCGCTGGCCCTGCACTATCCGCAGTTCGACAAGATCAAGGACGCCGATTTCGCGCCCGCCTTCGACGCCGGCATGGCCGAGCAGTTGAAGGAGATCGATGCGATCGCCAACAGCGCCGAGAAGCCGACCTTCGACAACACCATCATCGCGATGGAAAAGTCCGGCCGCACCCTCGGCCGCGCCACCACGGTGTTCTTCAACCTGGTCGGCACCGACACCAATCCCACCCGCGAGAAGCTGCAGGGCACGTACGCCCCGAAGTTCTCCGCGCACCGTGACGCGATCAACCTCAACGCCAAGCTGTTCGCGCGCGTCAAGGCGCTGTACGACACCCGCACCACCCTCGGCCTCGACGCCCAGGGCGTGCGCCTGATCGAGCGCTACTACACCGACTTCGTCCGTTCCGGCGCCAACCTGTCCGAGGCCGACAAGACCCGCACCAAGGCGATCAACTCGGAACTGGCAACGCTCGGCACCAAGTTCAGCCAGAACGTGCTGGCGGAAGTGAATGCCTCGGCGATCGTCGTCGACACCAAGGCCGAACTCGATGGCATGTCGGACGAGCAGATCGCCGCCGCCGCCGAAGCGGCCAAGGCGCGCAAGCTCGACGGCAAGTACGTCATCGCCCTGCTCAACACCACCGGCCAGCCGCCGGAGTCGTCGCTGACCAACCGCGCGCTGCGCGAGCGCCTGCACAAGGCCTCGATCGCCCGTGGCAGCCGCGGCAACGAGTTTGACAACACCGCCATCGTGTCGCAGGTCACCAGGCTGCGTGCCGAGCGCGCGAAGATCATGGGCTACCCGAACTACGCGGCCTATGTGCTCGATGACGAGACTGCCAAGTCGCCCGAGGCGGTCAACAAGATGCTCGGCCAGCTCGCTCCGGCCGCCGTCGCCAACGCCGAGCGCGAAGGCGCCGACCTGCAGGCGATGATCGACAAGGAACAGAAGGCCAAGGGCCAGCCGACCTTCAAGCTCGAGCCGTGGGACTGGTCCTTCTACACCGAGAAGGTCCGCCAGGAGAAGTACGCGTTCGACGAGTCGCAGCTCAAGCCGTACTTCGAGATGAAGAACGTGCTGGAGAACGGTGTGTTCTTCGCGGCGGGCCAGCTGTACGGCCTGAAGTTCAAGGAGCGCACGGACCTGCCGAAGTACCACGCCGACACCTTCGTGTACGACGTGTTCAACGAGGATGGTTCGCAGCTGGCGATCTTCATCTTCGATCCGTACGCGCGTGACTCCAAGCGTGGCGGTGCGTGGATGAACTCCTACGTCGACCAGTCCGCGCTGAGCGGCTTCAAGCCGGTCGTGGCCAACCACCTCAACATCCCCAAGCCGTCGGAAGGCAAGCCGACGCTGATGACGTGGGACGAGGTGACGACGGCGTTCCACGAGTTCGGCCATGCGCTGCACGGCATGTTCTCGAACGTCGAGTACCCGTACTTTTCCGGCACCAGCGTGCCGCGTGACTTCGTCGAGTATCCGTCGCAGGTCAACGAGATGTGGGCCGACTGGCCGTCGATCCTGGCCAACTACGCCAAGCACTACCAGACCGGCGCGGCGATGCCGAAGGAACTGCTCGACAAG
>DATDBK010000012.1:0-2634 GCA_036524935.1 Lysobacter sp. | reverse complement strand
GAAGTCGAAATCGACCGGGTTGACCACGTGCACCTTGGCGCCGCGGTTCCAGGCCTTGCGCACGCGCTGGTGCACCAGCGGCAGCTCGTGGCGCAGGTTGGAACCGACGATGACGATCAGGTCGGCATGGTCGATGTCGTTGACCGGCGTCGCGAACGGCGTGGCGATGGCGGCATCGCCCAGGTCGTGCTGGCCGATGCGGTGGTCGATGTTGCCGGTGCCCAGCGCTTCGGCCAGGCGCGCGAGCAGCACGCCCTCTTCGTTCGAGGTCGACGGATGGGCGAGGATGCCGAGGCTGTCGGCACCGTTGTCGCGCAGGATCTTCGCGGCCTTCGCCAGCGCTTCTTCCCACGAGGCTTCGCGCCAGCTTCCTTCAGCCGTGCCGTCGTTGTCTTTCACCATCGGCACCGTCGCGCGGTCCTGCGCGTACAGGCCCTGGTGCGAATAACGGTCGCGGTCCGACAGCCAGCATTCGTTGACCGCTTCGTTGTCGCGCGGCACCGTCCGCAGCACTTCGCCGCGACGCACATGCAGGAACAGGTTGCTGCCGAGCGCGTCGTGGTAACCCAGCGACTCGCGCGCCGTCAGTTCCCACGGACGGGCCTTGAACTGGAACACCTTGTTGGTCAGCGCGCCGACCGGGCAGACATCGATGACGTTGCCCGACAGTTCGGTCGTCAACGGCTTGCCGTCGAACGTGCCGATCTGCAGGTTCTCGCCGCGGTACATGCCGCCCAGCTCGTACGTGCCGGCGATCTCCGCGGTGAAGCGGACGCAGCGCGTGCACTGGATGCAGCGGGTCATCTCGGTGGCGACCAGCGGACCGATGTCCTCGTCGGGCACCACGCGCTTGCGCTCGGCAAAGCGGCTGACCGAACGGCCGTAGCCCAGCGACAGGTCCTGCAGTTCGCACTCGCCACCCTGATCGCAGATCGGGCAGTCGAGCGGATGGTTGATCAGCAGGAATTCCATCACGTTGCGCTGCGACTTCAGCGCCTTCTCGCTGCGCGTGACGATCTTCATGCCTTCCATGACCGGCGTGGCGCAGGCCGGCGCCGGCTTGGGCATCCTTTCCACTTCGACCAGGCACATGCGGCAGTTCGCCGCGATCGCCAGCTTGTCGTGGTAGCAGAAGCGCGGGATCGGGATGCCGGCCTTGTCGGCGGCCTGGATGATCATCGAGCCCTTCGGCGCGACCATCGCAACGCCGTCGATCTCGATCGACACGTGGTCCGGCGGCACGTTGGGATTCACGGGCTGGGCGCTCATGCCGCCATCTCCTGCACCGCGCCGGCAGCCTGGTCGTCGACCAGGAAGCGCTTATGCACGATCGCGTACTCGAACTCGTTCCAGTAGTGGCGCAGGAAGCCCTGCACCGGCCACGCCGCGGCTTCGCCGAATGCGCAGATGGTGTGGCCCTCGATCTGGCCGGCAGCGGCGCGCAGCATCTGCAGGTCGTCCAGCGTGGCCTGCCTCTCGACGATGCGGGTCAGCATGCGGTACATCCAGCCGGTGCCTTCGCGGCACGGCGTGCACTGGCCGCAGCTTTCCTTGAAGTAGAAACGGGCGATGCGCTGGCAGGCGCGGACCATGCAGGTCGTCTCGTCCATCACGATCACCGCGCCCGAGCCGAGACCGGAGCCGGCCTTCTGGATCGAGTCGTAGTCCATCGTCAGGCCCATCATGGTCTCGCCCGGCAGCACCGGCATCGAGGAACCACCCGGGATCACCGCCTTCAGCTGGCGACCGCAACGCATGCCGCCGGCCATCTGCAGCAGGTCGGCGAACGACGTGCCGAGGCGGATTTCGTAATTGCCTGGACGGGCGACGTGGCCCGACACCGAGAACACCTTCGGCCCACCGTTGTTCGGCTTGCCCAGGTTGAGGAACCATTCCGCGCCATTGCGGATGATCGCCGGCACCGAGGCATAGGTCTCGGTGTTGTTGATCGTGGTCGGCTTGCCGAACAGGCCGAAGTTGGCCGGGAACGGCGGCTTGTAGCGCGGCTGGCCCTTCTTGCCTTCCAGCGACTCCATCAGCGCGGTTTCTTCGCCGCAGATGTAGGCACCGGCGCCGAGCGCGCCATGAATGTCGATGTCGACGCCGCTGCCGAGCACGTTCTTGCCCAACCAACCGTTCTCGTAGGCTTCCTTCAGTGCCTGCTCGAAATGCTCGAACGGCTCATGGTGGAATTCGCCACGCAGGTAGTTGTAGGCCACCGTCGAACCGGTCGCGTAGCAGGCGATCGCCATGCCCTCGACCACCGAATGCGGGTTGTAGCGCAGGATGTCGCGATCCTTCGCCGTGCCAGGCTCGGATTCGTCCGAGTTGCACAGGATGTACTTCTGGGTGCCGCTGCCCTTGGGCATGAAGCTCCACTTCAGGCCAGTCGGGAAGCCGGCGCCACCGCGGCCGCGCAGGCCCGAGGCCTTGACCATGTCGATCACCGCGACCGGATCCATCTTCTCGGTCAGGATCTTGCGCAGCGCGGCATAGCCACCGGTCTTGAGGTAGTTCTCATACGACCACGGGGTGTCGTAGTGCAGCGTCGTGTAAACGACGTTGTGCTCCTGCGGAACCGGGCCAACCGGACCGTAGCCCTGCGAGTAGTCGTGGTGCGAATGCGCCATGGGT
>DATDBK010000011.1:0-5287 GCA_036524935.1 Lysobacter sp. | reverse complement strand
TTCCGTTCAGGTGCTTGCGATAAGCTGCTGGCTACCGCGGAGGCCGACATTCTACCGGCCCCGTCCCGTCCTGGTTGACCTGCAGGCTTGATCGATGCCCGTTGCCTTGCGCACGCTCTGTTTCATCCTTGTCGCCATGTCCGCCGCCGGACCATTGGCGGCGACAGAAAAGGCGCCCCGTCCGGGCGCTGTCGCCGATCCGACCTCGGCCTCGCTCGAGCCGCTGCTGGCCGGCGAATTCGCGCTTCAGTCGGGGCGACTGGACGAGGCCGCCAGTTCCTACCTGGACGCCGCCCGTGCCGCCGACGACGTCGCCCTGGCCGAGCGCGCCACCCGGATCGCCCTGCTCGCCAAGGACGACAAGCGTGCCGCCGAGGCGCTGGCGCTGTGGCGCAAGCAAGGCGGCGAAGGCCTCAACCTGGCGGCGGCCGAGGCGGTCCTCGCGATCCGCCGCGGCGATGAGCGGGCGGCCCGCAAATACCTGACGCAGCTGCTGGAAGCCCCTGGCGACAGTGGCTGGCGCCAGGCGCTGGGCGTGCTCAGCGGAGGCGCACGCGACCCGAAGCAGTCGGCGCGCCTGCTCGAACGCCTGATCAAGGACGGTCGGATCCCCAACAAGCTGCCGGCCTGGCTGGCCTTTGGCGGCCTCGCCCAAGGGCTGGAACAGCCCGAGCTGGTCGAGCGCATCGTCGCCGAAGTGGTCGAGCGCTTCCCTGGCGAAGCCCGGGTAGGTCTGCTGCGCGCAAGCCAGTTGCGCGAGGCCGGCAAGGAAGACGAAGCCCGCAAGTTGCTGGCCTCGCTGTCGGAACAGGCGGGCAAGGACAGCGACCTGCGCCGCGCGATCGCCGACGAGTACCACCGCATGGGTGACTACCAGGCGGCCGAAGCGGTGCTGGCGAAGGGCCCGCAGGACGACCAGACCTACGCCCTGCGTGCGGCGTTGCTGGCCCAGAGCGAGGACAAGCAGGCACTGACCGGTCTCTATGGGGAACTGCGCGCCGGCGCCTCCCAGCCCGACCCGCAGCGCCGGTTGCTGCTGGGCCAGATGGCTGAATTCCTCGACCGCTTCGACGAAGCGCTGGAGTGGTATCGCGGCGTGCCAGGCGGCCAGCAGCGCTGGGCCGCACGCCTGCGCAGCGCCAACGTGCTGCACGAGCTCAACCGCGACGACGAGTCCTACAAGTTGCTGCGCGAATTGCAGGGCGATGCCGCCGCCGATGACGAATCCCGTCGCGACGCCTACCTGCTCGAGGCATCCCTGCGCGAGAAGGACAAGGACCAGCGCGGCGAGCTCGACGCGTATGCACGTGGCCTGGCCGCGTTTCCCGATGATCCGGAGGTCCTCTACGCCCGCGGGCTGAGCTGGGAACGGCACGACGACGTCCCGCGCGCCGAGGCCGACCTGCGCAGGATCCTGGTGGCCGAGCCGGACAATGTCGCCGCACTCAACGCGCTCGGCTACACCCTGGCCGACCGCACGACGCGCTACCAGGAAGCGCTGCAGCTGATCGAGCGCGCCCGCACTGCCGAGCCTGACAATCCCGCGATCGTCGACAGCTACGGCTGGGTGCTCTATCGGCTGGGTCGCAACGAGGAGGCGCTGGTCGAACTGCGCCGCGCGCTGACCCTGCAGAAGGACGCCGAAATCGCCGCGCACTTGGCCGAAGTCCTCTGGGTGACCGGCCGCAAGGACGAGGCCCGCAAGTACTTCGATCTGTCGCGCAAGATCGATCCGGAAAACCGCTCGCTGGTGCGCGCGCTGGAGAAGACCGGCGCATGAGGCTGCTTGGCGCATTACCCGTTGTCGTCCTGGCCGCGGTGCTGGCTGGCTGCGCGTCGAGCCCGGGGCGCAGCCCCGCAGTGCCGGTCGATCGCGTCCAGGCGCAGGCCGACGACCAGCGTCGTAGCGAGATCCTCGACTGGGATCTGTCGGGCCGCATCGCCGTGTCCAACGGCAAGCAGGGTGGCAGCGGGCGCATCGATTGGCAGGAGCGGCAGGGCCGCTATTCGATTGCGTTGGGCGCCCCGGTGACCCGCCAGAGCTGGCGCCTGAGCGGCGACGCGAAGGGTGCGCGCCTGGAAGGTGTCGAGGGCGGCCCGCGCGAAAGCGCCGACGTCGAATCGATGCTGCAGGCGACCACCGGCTGGGATGTGCCCGTGCGTGCCCTGTCGGACTGGGTGCGGGGCGTCGCCGCGGCGACGGCGCAGTACGGGCCGGCGCAGGTCGAGTACGGCGCCGGCAACCTGCCTGCACGCCTGACCCAGGCCGGCTGGCAGATCGAATACCAGCAGTGGCAGCCGGTCGAAGGTGGCCCGGTGATGCCGACCCGGCTCGTGGCCAGCCGCGGCACGGCCAAGGTCCGCCTGATCGTCGATCAGTGGACGCTGGGCCCCGGGCCGTGACTCCCGCCGCGTCCGGGTCGGATCGGACGTACGAATGGTCGGTGTGGCCCGCGCCGGCCAAGCTCAATCTGTTCCTGCGTATCACTGGCCGCCGCGACGACGGCTACCACCTGCTGCAGACTGTGTTCCGGCTGCTGGACTGGGGTGACTCGATCCGGCTGCGGGTCCGCGAAGATGGGCAGGTCCGCCGCCATGGCGCCAGCGTGCCGGGCGTGGCGGAATCTGACGATCTGACCGTTCGCGCCGCTAAACTTCTGCAATCAGAGGCAAAAATCGGCCTGGGCGTCGACATCGTCGTCGAAAAATGCATCCCGTCCGGCGGTGGCTTCGGTGGGGGCTCGTCCGATGCGGCCACCGTCCTGGTTGCCCTCGATGCCCTCTGGGGCACGTCGCTGGGCGTGGAGCAGCTGGCCGGACTGGCGTTGCAGCTTGGCGCAGACGTGCCGGTGTTCGTCCGCGGCGAAAATGCCTGGGCCGAAGGGGTAGGGGAGCAGCTGACCCCGGTCGATCTGCCGCCGGCCTGGTACGTGCTGGCCGATCCGGGCGTGCACGCGGCAACCGCTGCGTTGTTCAGTGCCCCTGAATTGACGCGTGATGCCGCGCCCGCGACAATAGCGGACTTCGTTTCGGGTGTGCCGCTCGGGAATGCGTTCGAGCCGGTATTGCGCGCGCGTGAATCCGCCGTTGAGGCGGTATTTGCGGCGTTGTCGCATATCGGTTCGCCGCGCCTGACCGGGTCTGGCAGCGGCTGTTTCGTCGAATTCGCATCGCGCGATGACGCCGAGGTGGCACTGCTGGCACTGCCGCCGGGTCTTCGGGCCTGGCTGGCGACGGGAGCCACTCGCTCACCGTTGCTGGAAGCGCGAAGCAGGTGGGAAGGAGCGGGGAGCGAGTAGCAGCCGCATCAGGCTCCGGCTCTTTCCTGCTGTTGTCCGCTGGTACCTCATGCAGGGGCGTCGCCAAGAGGCCCAAGGCACCAGGTTTTGATCCTGGCATTCGTAGGTTCGAATCCTACCGCCCCTGCCAATTCATCGCGTTCGCGCGCCGGTCCGTCCGGTGCGGACGCATCCATAACCGCCCACGGTCAGAGCGAAAGCGGAGAGCACTGTGCAGAACGATCGGAACCTGCTGATTTTCAGCGGCAATGCCAACCGCCCGCTGGCCGAGGCCGTTTGCAAGGAGCTCGGCATCCGTCTGGGCAAAGCGCTCGTCAGCCGTTTTTCGGACGGCGAGGTCCAGGTCGAGATCGAGGAGAACGTGCGCCGGCAGGAAGTGTTCGTGATCCAGCCGACGAACGCGCCAACCGCCGAGAATTTCATGGAGTTGCTGGTGCTGGTGGACGCGCTCAAGCGCGCCTCGGTGACCAACGTGACGGCGGTGGTGCCGTATTTCGGCTACGCCCGCCAGGATCGTCGCCCGCGCTCGTCGCGCGTGCCGATCACGGCCAAGGTCGCGGCCAAGATGTTCGGTGCGGTCGGCACCGACCGTGTCCTCACGGTCGATCTCCACGCCGACCAGATCCAGGGTTTCTTCGACATCCCGGTCGACAACGTGTACGCCTCGCCGCTGCTGCTCGCCGACATCTGGCGCGCGCATGGCACGGACAACATGGTGGTGGTCTCGCCTGACGTCGGCGGCGTGGTCCGCGCCCGTGCGATCGCCAAGCGCCTCGACGACGCCGACCTGGCGATCATCGACAAGCGCCGTCCGCGCGCCAATGTCGCCACGGTGATGAACATCATCGGTGACGTCGAAGGCAAGACCTGCGTGCTGGTCGACGACATCGTCGACACCGCGGGCACGCTGTGTGCCGCTGCCGCTGCGCTGAAGGCGCGCGGCGCGCTCAAGGTCGCCGCCTACTGCACCCACCCGGTGCTGTCGGGCGCGGCGATCGACAACGTGACGAAGTCGCAGCTCGACGAGCTGGTGGTGACCGACACCATCCGCCTGTCCGATGCGGCCAGGGCCTGCAACAAGATCCGCCAGCTCAGCGTTGCCGAGCTGCTGGCTGAAACGATCCGCCGCGTTGCATTCGGTGAATCGGTCAGCTCGTTGTACGTCGACTGAGAAGTCGATCGAGAATTCGCGGCGACGGCTCCGGCCATTGCCGCAAGCGCCGCTCACCTGGTCGCGGGTGAGCGTTCATCCCCGTCGCGAGACGGGTTCATTGCAGTAAAAGCGAGTAATTCAAATGTCCGAACATATCCTCAAGGCCACTGGCCGCAGCGTCGAAGGGAAGGGTGCGAGCCGCCGTCTTCGTCATGCCGCCAGCATCCCGGCCATCGTCTACGGCGGCAAGGCCGCGCCGCAGCCGGTCAAGCTCGACCACGAAAAGACCTGGCTCGCCAGCCAGAACGAGTGGTTCTACTCCTCGATCCTGACGCTCGAGATCGACGGCAAGTCCGAGCCGGTGCTGCTGCGTGACATGCAGCGCCATCCGTTCAAGCAGCAGATCACGCACATCGACTTCCAGCGCGTCAGCGAGAACGAGGCGATCCGCATCAAGGTGCCGCTGCACTTCCTGAACCAGGAGAAGTCGCCGGCAGGCAAGATGGCGGGCATCCTCATTTCGCACGCGATGACGGACGTCGAGATCTCGACGCTGCCGCGCAACCTGCCGGAGTTCATCGAGCTCGACCTGATCGACCTCAAGGTCGGCGACATCGTGCACCTTTCGGATCTCAAGCTGCCGGAAGGCGTCGAGATCCCCGAGCTCAAGCTCGGCAAGGAACACGACCACGCGGTCGTGCTCGCGCAGGAAGCTCGTGTCGAAGTCGAGGAAGCCCCGGCGGAAGGCGAGGCGGCTGCTGCCGCTGCCGCTCCGGCGGCCGGCGCTCCGGCGGCTGGCGCGAAGGGTGCGGCTCCCGCGGCGAAGGGCGCAGCT
>DATDBK010000010.1:0-4168 GCA_036524935.1 Lysobacter sp. | reverse complement strand
GGGCGAATTCGGTGCTGAAGATGCAGGTGTTCTGTGCCTGGTCTTCCTTGAGGATGTCGGCCTGCACCGTGCCGCGCACGGTCGACATCGTGTACTGCTTGATCTTCTCGTACACCTCGGGCTCGACCACTTCGTTGCCCGTCACGCCGAGCAGGCCCAGGCCCAGGCCATCGTTGCCGTCGGGCAGCGGGCCCGAGTACATCGGGCGGTGCTTGCCCTCGTAGATCTTCTCGATCTTCGCGTGCGCGGCGTCCCAGCGCGCGTTGTCCTCGCGCAGGTACTTCTCGACCTGCTGGTCGATGGCGGTGTTCATGAACATCGCCAGGATGATCGGCGCCGGGCCGTTGATCGTCATCGACACCGAGGTGCTCGGCGCGCACAGGTCGAAGCCGGAGTAAAGCTTCTTCATGTCGTCGAGCGTGGCGATATTGACGCCGGAGTTGCCGATCTTGCCGAAGATGTCCGGGCGCACGGCCGGGTCTTCGCCGTACAGCGTGACGCTGTCGAAGGCGGTGGACAGGCGCGCGGCCGGCTGGCCGACCGACAGGTAATGGAAGCGGCGGTTGGTGCGCTCGGGCGTGCCCTCACCCGCGAACATGCGGATCGGGTCCTCGCCGGTGCGGCGGTACGGGTAGACGCCGCCGGTGTACGGGTAGTAGCCCGGCAGGTTTTCCTTCTGCAGGAAGGTCAGCAGCTCGCCCCAGCTCTTGTACGTGGGCGCGGCGATCTTCGGGATCTTCTGGTGGCTGAGCGACTCGCGGTAGTTCTCGACGCGGATGGTCTTGTCGCGGACCTGGTACTCGTTGACCTCGTCGGTGATCGACTTCAGGCGTGCCGGCCAGCCGCGCAGCAGCTTGAGGGCGTCGGAGCTGAGCGACTGGATGGCGTCGTTGTAGCGCTGGCGCAGGGTCAGCAGGGTCTTGTCGCCGCCATCGGTGAGGGCGTCGGCGGCGAACAGGTCCAGCGCCTTGGGCAGGCTCTCGTCGCCGAGGTCATGCAGCGACTGCCAGTAGCTCTGCGCGCGGTCGGCCACTTCGGCCTGCGTTTCGATCTGGGCGTTGATGCCGCGACCCTGTTCCGCGATCTCGGCCAGGTAGCGCACGCGCGCACCCGGGATCAGCACGGTCGCACGCGGCTCCTTCAGCGAGGTGTCGATCTGCGGCGTCCACTTCTCTGCCGGCAGCGACAGCTTCTCGCGCAGCAGGCGGCACAGGTTGGAGAACATCCAGCTGATGCCGGGGTCATTGAACTGGCTGGCGATGGTCGGATAGACCGGGACGTCCTCGTCCCTGGTCTGGAACGCCACCCGATTCCGCTTCCACTGCTTGCGCACGTCGCGCAATGCATCCTCGGCGCCGCGCTTGTCGAACTTGTTGAGCACGACGAGTTCGGCGAAGTCGAGCATGTCGATCTTCTCCAGCTGGCTCGGCGCACCGAAGTCGCTGGTCATCACGTACATCGGGAAGTCGACCAGGTCGACGATCTCCGAATCCGACTGGCCGATGCCGGCGGTCTCGACGATCACCAGGTCGTAGCCCAGCCCCTTGAGGAAGCCGATGCAGTCCTTGAGCACGGTGTTGGTCGCCGCGTGCTGGCGACGGGTAGCCATCGAGCGCATGTACACGCGCTTGGAGCGCAGCGAGTTCATGCGGATGCGGTCGCCGAGCAGTGCGCCGCCGGTGCGGCGACGGGTCGGGTCGACCGAGATCACCGCCATGCGCATGTCGGGGAAGCTGGCCAGGAAGCGGTTCAGCAGTTCATCGGTGACCGACGACTTGCCGGCGCCGCCGGTGCCGGTGATGCCGATGACCGGGGTCTTGCCGCCGGCCAGCTGCCACTGCTTGCGCAGGTGCGACAGTTGCGCCTCGTCGAGCAGGCCTTCCTCGATGGCCGAGAGCATGTGGCCGATGCTGATCTCGTCGTCCTTGTCCGGTGCATGCTCCGGCGTCTTCGCGCCCTTGCGGGCGTCGTTGGCGCGACGGATCACGTCCTCGATCATCGCCACCAGGCCCATGTGCATGCCGTCGTTGGGGTGGTAGATGCGCTCGACGCCGTAGGCCTGCAGCTCGCGGATTTCCTCCGGCGTGATCGTGCCGCCGCCACCGCCGAACACGCGGATGTGGCTGGCGCCGCGCTCGGCGAGCATGTCGACCATGTACTTGAAGTACTCGACGTGGCCGCCCTGGTAGGACGACAGGGCGATGCCGTCGGCATCTTCCTGCAGCGCGGCGCGGACGACGTCCTCGACCGAGCGGTTATGGCCCAGGTGGATGACCTCGGCGCCCTGCCCCTGGATCAGCCTGCGCATGATGTTGATGGCGGCGTCGTGGCCATCGAACAGGCTGGCGGCGGTGACGAAACGCAGCGGACTGCTCTCGACGGCGATTTCGGGGAGGGGGCTGGCAGGGGTGCTCATCACGCGCTCAATACGGAAACGTTCGAATCGGGATTGTAGCGCGTCACTCCTTCGCCCCCTAAACGCCCGCCTTGCCCGGGGAGGCGGGAAACCGGTGTCTGCGCTCCCTGGCCGACGCCCCCGCCCCACCCCGTGATCCCCAAAACAATCTGCTCTGCCGCACCCTGCTCAGCCGCGGGGGTTGTGGCTACACTCAAAGCCCCAGGCACCCGATACCCATGTCAGACGACAGCGCCCTTCTCGAGCTGCGCCGCCAGGCCCACCACGGTTCTGCCCAGGCGCTCTACCAGCTGGCGACGGCGCTGGTGCTGCGTCATGAGCTCGAAGAAGCGTTCGTCCTGCACCATCGCGCCGCCGAGGCCGGACTGGCCAACGCCCAGATCGAGTGCGCCCGCATGTTGCTGTTCGGCGTCGGCTGCGAGGCCGATGCCGAGGTCGCCAGCGCCTGGCTGCTGCGCGCCGAGCAGGCCGGCAGCCCGATCGCGAGCTACTTCCTGGCACTGGTGGCGCTCGGCGGCTTCGCCCTGCCTCGCGACGGCCGCATCAACGAACGGCTGATGCGGGCGGTGCGCGCCAACTACCCGCCGGCGTTGCGCGCGGCGGCGCTCCACTTCGGTCGCAAGCCCGACCCGGCCGACCAGACCCGCTGCATCCAGATGCTGGAACTGGCCGCAGGCAACGGCGACGCAGTCGCAGCGCGTCTGCTCGCGGAGCGTCTGGCGCGCGGTGAAGGCTGCGCACGCCAGCCGTTGGCCGCCCGCGAGATCTGGGCGCAGTTGTCGGCGATTGGCATCGGCCCGCTTCCCGAAATCACCGTGCCCGATTTCCGCGCCGAAGGCACACATCCGGGCGCGATGGCGCTGGACGAGGTACTGCATCCGGTCACGCTGCGACGGCAGTCACTGCGCCCGCGCGTGATGACCTTCGACAACCTGCTCAGCGCCGACGAATGCCGTTTGCTGGTGGCCACGGCCGAGTCGCGGTTGCAGCGTTCGCAGACCGTCGACCCGGACACCGGCCTGCCGCTGCCGTTGCAGATTCGTACCAGCAGCGATGCCGCCCTCGACCCGATCCTCGAAGACGTCTCCCTGCGCTGCGTGCAGCTGCGAATGGCCAGTGCCGCCGGCGTGCCGCTGTCGCATGCCGAGCACCTGACCGTGCTGCGCTACGAGCCCGGCCAGGAATATCGACCGCACCGCGATTACCGCCCGCCTGGCTCGATCGAACGCGACGGCCCACAAGCCGGCAATCGCATGCGCACCATCTGCATCTATCTGAATGAAGTCGAAGCCGGTGGCGAGACGGAATTCCCGCTCTCCGGGCTGCGGGTCTCGCCGCGCCCCGGCCGCGCAGTGATCTTCGACAACCTCCATCCCGACGGCACGCCGGACGTCGATTCGCTGCACGCCGGCCTGCCGGTGCAGCGCGGGGTGAAGTGGCTGGCCACCCTCTGGCTGCGGCAGGCGCCCTACCGCAATTTCTGAACAGGCGGGGCGACGACGACGCCCTCTTTGCCGGTCATGTCGCGTACGTATGCGTATCCGTCGATTGGATTAGACTGTCGCGCCTGTGGCGAGGGGTTATCTCCTGCCACGGAGGCGAATCCTTTTCGATTCAACTACTTACACATCACAGTTGGCGGCTGGCGCGACGCGCGAATCCTGACGCCAGCAGCGGAGCACCCGATGATTTTCGAAACTCTGGACACTTTCGGCCACGAGCAGGTCGTGTTTTGCCACAACAAGGACGCGG
>DATDBK010000009.1:0-4345 GCA_036524935.1 Lysobacter sp. | reverse complement strand
AAGTCGTCGATGTCCATGCCCCGCGACAGGTAGTACTCGACGAAGGTGAAGCCGTTGGCCAGCGTGAAGGCGAGCTGGGTGATCGGGTTCGCGCCGGCTTCGGCGATGTGGTAGCCCGAGATCGAAACCGAGTAGTAGTTCCGGACCTTCTTGTCGATGAAGTACTGCTGGATGTCGCCCATCATCTTCAGGGCGCACTCGGTCGAGAAGATGCAGGTGTTCTGGGCCTGGTCCTCTTTCAGGATATCGGCCTGCACGGTGCCGCGGACGGTGGCGAGCGTCTCGGTCTTGATGCGCGCGTAGGTGTCCGCATCGACGACTTCGATGCCGCTGACGCCGAGCAATCCCAGTCCCAGCCCGTCGTTACCGTCGGGCAGCGCGCCGTGGTAGCGCGGGCGCTGCTTGCCTTCGAACTTCTTCTCGATCTTCGCGTGCGCTTCGTCCCAGCGCTTCGCGTCGCTGCGCAGGTACTTCTCGACCTGCTGGTCGATCGCGGTGTTCATGAACATCGCGAGGATGATCGGCGCGGGGCCGTTGATCGTCATCGACACCGAGGTGGTCGGCGCGCACAGGTCGAAGCCCGAGTAGAGCTTCTTCATGTCGTCGAGCGTCGGGATGTTGACGCCGGAGTTGCCGATCTTGCCGTAGATGTCCGGGCGCACGGCCGGGTCTTCGCCGTAAAGCGTGACGCTGTCGAAAGCCGTGGACAGGCGCGCGGCCGGCTGGCCGACGGACAGGTAGTGGAAGCGGCGGTTGGTGCGCTCGGGCGTGCCCTCGCCCGCGAACATGCGGATCGGGTCCTCGCCGGTGCGACGGTACGGGTAGACACCGCCGGTGTAGGGGTAGTAGCCCGGCAGGTTTTCCTTCTGCAGGAAGGTCAGCAGCTCGCCCCAGCTCTTGTAGGTGGGCGCGGCGATCTTCGGGATCTTCTGGTGGCTGAGCGACTCGCGGTAGTTCTCGACGCGGATGGTCTTGTCGCGGACCTGATACTCGTTGACCTCGTCGGTGATCGACTTCAGGCGCGCCGGCCAGCCTCGCAGCAGTTTGAGGGCGTCGGAGGTGAGCGACTGGATGGCGTCGTTGTAACGCTGGCGAAGAGTCAGCAGCGTCTTGTCGCCACCATCGGTGAGGGCATCGGCAGCGAACAGGTCCAGCGCCTTGGGCAGGCTCTCGTCGCCCAGGTCATGCAGCGACTGCCAGTAGCTCTGCGCACGGTCGGCCACTTCGGCCTGCGTCTCGATCTGGGCGTTGATGCCGCGGCCTTGTTCGGCGATCTCGGCCAGGTAGCGCACACGCGCACCCGGGATCAACACGGTCGCGCGCGGTTCCTTCAATGAGGTGTCGAGCTCCGGCGTCCACTTTTCCGCCGGCAGCGACAGCTTCTCGCGCAGCAGGCGGCACAGGTTGGAGAACATCCAGCTGATGCCGGGGTCGTTGAACTGGCTGGCGATGGTCGGGTAGACCGGGACGTCCTCGTCCTTGGTCTGGAAGGCAACGCGGTTGCGCTTCCACTGCTTGCGCACGTCGCGCAGCGCATCTTCGGCGCCGCGCTTGTCGAACTTGTTGAGCACTACAAGTTCAGCAAAATCCAACATGTCAATCTTCTCCAGCTGGCTCGGCGCGCCGAAGTCGCTGGTCATCACGTACATCGGGAAGTCGACCAGGTCGACGATCTCCGAATCCGACTGGCCGATGCCGGCGGTCTCGACGATCACCAGGTCGTAGCCCAGGCCCTTGAGGAAGCCGATGCAGTCCTTGAGCACGGTGTTGGTGGCCGCGTGCTGGCGGCGCGTGGCCATCGAACGCATGTAAACGCGCTTGGAGCGCAGCGAGTTCATGCGGATGCGGTCGCCGAGCAGCGCGCCACCGGTGCGGCGGCGGGTCGGGTCGACCGAGATCACCGCGATGCGCATCTCCGGGAAGCTGGCAAGGAAGCGGTTGAGCAGTTCGTCGGTCACCGACGACTTGCCGGCGCCGCCGGTGCCGGTGATGCCGATGACCGGCGTCTTGCCGCCGGCCAGCTGCCACTGCTTGCGCAGGTGCGACAGCTGCGATTCGTCGAGCAGGCCTTCCTCGATCGCCGAGAGCATGTGGCCGATGCTGATCTCGTCGTCCTTGTCGGGCGCGTGTTCCGGCGTCTGCGCGCCCTTGCGGGCGTCGTTGGCGCGGCGGATCACGTCCTCGATCATTGCCACCAGCCCCATGTGCATGCCGTCGTTGGGGTGGTAGATGCGCTCGACGCCGTACGACTGCAGCTCGCGGATTTCTTCCGGGGTGATCGTGCCGCCACCGCCGCCGAACACGCGGATGTGCGAGGCGCCACGCTCCTTGAGCATGTCGACCATGTACTTGAAGTACTCGACGTGGCCGCCCTGGTAGGACGACAGGGCGATGCCGTCGGCATCTTCCTGCAGCGCGGCGCGGACCACGTCTTCCACCGAGCGGTTGTGGCCGAGGTGGATGACCTCGGCGCCCTGACCCTGGATCAGCCTGCGCATGATGTTGATGGCGGCGTCGTGGCCATCGAAGAGGCTGGCGGCAGTGACGAAACGCAGCGGGCTGCTCTCGACGGCGATTTCGGGGAGGGGGCTGGCAGGGGTGCTCATGACGCGCTCAATACGGAAACGATCGAATGCGGATTGTAGCGCGTCACCCCTTCCGCCCCTAAACGCCGGCCATACCCGACAAGGCGGTAACCCGACGGCTTCGCCCCCTGGCCGACACCCCCGCCCCACCCCGTGATCCCCACAACACACCCTGCTCAGCCCCACCGGTTCTGGCTACACTCAAAGCCCCAGGCCATCGACACCCATGTCAGACGACACCGTCCTAATCGAGCTGCGCCGCAAAGCCCACCACGGTTCGCCGCAAGCCCTTTACCAGCTGGCGACGGCGCTGGTGCTGCGCCATGAGCTCGAAGAGGCGTTCGTCCTGCACCATCGCGCCGCCGAGGCCGGGCTGGCCAATGCCCAGATCGAATGCGCGCGCATGCTGTTGTTCGGGGTCGGCTGCGAGCCCGATGCGGAGATCGCCAGCGCCTGGTTGCTGCGCGCCGAGCAGGCCGGCAGCCCGATCGCCAGTTATTTCCTGGCATTGGTAGCGCTCGGCGGATTCGCCCTGCCGCGCGACGGCCGCATCAACGAGCGCCTCATGCGGGCGGTGCGCGCCAACTACCCGCCGGCGCTGCGTGCGGCCGCGCTTCACTTCGGCCGCAAGCCCGATGCCGCCGACCAGACCCGTTGCATACAGATGCTCGAACTGGCCGCCGGCCACGGCGACGCGGTCGCCGCGCGCCTGCTCGCCGAGCGCCTTGCGCGCGGCGAAGGCTGCACGCGCCAGCCGTTTGCCGCGCGCGAAATCTGGTCGCAGCTGTCGGCGATCGGCATCGGCCCGCTTCCCGAAATCGCCGTGCCGGATTTCCGCGCCGAAGGCACCCATCCCGGTGCAATGGCACTGGACGAAGTACTGCACCCGGTCACGCTGCATCGGCAATCGCTGCGCCCGCGCGTGATGACTTTCGACAACCTGCTCAGCGCCGACGAATGCCGTTTGCTGGTGGCCACGGCCGAATCGCGGTTGCAGCGTTCGCAGACCGTGGACCCGGAGACCGGCCTGCCGCTGCCGATGCAGATCCGCACCAGCAGCGATGCCGCCCTCGACCCGATCCTGGAAGACGTCGCCCTGCGCTGCGTGCAATTGCGTATGGCCAGCGCGGCCGGCGTGCCGCTTTCCCATGCCGAGCACCTGACCGTGCTGCGCTACGAGCCCGGTCAGGAATACCGCCCACACCGCGATTACCGGCCGCCCGGCTCGATCGAGCGCGATGGCCCGCAAGCCGGCAATCGCTTGCGCACCATCTGCGTCTATCTGAATGAAGTCGAAGCCGGTGGCGAGACGGAATTCCCCCTGTCCGGGCTGAAAGTCTCGCCGCGCCCCGGCCGCGCGGTGATCTTCGACAACCTCCTTTCCGACGGCGCGCCAGACGTCGATTCGCTCCACGCCGGCCTGCCGGTGCAGCGCGGAGTGAAGTGGCTGGCAACCCTCTGGCTGCGGCAGGCGCCCTACCGCAATTTCTGAACAGGCACGTCGACGACGCCGCCCTCTTTGCCGGACCTGTCGCGTACGTATGCGTATCCGTCGATTGGATTAGACTGTCGCGCCTGTGGCGAGGGGTTACCTCCTGCCACTGAGGCGAATCCTTTTAGATTCAACTACTTACACATCACAGTTGGCGGCTGGCGCGACGCGCGAATCCTGACGCCAGCAGCGGAGCACCCGATGATTTTCGAAACTCTGGACACTTTCGGCCACGAGCAGGTCGTGTTTTGCCACAACAAGGACGCGG
>DATDBK010000008.1:0-40709 GCA_036524935.1 Lysobacter sp. | reverse complement strand
GGCAGCGGAATCGGTCAAGGCGGCGCCTGCTTGGGGAGCAACGTGCTCAGATACTGAATGGCGGCCCGTGAGCGGGCTGTGGTTGCCGGGCAGCATACTTGCCCGCGCTTTCGGCCCGCAAGTAACATCCCGTGCGATCATCCCCGCCGATCAGCCTGTCTGACCGACCGTTCCGGCCATCGGCAGGAGTGCCGGCAGGACGCGGCCAGGTCGGCAGCCAGGCCGTCGATCCAGGCCAGAGATTCAGAGCAATTCGATCCAGGGCCCGCACATGCCGTGCGGGGTTCAACGCAACAATCGCACCGAGTACTCCAATCTTGCGACTTTCCGGCAGCATCACCGCGCTGGCAACGCCTTTCACCGCGTCCGGCGAAATCGACTTTGACGCCTGGCAGCGGCTGCTGGACCAGCAGCTCGAGGCGGGTACCCAGGCCGTCGTCGTTGCCGGTTCCACCGGCGAGGCGGCCGCGCTGTTCGACAGCGAGTACGACGCATTGCTGCGCAGCGCCGTCGAGCGCATCGCCGGCGCGATCCCGGTCCTGGCCGGGACCGGTCTTTCGAACACGCTGAAAACCATCGAACTGACCCGCCGCGTCGCCGCCCTCGGCGCCGATGCCGCGCTGGTCGTGACCCCGCCGTACGTGCGCCCGACCCAGGCCGGCCTGGTCGCCCATTACCGCGCCATCGCCGACGACGGCGCGTTGCCGCTCGTGCTCTACAACGTGCCCGGGCGCACCGGCGGCGACCTGCTGCCGGAGACCGTCGCCGAGCTGGCGCCGCTGGCGAACATCATCGGCATCAAGGAAGCGCGCAGCGAACCTGAGCGCATGGCTGCGCTGCTGGCCTTCAAGGACGACGGCTTTTCCGTGCTGAGCGGCGATGACCCGACCGCGTGCCGGGCGATGCTGGCCGGCGCCGACGGCGTCATCTCAGTGGCATCCAACGTGTTGCCGCGCGCGTTCCGCCGACTCGCCGACCTGGCACGCGGTGGTCGTATCGATGAAGCGCAGGCACTGGACGCGCGCATGCACGCCGCCTACGACTTCCTCGGTGTCGAGCCCAATCCCATTCCGGTGAAGGCGCTGCTGCAGCGCCAGGGCATCGGCCAGGGCCTGCGCCTGCCGCTGCTGCCGCTGTCGCCGGCCCATGCCGCATCCGTCGCGACGATCGACACGCTCGTCAGCGAACTCGAACACGCCTGCCGCGATTCCCTCGCGGCCTGACCCTGCAGGAGAAGTACATGAGTTCCAATGTTTCGATGTCCCGCGTCGCCGTCGCCACTGTGGTGTTGGCCGCCGTCGCCGCCGGCTCCGGCTGCAGCTGGTTCCGCAAGGGCGATGACCTGTATGCACAGGCGCCTGAAATGCGCCCGCTGGAAGTGCCGCCGGATCTCGACGCGCCGCGCACCGATACCGCCGTCAACGTGCCGACGCCTGCCACGGCGCTGGGCAACAAGGACGCCGGCGTCGGCTTCACCATGCCGGGCACCCGCGACGAAGTGTTCGCCAAGGTCGGCACCGCGCTGGCCGCGGTCGAAGGCGCGACGATCACCAGCAGCGCCCAGGCGATGGGCGTCTACGACGTCAACTACGAAGGCAGCAACTTCCTCGTGCGCGTGGCCGGTGCCGATGTCGGTGCCTACATCGCCGCTGTCGATCCGCGTGGCGTGCCGGCCACCGGCGAGGCACCGAAGAAGCTGATCGACACGCTGCGCACGGCCCTGGTCGGTCGCTGAGCATCGATCGCCGGGCCATTGCCGCGGCGAGATGAAAACGGGCGCCCTGGGCGCCCGTTTTTTTTTTACGCTTGCGCAGGCAGCAGTTTCAGCGTTCCAGCATGTCCAGCTTGCCAGGCTTGCCTTCCCACTCCTTGGCGTCGGCCAGGCCGTCCTTGCGCGTGGTGATCACCGGCCAGGCCTTGGCCAGCTCGGCGTTGAGCGCGACGAACGCCTCCTGTCCGGCCGGCACATCGTCTTCCGGGTAGATCGCGTTGATCGGGCACTCCGGCTCGCACAGGGTGCAGTCGATGCACTCGTCCGGATCGATCACCAGGAAGTTCGGGCCCTCGTGGAAGCAGTCGACCGGGCACACCTCGACGCAGTCGGTGTACTTGCACTTGATGCAGTTCTCGGTGACGACGAAGGGCATGGCGATGGTTCCGTGAAATGAAGGGCCCGATCAAGAAGGGACAGGGGCACCGCGCATTGTAACGATTCGCGCCCGTGCCCCGTAGCCCGGCCCGTAGCCCGGGTAAGCAAAGCGCACCCGGGGAGCCTGAGCCCGGCAGGCGGCGGCCCAAAGAAAAAGCCCGCGCATTTCTGCACGGGCTTTCGGAATTGGTACACCCTACGGGATTCGAACCCGTGTTGATGCCTTGAGAGGGCACCGTCCTAGGCCTCTAGACGAAGGGTGCAGATGAAGCGGGGTTTTGAGGCGGGGTTTGAAGCGGGCCTTGAGGCCTTAACCCCCGGCGCTGGGCTCTCAACGCAGCGCGGCTTGCTAGTATATGCGGCGCCGCTGCCCTCGGCAATGGCCTCCCACACTAAAAATGGACTGCGGCAACGCCCGCTCGATGGAACCCGACAACCAAATCCAACTCAGGCTGCAAACCATTCCGCGCGACCAGCACAACGTGTCGCGCCGGGATATCAGCCCCAATGCCCTGCGTGTGCTGTATCGCCTGCGCGAGGGTGGCTTTGCCGCCTATCTCGTCGGCGGCGCGGTCCGCGACCTGCTGATCGGCGGCCACCCCAAGGATTTCGACGTTGCCACCAACGCGACGCCGGAGGAGGTCAAGGGCCTGTTCCGGAACTGCCGCCTGATTGGCCGCCGCTTCCGCCTGGCGCACGTGGTCTACGGACGCGAAATCATCGAAGTGGCGACGTTCCGCGCCAACATCGACGACGGCAGCGGCGACCGCGAGCTGCACGAGGGCGGGCGCCTGCTGCGCGACAACGTCTACGGCACCATCGAGGACGACGCCGTCCGCCGCGACTTCACCGCCAACGCGCTGTACTACGCAATCGAGGATTTCTCGGTGCGCGATTACGTCGGCGGCTTCGAAGACGTGCGCAACCGCCTGATGCGGCTGATCGGCGATCCGGAGACCCGTTACCGCGAGGATCCGGTGCGCATGCTGCGCGCGGTGCGGCTTGCGGCGAAGCTCGATTTCGAGATCGAACCGGCGACGGCAGCCCCGATCCCGGTGCTGGCGCCGTTGCTGCGCGAATCGGCGCCGGCGCGGCTGTTCGAGGAATGCCTGAAGCTGTTCCTGTCCGGCAACGCGGTCAAGAGCTTCCTCGGCCTGGAGCGCCACGGCCTGCTGCCGGCGCTGCTGCCGGAGACCGCCGCGGCACTCAAGTCGAACCGCAGCGGTGCGCTGCGCACGATGGTGCTGGAAGGGCTGAAAAACACCGATGCGCGCGTCGCCAACGACGAGCCGGTGTCGCCGGCGTTCCTGTTCGCGCTGCTGCTTTGGCCGGCCTACTGCCGCGCGCTGATGGCGTTGCAGGCACAGGGCGTGCACACGGCCGAGGCGCAGCGACGCGCCGCCGATCGCGTCACCGTGCACCAGCTCGAAACCATCGCGTTGCCGCGCCGGTTCTCGCTGCCGATGCAGGAGATCTGGCTGCTGCAGTCGCGCTTCTCGATGCGCCAGCGCAAGCGCGTGTTCCGCACGCTTGCCCATCCGCGATTCCGTGCCGCCTTCGATTTCCTCGGTCTGCGCCTGACGGCGTCGGACGAGCATGCCGAGGACGTCGCGTTCTGGCGCGAGGCGCAGGAGAACCCGGGCGATGCCCTGGCCATTGCGCAACTGGAAACCGAGCGTGCCGCGCAGGCCGATGACGATGAGCCGCAGCGCAAACGCCGCCGCCGTCGCCGCAAGCCCGCCGCCAGCCCGGAATGACGCCGGCAGGGCGGGCGCCCGGCAGTGAGGCTGAGCCTGTGGACGTGACCGCATTCATCGGCCTGGGCAGCAACCTGGGCGACGGTGTCGCCACGCTGCGCTCGGCCATTGACGCGCTGGCCGCGATGGACGGCACCCGGCTGCTGCGGGCATCCAGCCTTTACCGTACGCCGGCCTGGGGCGTCACCGCCCAGCCCGATTTCGTCAACGCCGTGGCGATGCTCGAAACCCGGCGCACGCCGCAGCAGCTGCTGGCCGACCTGCTCGCCATCGAGCGCGATGCCGGGCGCGAGCGCCAGGCCGACGGCAGCGACCGCTGGGGCCCGCGCACGCTCGACCTGGACCTGCTGCTGTTCGGTGATGCCCAGGTCAGTGAGCCCGGTCTGCATGTCCCGCACCCGCACTTGCACGCGCGCGCGTTCGCGCTGGTGCCGCTGCTTGAAATCGCCCCCGATGTGGTGATCCCCGGGATCGGCCCGGCGCACCAGGCGCTGGCGAAGATGGAACCGGGGGAGGTCGAGGCGGTAACGTATGCGGGCTCACCCCACGATCGCCCCTAGCCAACGCACCGGCTTGCTTCCGCTATTGCCCCCCTCGGGCTGTTGCCCCCTTGAGTCCCACCCGGGTCGATAACCGGTACCCCACGCCATGTACAGCGGAACCCCGAACGACAAGCCCTGGACGGTGCCGGCCCTGGCCGACGCCAAGCGCGACGGCAGGCGGCTGGTGATGCTCACCTGTTACGACGCCGGATTTGCCCGCACCATGGACGCCGCCGGCGTCGACCTGGTGCTGGTCGGCGATTCACTTGGAATGGTTGTCCAGGGCCACGACAGCACGTTGCCGGTGACCACGGCCGACGTCACCTACCACACCGCCTGCGTCGCCCGTGGCCTCGAAAAGGCCCTGCTGATCTCCGACCTGCCGTTCCAGGCCGATGCCACGCCCGAACGCGCGCTCGACGCCTCGGTGCAGCTGCTGCAGGCCGGCGCGGCGATGGTCAAGCTGGAAGGGGCAGGCCACAAGCTCGACGTCATCCGCTTCCTGGTCGAGCGGGAGATTCCCGTCTGCGCCCACCTCGGCCTGACGCCGCAGTCGGTGCTGCGCCTGGGCGGCTACAAGGTCCAGGGGCGCGACGAGGCCGCCGCCGCGCGCCTGCGCGCCGATGCCCGCGCCGTGGCCGAAGCCGGGGCCAGCCTGCTGGTGCTCGAATGCGTGCCCACGCCGGTCGCTGCCGCGATCACCGCCGACCTGACCATTCCCACCATCGGCATTGGCGCCGGCCCGCAATGCGATGGCCAGGTGCTGGTGCTGCACGACCTGCTCGGCCTGAACTCCGGCCATCGCAGGCCGCGCTTCGTCAAGGATTTTCTGGCCGAGGGCGGCTCGGTAGCGGGCGCTGTCCAATCATTTGCCCAGGCCGTTCGCGACGGCAGCTTCCCGGATGCCGAACACTCCTATGCCTGACCGCCGCACTCCCGTAACACCCGGCGCGCACGCCGCGAACCTCCGCAAGGCGCACCTGGGAAAAGACGCAAAGATCGAGATCATCACCGAGCTTGCCTCGCTGCGCGCGCGGGTCGCGCAATGGCGTCGCGACGGGCTGCGCGTCGCCCTCGTGCCGACCATGGGCAACCTGCACGACGGTCATTTCTCGCTGGTGCGCCTGGCGCGCCAGCATGCCGATCGGGTCGTTGCCAGCGTGTTCGTCAACCCGACCCAGTTCGGGCCCAACGAGGACTTCGCCCAGTACCCGCGCACGCCCGACGCCGATGCGCGCGGGCTGGACTCTGCCGGTTGCGACGCGATGTGGCTGCCGACGGTGGAGACGATGTACCCCTATGGCGTCGCGGCGAATGTGGGCGTGCAGGTGCCGGGCATCACCACGACGCTCGAAGGCGCGCACCGCCCGGGCCATTTCGACGGCGTCGCCACCGTGGTCGCGCGCCTGTTCAACCAGATCCAGCCGGACGTCGCCGTGTTCGGCAGTAAGGATTACCAGCAGCTGGCGGTGATCCGCTACATGGTCCGCGACCTGGCCTTCCCGATCGAGCTGGTCGGCGCCGACATCGTGCGCGAGGACAGCGGCCTGGCGATGAGTTCGCGCAACCAGTACCTGTCCGCGGACGAGCGCGTGCGCGCGGCGGCGATCCATCGCTGCCTGCTGGCGATGCGCGATGCCATTGCCGCAGGCACGCCGCGCGCGGCGGTCGAGGCCGAGGCGGTCAAGCGCCTGGAGGCGGACGGTTTCGTCCCTGACTACGCCGCGGTAAGGCGCCAGGACCTGACCGATCCGGCAGACGGCGAGGCCGGCACGCAGGTCGCCCTGATCGCGGCCCGGCTGGGCAGGACGCGGCTCATCGACAACCTCGAATTCGAGGCCTGACACTGCCGTTTCCGGCGATCTGAACCGTTCCACAGGCGGTGCCAATCCGGTGGGCGGGGAGATGTTGCACTGCGCCATGCGCTGCTAGACTTGCGGTCTGACGCGTCCGCATGCCCGCGGCCGGAGCCACACACATGCAACTGAACGTACTCAAGGCCAAGATCCACCGCGCCACCGTGACCCACGCCGAGCTTCACTATGAAGGTTCGTGCGCGATCGACGGGCGCCTGCTCGACATCTCGGGTATCCGCGAGTACGAGCAGATCCACATCTACAACGTCAACAACGGCCAGCGCTTTGTCACCTACGCCATCCGCGGCGAAGAGGGCAGCGGCGTGATCTCGGTCAACGGTGCCGCCGCCCACTGCGCGCAGCCCGGCGACCTGGTGATCATCTGCGCCTACGGCGTCTGCGACGAGGCCGAGGCCGCCAAGTACAAGCCGACCCTGGTGTACGTCGATCGCCACAATGCGCTGACGCACACCAACCGCTCGATGCCGGCCCAGGCAGCCTGAGCCGCATGGATGCCGATGCCCGTCTGAGCCGTCTTCGCGCCCAGGCAGGGCGCGTCATCCAGACCCCGCTAAAGGATCTCGTCGCCGCCGACCCGGCGCGTGCGCAGGCGTTCGCGCTGCGTGTCGGTCCGCTGTACGCCAACTTCGCCCGCCAGCACTACGACCGTGACGCGCTGGCGGCGCTGTTCGAACTGGCCGAGCAGTCGGGCGTGCGGCAGAAGCTGCAGGCGCTGTTCGACGGCGAAAAGATCAACCTGACCGAAGGCCGCAGCGTGCTGCACACCGCGCTGCGCGGTGACGTGTCGGCATCGCCCGTGGCACGCGCCGCCCATGCGCAGGCCCTGGAGGCCCGCACCCGCATGCGAGCGCTGATCGATGCGCTGGCGGCGAGCGATGTCACCGACATCGTCAGCGTCGGCATCGGCGGTTCCGACCTGGGCCCGCGCCTGGCGGTCGATGCACTCACGGGCGCCGCGCCGGGACGCTTCCGCGTCCATTTCCTCTCCAACGTCGACGGCCACGCCGCCCAGCGCGTGCTTGCCGGGCTGGATCCGCGCCGCACGGCCGCGGTGCTGATCTCCAAGACCTTCGGCACGCAGGAAACGCTGCTCAACGGCGCGATCCTGCGCGACTGGCTCGGCGGCAACGAACGCCTGTACGCGGTGTCGGCCAACGTCGAGCGCGCGGCCGAGGCATTCGCCATTCCGCCCGAACGCATCCTGCCGATGTGGGACTGGGTGGGCGGCCGTTACTCGCTGTGGTCGGCCGTCGGTTTTCCGATCGCGCTGGCGATCGGCATGGACGCCTTCGAAGCGATGCTCGACGGTGCTTCGCAGATGGACGCGCATGTGCTCGACACGCCGTTGCCGCAGAACCTAGCAGCCTGGCATGCGTTGACCGCGATCTGGAACCGCAACGCCCTGGGCTACGCCACGCAGGCCGTGCTGGCCTACGACGAGCGCCTCAAGCTGCTGTCGAATTACCTGCAGCAGCTGGTGATGGAAAGCCTGGGCAAGTCGGTGCGCACCGACGGTTCGGCAGTCGTGGGCGACACGGTGCCGGTGTGGTGGGGCGGTGCCGGCACCGACACCCAGCACAGCTTCTTCCAGGCACTGCACCAGGGCACCTCGATCGTGCCTGCCGACTTCATCGGCGTGGTCCGCTCCGATGCGCCGTTCCCGGACAACCATCGCGCGCTGCAGGCCAACCTGCTGGCGCAGACCGAAGCATTCGCCAACGGCCAGGCCAGTCACGACCCGCATCGCGCCTACGCCGGTGGCCGCCCGAGCACGATGATCCTGCTCGATGCGTTGACGCCGCAGTCGTTCGGCGCACTGCTCGCGCTGTACGAACACAGCGTCTATCTGCAGTCGGTGATCTGGGGAATCAACGCCTTCGACCAGTTCGGCGTGGAGCTGGGCAAGCAGGTGGCCAGCAGGCTGTTGCCGGCGCTGGCCGGTGATGCGCAGGCCGATGATCCGGTGACTCGCGAGCTGCTGTCGCAGTTGCGCTAAGCGCCAGGCCCGGCAAACCCGGGACGCGCAACAACAAGGTGGATCCCGGCTTTCGCCGGGACGACGGAGCGGGGCAGTCAGGCCGCGTGGTGCCGCCGCAGCGCCCACTCGATGTGTTCACGCACCATCGGGCTCGACGATTCACGCCGCGCCCTCAGTGCCGCGATCAGCTCCGGGCTCGTGCGCGCATTTCCAAGCGCGACCGCGATGTTGCGCAGCCAGCGCTCATGCCCGCTGCGGCGGATCGCGGTGCCTTCGGTCCGCTGCAGGAACTCCGCCTCGTCCCAGGCGAACAGCTGCAGCAGCGACGCCTTGTCGAGATCGTTGCGCGCGCGGAAGTCGGCTTCGTCGGTGCGCTTGGCGAACTTGTTCCAGGGGCAGATCAGCTGGCAGTCGTCGCAGCCGAAGATGCGGTTGCCGATCGGCTGGCGCAGTTCCTCGGGAATGGACCCCTCGTGCTCGATGGTGAGGTAGGCGATGCAGCGGCGCGCGTCGAGCCGGTACGGCGCGATGATGGCCTGGGTCGGACAGATGTCGATGCATTTGCGGCAGGTGCCGCAGTGTGCGCTGGCCGGTGCGTCGATCGGCAACGGCAGGTCGACGTATATCTCGCCGAGGAAGAAGAACGAACCGCCGTCCTTGTCGATCAGACAGGTGTGCTTGCCGATCCAGCCCAAGCCGGCGTTGCGCGCGAGCGCGCGTTCGAGCACCGGCGCGGAGTCGACGAAGACGCGATGGCCGAACGGCCCGACCACCTCGGCGATCCGGTCGGCGAGGCGCTGCAGCCGCTGGCGCATCAGCTTGTGGTAGTCGCGACCCAGTGCATAGCGGGCGACATACGCGCGCTCGCTGTCGTCGAGTGTGGCCCACGCCTCGTCGCCGTCGCGGCCGTAGTCGAGCCCGACCGAGATCACCCGCACCGTGCCGGGATGGAGTTCGTCCGGGCGCGCACGCAGATCGCCGTGACGCGCCATCCAGTCCATCGAGCCGTACAGGCCCTTCGCCAGCCAATCGCGCAGGTGCGCTTCGTCCTGGCCCAGTTCGATGCCGGTGATGCCACAGCGTTGGAAACCGAACTCGCGCGCCAGCTCTCGCACGCGCGCGGCCAGCGCGGCGGGGTCGGGCGTCGCGACGGGCAGGGTGGGCAGCTGGGCGGTGGGAGGGTTCACGATGCACAAGTATAGAATCCCGTGATGCCACACGATGCCGTGCCGCTTTCAGGCGTGTTCGCCGATGCCCTCCATGATGCCGCCGCCCTGCGCGCGGTCGAGGTGCGGGCGGCACAGGCGCTGGGCGACGCCTTCGGGCTGATGGAGCGGGCCGGCCGGGCCGCCTGGCGCGAGCTGCTCACGCATTGGCCGCAGGCACAGCGGATCGTGGTCGTCTGCGGGCCGGGAAACAACGGTGGCGACGGCTATGTGCTGGCGCGGCATGGGCGCCAGTCCGGTCGCCAGGTCGTGGTCGTGCATCTGCCTGGCCAGTCGCCACGAGGCGATCTGGCGCGCCGTGCCGCACAGGATTTCTTTGCCGTCGGCGGCGCGGTCGAGTTGTTCGAAGGCACCATGCCGCCGGCCGACGTGGTGGTCGATGCATTGTTCGGCATCGGCCTGTCGCGCGAACCTGACGAGCCGACACAGGCGCTGATCGCGGCGATCAATTCGCAGGTTGCGCCGGTACTGGCCCTGGATGTTCCGAGTGGCATCGATGCCGATCGCGGTTGCGTGATCGGCGCTGCCGTCACCGCCACGCGCACCATCGAGTTCATGGCGGGCAAGGCGGGGCTGCGCATCGGCGCCGCGCTCGACCACGTCGGCACGCTGTCGCTGGCGACGCTCGACATACCCGCGGACTGCTTCGACGGCATCGAGTTGCACGCGCAACGGCTGATGCCGATGGCACTGTCGCACTGGCTGGCGCCGCGACGTCGTGACAGCCACAAGGGCAGCAACGGCCGCGTGCTGTGCATCGGTGGCGAGCTCGGAAGCGGTGGCGCGATCGTGTTGTGCGCGCACGCGGCGCTGCGCAGTGGCGCCGGACTGGTCGAGGTCGCCACACGCGCCGAGCATGTCACCGCACTGCTCGCGCGCGTGCCCGAGGCGATGGTGCATCACGTCGCCGGCGCAGACGCGTTGCAACCGGCGCTGGATCGCGCAGGCTCGATCGCGCTGGGGCCGGGCCTCGGCCAGCATCCATGGGGACGCGGCCTGTACGAACGTGCGGTGGCAAGCGCCAGGCCATTGCTGCTCGATGCCGATGCCCTGAACCTGCTGGCGACGCATCCGTTCGCCTTGCCTGCCGATGCGGTGCTGACACCGCACCCGGGCGAAGCGGCGCGACTGCTCGGCATCACCACCGCGGACGTGCAGCGCGATCGCTTCGCTGCTGCCAGGGCACTATGTGAGCGCTTCGCATGCGTGGTCGTGCTCAAGGGCGCGGGCACGATAGTCGCCGCACCGCACGAAACGCCCCGCGTGATCGCGGCAGGAAATCCCGGCATGGCCGTGGGCGGCATGGGCGATGTGCTCAGCGGTGTCATCGCCGCGCTGCGTGCGCAAGGGCTTGCTGCGTTCGATGCGGCGAGCGCGGGCGCGTTGTTGCACGCGGCGGCAGGCGATGCCGCTGCGCACGACGGCGGCGAGCGTGGACTGTTGCCGAGCGACCTGATGCCGTGGCTTCGGCACTTCGTCAATCCAGAGCGTTGATGCGTGTGCAGGGGAGCGTGGATGCAATGAATGAAATCCTGTTGGCCGATGCCGATGCGACCGATGCGCTCGGCGCGCAACTCGCGCGCACGCGACCGGCGGATGCAGTCGTGCATCTGCACGGCGACCTCGGTGCGGGAAAGTCGACGCTTGCACGCGCGTTGTTGCGCGCACTCGGTGTGCAAGGTGCGATCCGCAGTCCGACGTACACACTCGTCGAACGCTATCCACTTTCCGATGGTGGCGAAGCGTGGCATCTGGATCTGTATCGCATCGCCGATGCAGGCGAACTCGAGTTCCTCGGGCTCGACGGTGCCGAAGTTCGTCTGTGGCTCATCGAATGGCCCGAGCGCGGTGCGGGTGCCTTGCCTCAGCCCGACCTCACCGTCGACCTGGCCATGCATGGGCGGGGTCGGCGGGCCCGTCTGCTGGCGGGGACGGCGATCGGGCAGGGCTGGCTGGCCCGGCTGTCCATGCCGCACGAGGTTGCGGCGGACTCCTGAATGGTTTCACAGGAAAGTCCGGCAGGTCTTGGATTCGTAAGGGAAAACTGCTTGCAAATTCCTTGATCCGGTGGTTGACTAACGGCCATGCGCGTAAAGGCCGCCACCGTCCAGAAGTTTCTGCTCGGCATCGCGCTGCTTGCCGCGCTCGCCTGGAACCTGGCCCATGCCAGTGAAATCAAAGGCTTGGAGCTGAGCGCCGGCGCTACCGGCACCCGTGCCGAGATCGCCCTCGATGGCGCCGGCGAGTTCAAGGTCATCAGCCTCAAAGGACCCGACCGTCTGGTCGTGGACCTGCCGGCATCGAGCCTGGCCCGTAATTTCAAGCTTCCCGCCAGCGCGGGCGTGGTCCGGTCGGTTCGCACCGGCCAGCCGGCCCCGGGCACGTCGCGCATCGTCTTCGACCTGTCGCAGCCGGTGACGGTGCTCAAGCCGCGCATCGAGCAGGGCGGCAACGGCCCGCGACTGGTCCTGGAATGGCCGGGTGACGGCGCCGAGCCGGTCGAGGGCATCGCGACTGTCGCCGCGCCGGCCGTGGCTATCCCGACGCCGCCGGCAGCCACGACCGTGCCGTCGCCGTCGCCTCCGCCATCCATTTCCGTGCCGCCGGCTCCGATCGCGACCGCGCCGTCCGCATCGATGCCGACCGTGGCTGCCTCCTCGCAGGCGCCTCCGGCAGGCGAGGTCAGCGCCGCCTCGTCCGAGGCCACGACCCGGCTGATCTCCGCGATCGTTGCCGGTCGCAGTGGTGCCAGCGATGCGCCCGCCGGCGCCGGCGCCGGCGCCGCCGCCGCCACGGCAACTGCGACCGCCACCGTCGCCAGGAATCCCGAGCAGGCCGCGACTGCCGCACCGGTGGCCGCGGTGCCGTCGACCCAGCAGTTTCCGACCACCGTCGCCACAGGCGTCCCGACCCGCATCGCCACCGGCCAGCCGACGCTGATGCCGGGCGCCTCCGTGGCGAACGCGACTCCGCCGCAGCCGGCAACGGCGGCAGCGCCCGCGCCCGTGCCCGGCCAGGCGCCGGTCAAGACCATGAAGGACGTCATGCGCGGTCGCGGCATGCGCCCTCTGGTGATCGCGATCGATGCCGGCCACGGCGGCCAGGATCCCGGTGCGCTGGGCCCGTCGGGCAAGCGCGAGAAGGACGTGACCCTGGCGATCGCCCGCGAACTGTCCCGCCAGATCAATGCCACGCCCGGCCTGAAGTCCTACCTGGTGCGCGACAACGACGTGTTCATCCCGCTGCCGCGACGCGCGCAGCTGGCGCGCCAGGCCAAGGCCGACATGTTCATCTCGATCCACGCCGATGCCGCCGAGAACCGTTCGGCCAAGGGCTCGTCGGTGTACGTGCTGTCGCTCAAGGGCGCGTCTTCGCAGCGTGCGCGCTGGCTGGCCGACAAGGAGAACTCCTCCGACCTGATCGGCGGCGTGCGCCTGGAGCAGACCAGCAATACCCTCGCTTCCGTGCTGCTCGACCTCACCCAGAGCGGCCACATGAAGGCCTCCGAAGACGCCGCCGGGCACGTCCTCGACGGCCTCAAGCGCGTCGGCAGCAACCACAAGCCGCACATCGAGCGCGCCAACTTCGCCGTGCTGCGCACCTCCGACATGCCGGCGATGCTGGTCGAGACCGCCTTCATCTCCAACCCGGAGGAAGAGCGCCGGCTGATCGATCCCGCACACCAGCGCAACCTGGCGCGTGCGGTGCTCGATGGCGTCAACACCTATTTCACCCGCCAGCCGCCGCCGGGCACGCTGTACGCCGCGCGTGCCGATGCGACGTACGTGACCGCAGACGTCGGAGCCGGTGGCGGCAGCCCGTAGCGCCACCCTGTCCGGGGCGGCTGCAGGATCCAGCGTGCTGGCGCCGGCGATCGGCAGCCTGCGCCCTCGGAACGAGGCCTGCGTCGGCTATCATCTGCAACGATTCCTCCGACGACGCAGCCCTGCGTCGCCCAGTCCGTGACGATCCGCCAACTCCCCGACACCCTCATCAACCAGATCGCGGCCGGCGAGGTCATCGAGCGCCCGGCGTCCGTGGTCAAGGAACTGGTGGAGAACGCGCTCGATGCCGGTGCGCGCCGCATCGACATCGACCTGGAAGAGGGCGGCGTGCGCCTGATCCGCATCCGCGACGACGGCGGTGGCATTGCCGCCGACGAACTGCCGCTGGCAATCCAGCGCCACGCCACCAGCAAGATCGCCTCGCTCGACGACCTCGAAGGCGTCGCCACGCTCGGCTTCCGTGGCGAGGCGCTGCCGTCGATCGCCTCGGTCAGCCGTTTCGCGCTGACGTCGCGCCGCGTTGGCAACGACCATGCGGCCACGCTCGACGTCGAAGGCGGCCGCATTGGTGCGGTGGTGCCCAAGCCGCACCCGCAGGGCACCACGGTCGAAGTGCGCGACCTGTTCTTCAACGTGCCGGCGCGACGCAAGTTCCTCAAGGCCGAACGCACCGAGCTGGGCCATATCGAAGAATGGCTGCGACAGCTCGCGCTCGCGCGGCCGGATGTCGAACTGCGCGTCTCCCATAACGGCAAGCCGTCGCGGCGCTGGAAGGGCGAGGGCGACCTGCTCTCCGAGGTGCGCCTGCACGAAGCGCTGGGTGAGGAGTTCGCTCGCAACGCGCTGCGTGTCGACCATGCCGGTGGTGCCCACACGATGGGTTCCGGGCAGGGGCTTCGCCTGCACGGCTGGATCGGCCAGCCCGCCTACAACCGCGCCAGCGGCGACCAGCAGTACCTCTACGTCAACGGCCGCGCCGTGCGCGACCGCAGCATCGCCCATGCGATCAAGCAGGCGTATGCCGACGTGCTGTTCCATGGACGCCAGCCGGCATATGTGCTGTTCCTCGAACTCGATCCGCGCCGCGTCGATGTCAACGTGCATCCGGCCAAGCACGAAGTCCGCTTCCGCGACGCACGCCTGATCCACGACTTCGTCTATCGCACGCTGCAGAGCGCGCTGGCGGAGACGCGCGCCGGCACCGTGCCGAACCCGGCCAGCGCATACGAGGGAGGGGCCTCAGTTCCAAACTGGGGCACGCAGGCGCCGTCAGGGACCGAAGTCCATGCCAATGGCGCGCCCGCGTTCTGGCGCCAGGAGCAGTCGCCACTGCCGATGCAGGTCGCCGAAACTCGGTCGGGCTACGCCGCGCTGTACGCCGGCCCGCAGGTATCCGCTTCGGCGATGGCGCCTGTGCCGATGCCTCAGGGCGGGGACAGCACGCTGCCGCCACTGGGCTACGCGATCGCGCAGTTGCACGGCATCTACGTGCTGGCCGAAACCGCCGAAGGCCTGATCGTCATCGACATGCACGCCGCCCACGAGCGCATCGGCTACGAGAAGCTCAAGACCGCGCACGACGGCGAAGGCCTGCGCACGCAGCCGCTGCTGGTGCCGGCAACACTCGCGGTATCCGAGCGCGAGGCCGAAGTGGCCGAGCGCGAAGGCGACACGCTCGCCGCGCTCGGCTTCGAAGTGACGCGCAGTGGTCCGCAGTCGCTGACCCTGCGCAGCGTGCCGGCGCTGCTCGCCCATGGCGATGTCGAGGCGCTGCTGCGCGACGTCCTGGCCGACCTGCGCGAACACGGCGAATCGCGGCGCGTGTCGGCTGCGCGCGACGAACTGCTGGCGACGATGGCCTGCCATGGCGCAGTGCGCGCCAATCGGCGCCTGACGCTGCCGGAAATGAATGCCCTGCTGCGCGAGATGGAAGCGACCGAGCGCTCCGGGCAATGCAACCATGGCCGCCCGACCTGGGCGCGCTTCACCCTTCCCGAAATCGACCGCTGGTTCCTGCGAGGACGTTGAATGTCGGCATTTGCGAAACGTGCGGTTGCGAAAGGTGCTGTCGCGAAGACTGCAATGGTCCTGGCCGTGATCGCGGCGGCGACCGCATGCAGCAAGCCAGCCGATGACACCGCCAAAGTGGCGCAGGAACAGGCCACCCAGGTGGCGTTTGCGCGCGACCTGGAGTTGTGGCGCAGCCAGCGCGTCGCCGAGCTGACCAAGCCCGATGGCTGGACCAGCGTCGTCGGCCTGCACTGGGTCGACCCGGGCCCGCATTACATCGGCTCCTCGGCCGGCAATGGCATCCAGCTGACGGTGGGGCCGCCGCACTTCGGCATGATCGACCTCAACAACGGCCGCCTGCGATTCGTGCCGGAGAAGGGCCTGGCCATGACCCTCGACGGCCAGCCGTTGCAGGGCGCCGCCGAGCTGCGCGCGGACGATTCGCCGACCGGCCCCAGCGTGCTGGCGTTCGATGAGGGCAAGGGCCTGGTGACGGTGATCAAGCGCGGCGACCGCTTCGCATTGCGCGTCAAGCATGCCGACACACCGGGGCGGACCGGCTTCCGCGGCCTGGAGTACTGGCCGGCCAGCACCGACTGGAAGATCGAAGCCCGTTACGTCCCGCATCCGCCCGGCAAGACGCTGCCGATCGCCAACATCATCGGCATCACCGAAGAGGTGCCCAATCCCGGCGCACTCGAGTTCGAGCGCGACGGCAAGCAGTACCGGATCGAAGCGCTGGACGAAGGCGAGGACACGCTGTTCCTGGTGTTCGCCGATCGCACCAGCGGCCACGGCAGTTACCCGGCCGGGCGCTTCCTCGATGCACCCAAACCCGGCACTGACTCGCGCGTGATCCTCGACTTCAACCAGGCCTACAACCCGCCGTGCGCGTTCACCGCGTTCGCGACCTGCCCGTTGCCGCCGCCGGAAAACCGCCTCGATCTGGCGATCAACGCCGGCGAGAAGACCTACGCGCACCTGGCACCCTGATCCCGCCGCCCTCAACACGCTCCCACAAAGCCGCGCGCCCACAAGGCCGAAGGAAACCGTTCCGATGCGTCGCCTGAAGATGTTCTGCCTGACCCTGATGGCTGTCGCCGGCCTGGCCTCGGTGGCGCTTGCCGTCGAGCGGGTTGCCACGCCGGCGCGGGCACCGGAGCCTGCGGTCGGAGCGGCGAAAACGGCGCCGCCGCTGCCGCTGCTGTGGAAGGTTTCCGACGCGGACAACTCGGTCTACCTGCTCGGTTCGTTCCACCTGCTCAAGAGCGACGACTATCCGCTGTCGCCGGAGATCGACAGCGCCTTCGCGGCCTCCGACAAGGTCGTCTTCGAAGTGCCGCCGGAACAGATGCTGGACCCGGCGATGACGCAGAAATTCCTGGCCGCCGCCGGCTACAGCGACGGCCGCACGCTCACCCAGGTGCTGCCGGCGGCGCTGCGCGAGAAGTTCAACCGCATCCTCGCCCAACGCGGTGCCTCGATCGCCCAGTTCGATGCCTACGAGCCGTGGTTCGTCAATCTGTCGCTGATGCTGGGCATGTCGCAGCAACTGGGCTTCAGTCCGGAGCGGGGCATGGACCAGTACCTCATGCAGCGCGCAGCGCAGAGCAACAAGCCGACTGCGGGCCTGGAGTCGATCGACACCCAGCTGCAGGTGCTCGACGCCTCGCCGATGGACGAGCAGATCGCCTCGCTGAAGGAATTCCTCGACAAGCCGCTGGAGATGCCGTCCCAGCTCAACGACGTCCATTCGGCCTGGCGCGACGGCGACGTCGCGCGCCTGGACAAGCTCACCCGCGAAGAGATGCGCGACAAGACGCCGCAGACGTACCGGATGATCAACGTCGAACGCAACGAAGCGTGGCTGCCGCAGATCCAGGGCATGCTCGACGGCGCCAAGAAGGGCGACACCCTGGTGGTCGTTGGCGCGCTGCACCTGCTCGGCAGCGACGGCCTCCTCGGCAAGCTGCGCGAGAAGGGCTACAAGGTCGAGCGTGTGTGCTCGGCGTGCAACGAACAGCAGCTGGCCCTGTAGTCGTAGCCCGGGTAAGCGAAGCGCACCCGGGATGTGTAACGCCGCAGCTGTCCTGTAGTCGTAGCCCGGGTAAGCGAAGCGCACCCGGGTTGTGTCACGGCGGACCCCGGGTGCGCTTTGCTTACCCGGGCTACGGTTACAGTCGCTTCTACGCCGGCAGCAGCACGATGCAATCGACCGGACAGGCCGGTACGCACAACTCGCAGCCGGTGCACAGCGGTTCGATGACCGTGTGCATGTGCTTGGACGCGCCGATGATGGCGTCGACCGGGCACGCCTGGATGCACTTGGTGCAACCGATGCAGTCGGCCTCGACGATCAGCGCGACCTGCGCCGGTTTGTGTTCGCCGCGCGAGCGGTCATACGGCCGTGCTTCCACGCCGAGCAGGCGCGCCAGCGCGCGCGCGCCGGCATCGCCGCCGGGCGGACAGTGATCGACACCGGCTTCGCCGGCCGCCATCGCCTCGGCATAGGGACGGCACCCGGCATAGCCGCACTGGCCGCATTGGGTCTGCGGCAGGATGCGATCCAGGCGTTCGATCAGGTCGACGTTCATTTGTTTGTGCAGGAGCGGGGGTTGCTCGCTCCTGCAGGGTTGCCTCAGCGGACCGGCATGCCCGGCTCGGCGCCGCCGTCGGCGTCGAGCAGGAACAGCGAGCCACCGTCGAAGCCGGCCGACAGGATCATGCCTTCGCTGATGCCGAAGCGCATCTTGCGCGGCGCCAGGTTGGCGATGAACACGACGCTGCGGCCGACCAGGGTTTCCGGTTGCGCGTAGGAGCCGCGGATGCCGGAGAAGATCTGGCGCTTGCCGAGCTCACCGGCATCGAGTTCGAAACGCAGCAGCTTGTCGGAGCCATCGACGAACTCGCAGGCCAGCACCTTGCCGACGCGCAGGTCTAGCCTGGCGAAGTCGTCGATGCCGATGGTGGCGCCGGCAGCGGCGGGGGCCGGTGCCGGTGCCGCGGTCTTCTCGACCTTCGGCGCGGCTGCGGCCGTCGTCGTGCCGGTGTCCGCGGCAGCCTTGGCCGGTTCGGGCTTCAGCGATTCTTTCGATGTGTCGATCATGTGTTCGAGGTGCCTGGGGTCGATTCGGGTGAACAGCGGCGTGTAGCTGCCGATGCGGTGCGCGAGCAGCGGCGACGCGAGGTCGCTCCACTGCACGGCCGGCGCGGCGAGGAAGGTTTCGGCCTGCGCGGTGACGCGCGGAAGCACCGGCCGGAGCGCGGCGTTGAGTACGCGGAACAGGTTCAGGCCCTGCGTGCAGACCGATTGCAGTTGCGCGTCCGCGCCTTCCTGCTTGGCCAGCACCCACGGCTTGTGCTCGTCGATGTACTTGTTGGCCTCGTCGGCCAGCGCCATGGTCAGGCGGACCGCGGTCGCGGCCTCGTTGCGCGCGTAGGCCTCGGCGATCGGCACCAGCTGGGCGACGAAGCGCGCGTACATCGCCGGGTCGGGCAGGCTGTCGGCGAGCTGGCCGTCGAAGCGCTTCTCGATGAACCCGGCGCAGCGGCTGGCGAGGTTGACGAACTTGCCGACGACGTCGGAGTTCACGCGCGCGGTGAAGTCGGCCAGGTTCAGGTCGAGGTCGTCGACGCCGCCGCTGGTCTTGGTCGCGTAGTAATAACGCAACGCTTCCGGGTCGAGGCCGGCATCGAGGTAGGCACGCGCCATCACGAAGGTGCCGCGCGACTTCGACATCTTGGCGCCATCGACGGTGAGGTAACCGTTGACGTGCAGCCGGGTCGGCGCGCGGAAACCGGCGCCGTGCAGCACCGCCGGCCAGAACAGGCCGTGGAAGTTGACGATGTCCTTGCCGATGAAATGGTGCAGCTCGGCTTGGCTGTCGCGGGTGAGGTACGACCAGAAGTCGAGGCCCTCGCGCTCGCACAGCGCCTGGAAGCTCGACAGGTAACCGATCGGCGCATCCAGCCACACGTACAGGTACTTGCCCGGATGCCCGGGGATCTGGAAACCGAAGTAGGGCGCGTCGCGGGAAATGTCCCACGCGCGCAGGCCGCCCTCGGCGTCCAGCCACTCCTGCAGCTTGGCCTTCACGCCCGGCCCGGCAACGTCGCCGGACAGCCACTGGCGGAGGAACGCATCGAACTGGCCGACCTCGAAAAAGAAGTGCTCGGACTCGCGCAGTTCCGGCGTCGCGCCGCTGACCACCGAGCGCGGCTCGATCAGTTCGCTCGGCGAATAGGTCGCGCCGCAGTTCTCGCAGTTGTCGCCGTACTGGTCGGGCGTGCGGCAGTTGGGGCAGATGCCCTTGACGTAGCGGTCGGGCAGGAACATGCCCTTGACCGGGTCATAGAGCTGGGCGACCGAACGACGGCTGATATGGCCGTTGTTGTCGAGCTTGGCGTAGATCGCCTCGGTCAGGGCGCGGTTGCGCGCCGAGTTGGTCGAATCGTAGTGGTCGAAGGCGACGCCGAAGTCGGCGAAATCGCGCTCGTGGCTGGCCTGCATGCCGGCAATGAAGGCTTCCGGTGACTGCCCGGCCTTTTCGGCGGCGAGCATGATCGGCGTGCCGTGGGTGTCATCGGCGCAGACATACCAGGCCCTGTGCCCGCTCATTCGCTGTGCGCGGCACCAGATGTCGGCCTGGGTATAGCCAACCAGATGGCCCAGGTGCAGGGGCCCGTTGGCATAGGGCAGGGCGCAGGAAACGACGAACTCGCGGGACATGGGGGGCCGGGACGCGTAAAGAGCGGGGGATTATCGCATGCGTGAATCCCCGCCCGGCCCTCACCCGAGCCCTCTCCCGCAAGCGGGAGAGGGCTCGGCAATTACTTGCGCACCCAGGTCTGCGTGCGACCGAGCAGCGAGAAGCCCATGAAGCCGCGGACTTCCAGCTTCTTGCCGCCTTCGACCGGCGTGACCTTCACCGAGTAGATCTTGCCGCTGGCCGGATCGAGGATCTGGCCGCCTTCCCAGGTCTCGCCGTCCTGCTTGATGCCCCACAGGATCACCATGCCCTTGACCGGCTTGTCCTTGCGCTCGCCGGAGCACTTGTCGCAGACCGGGTTCGGGCCGCGGTCGGACTGCAGGATCTCGGTGACGCGGCCGGCAAGGCTGCCGTCCTTGGCCTGGTAGATCTCGACGATCGACTTGGGCTTCTGGGTCTTGTCGTCGATGGTGGTCCAGTGACCGACCGGAGCCGGCGTCTGGCAAAAGGCACCGAGCGGCATGGCCGCCAGGAACAGCAGGGCAAGCAACTTCGTACGCATGAGTCCCCTCCCAGGGATGTATTCGGATCTTGGTTCGCTTGGATCACTTCGTTCGGGCCCGCACCACAGTGCGGTTGCGGACCTTTATACCGCATCCGTTGGCGTATGGACCGGACCTCGTAAAGGCTTTGGCAATGACCGGATGTGGCGGTATCCGACGGCCCTTGCCGGTCCGATTCCGGGGCTGTCAGGCAATTGCACGTAACATGGCGGCCCCAGGCAATGCCGCATTGAAGAAAGGTCCAGGTCGCTGTCGTGAGTGAGTCCCTGCAAGCCCGAATTGCCGCCCTCCGCATTCCTGAAACCGATGTGACCCTTGGCGACACCGGCGCCCGCATCCGCGCTGTCGAAGCCGAAGGTCGGGTCGTGGTCGAGATCGTGGCCGGCTTTCCCTGCATCGCCCTGCGGCCGTGGCTGGAAGCAGAAGTTGCCGCCGCCGTTGCGGCCGAGGGCCACCAGCTGGCGCGGCTGGAACTGCATTCGCGCATCGTCTCGCATGCGGTGCAGCCCAACGTCACGCCGATGCCGAGCGTGCGCAACCTGATCGCGATCGGTTCCGGCAAGGGCGGCGTCGGCAAGTCGACCACTGCGGTCAACCTCGCGCTTGCACTGGCCGCCGAAGGCGCACGCGTCGGCGTGCTCGATGCCGACATCTACGGCCCCAGCATCCCGACCATGCTCGGTCTGTCCGGGCGGCCGGACAGCCCCGACGGCAAGTCCATCGAGCCGATGCGCGCGCACGGCGTGGAGGCGATGTCGATCGGGCTGCTGGTCGAGCAGGACACGCCGATGATCTGGCGCGGTCCGATGGCGACATCGGCGCTGACGCAACTGCTCAACGAGACCCGCTGGGGCGAACTCGACTATTTGATCGTCGATCTGCCGCCGGGCACCGGCGACATCCAGCTGACCCTGGCGCAGAAGATCCCGGTGGCGGGTGCGGTCATCGTCACCACGCCGCAGGACGTGGCCACGCTCGACGCCCGCAAGGCGTTGAAAATGTTCGAAAAGGTGCAGGTGCCGGTACTTGGCCTGGTCGAGAACATGGCGGTGCACGTGTGCTCGAACTGCGGCCACACCGAGCACGTGTTCGGCGAAGGCGGCGGCCAGCGCATGGCGGCGCAATACGGCGTGCCGCTGCTGGGCAGCCTGCCGCTTGAAATTGCGATCCGCGAGCAGGGCGATGCCGGCGTGCCGGTGGTTTCTGCCGCGCCTGACAGCGCTGCCGCCCATGCCTACCGGGCCACGGCGCGGCGGATTGCGGTCGAACTGGCCAGGCGGCCGCAGGTGGCGACGCCGCTTTCGATGTCGTTGCTGTAGCGAACGTCGGACCCACCCCGTAGCCCGGGTAAGCGAAGCGCACCCGGGACCCCGTGCGCATCATGCCCCGGGTGCGGCCTTCGGCCTTACCCGGGCTACGCGGCAGTTGGCCATGACACAATCCCCGTTCCCGCCGACCAGGACCCCCAGACCCGCATGAGCATCAAAGCCGACCGTTGGATCCGTCGCATGGCCGAGCAGCACGGCATGATCGAGCCGTTCGAGCCGGGCCAGGTCAAGACCGCCGCCGATGGCCACCGCATCGTCAGCTACGGCACGTCCAGCTACGGCTACGACGTGCGCTGCTCGCGCGAGTTCAAGATCTTCACCAACATCAACTCGACCATCGTCGATCCGAAGCACTTCGACAGCGGCAGCTTCGTCGACATCGAGAGCGACGTCTGCATCATCCCGCCGAACTCGTTCGCGCTGGCACGCACGGTCGAATACTTCCGCATTCCGCGCGACACGCTGGTGGTGTGCCTGGGCAAGAGCACGTACGCGCGCTGCGGCATCATCGTCAACGTCACGCCGCTCGAACCGGAATGGGAAGGCCACGTGACGCTGGAGTTCAGCAACACAACGCCCCTGCCGGCGCGCATCTACGCCAATGAAGGCGTGGCGCAGATGCTGTTCTTCCAGTCCGACGAAGTCTGCGAGACCTCGTACAAGGACCGCGGCGGCAAGTACCAGGGCCAGGTCGGCGTGACGCTGCCGCGCACCTGACCGGCATGGAAGAGGGAAACCTCAGCGCCGGACGTAGGTGACGAAGAATCCCTGCAGGTCGCCGTTCTCCGTGTAACCCACCACGCTCGCCACCTGGTAGCCATTGGCGTTGAACGCGCGATGGGCCTGGTTGAGTTCACTCGCCGAGCCGTTCTTGCGCGCGCCCAGGTCGACGTCGACGTAGAGGCTCACGGTCTGCTGGCCGGTCTGTGCGGCTTCGGCCGCCTTCTTGTCGTACTGGGCCTGGCTGGCGGCGAGCGCCAGGGCAGGAGCGAGCAGGCACGCAGCCAGCAGGGCGGCGAGGATGGATTGGCGCATCCGGGGTGTTCCTTCAGTGGGTGGCGCCCGCGGCAATGCGGGCATCGTGTTCGACGGTCAGCGCAGTGGCGATCGCCAGGCGCAGGGCCTGGCTCACCACCGTCGGCGGCAGGCTCGGCGCACCGGGGTGTCGCGCGGCCTGCGCGGGAGCATACGGAATGTGGATGAAGCCGCCACGGACGCCGTGCACATTTCGCAATGCATGCATCAGTCCGTAGAAGACGTGGTTGCAGACATAGGTGCCGGCCGTCTGCGAAACCTCGGCCGGGATCCCGGCTGCGCGCAGCGCCGCCAGCATCGCCTTGATCGGCAAGTCGCTGAAATAGGCCGCGGGGCCGCCGGCCACGACCGCCTCGTCGATGGGCTGGGCGCCGGCGTTGTCGGCGATGCGCGCGTCGTCGACGTTGATGGCGACGCGCTCGAGCGCGATCTGTGCGCGACCCCCGGCCTGCCCGACGCAGATCGCCAGCACCGGCGCGGCATCGTCGAGCGCCTGCTGCAGCGCGTGCAGCGACGCGCCGAACTCGACCGGCAGGCAGCGGGTGACGATGCGATGGCCCAGGATCTGCTCGCCGTCGAGCGCCGACACGGCCTCCCAGCTCGGGTTGCTGTCCTCGCCGCCGAACGGGGCGAAGCCAGTGAGCAGGACGGTGGGAGTCGGGTCACTCATCGGAATGCCAGCCAGTACATCAGCAGCAGATTGACCAGCAGCAACGGCACTGCGGTCGCGATCTGCACGCGGATGACCGCATTGGGGTCGTCGAGTTCCAGCAGCGCCGCCGGCACCAGGTTGAAGTTGGCCGCCATCGGCGTCATCAGCGTCCCGCAGTAACCGGTCAGCATGCCGAGCGCACCGAGGATCGCCGGTTCGGCGCCGTGCTGCTGGATCAGCAGCGGCAGGCCGATGCCGGCGGTCATCACCGGGAATGCGGCAAACGCATTGCCCATGATCATCGTGAACAGCACCATGCCCAGCCCGTAGGCCAGCACGCAGGCGAGGCGACTGTCGGCGGGAATCACCGCCGAGACGATCGATGCCACTGCATCGCCGACGCCGCTGGCAGCGAAGACGCTGCCCAGGGTGGCCAGCACCAGCGGTAGCAATGCCGCCCAGCCCATGGTGTCGAGCAGGCGCCGGCCTTCGCTGGCGGCGCGCACGCTGCCGGCAAGCACGCTGCCGGGGCGCACGCTGTCGGGGAGCATGCTGCCGGGGAGCACGCTGCCGGGAAGTGTGGTCCGCTCGCGCGTGACCACCACCGCAGCCAGTGCCGACAGCACGCATGCCAACGCCAGCCCGATCAGGGTGATGCTGCCCTCGCCGAACAGCGGCGTGCCGAAGATGACGACGTACTTGCCGAACAGCACGATCAGCACCGTGATCGCCGGAATCAGCAACGCCGGCACGAACAGCCGATGGCCCAGGCGCAGTGCCGACGCCAGGCGCTGCGCTTCGGGCGCTTCGGCGATGTGTTGGCGGCGCATGCGCGTGGCCAGCAGGGCCAGCGCGATGACCGCCGTGCCGGCCAGCTGCGACGGCAGTGCATTGCCGGCCTTGCTTGCCGCGAGCACGATCTTGCCGGTCGCGAACAGCACGCCCAGCAGCGACCAGAACGCGGCATGTGCGTATCGGCCTTCGCGCAGATTGCAGCCGCCGGCGAAGAACAGGAACAGCGCCAGCAGGACGTAGAAGTGCTCAATCGTCAGCATGGCTTCGCTCCACGCTGGCGGCCGCAGTGCGGCGGGCGAGGCCGCGCTGGAAGAACACGATGCGCACGGCGTGGATCACGAACGCGGCAATCGCGGTCGGGATGGCCCACAGCGCGATCTGCAGCGGTTCCAGCATGATGCCGTGCCCGGCATAGAAGCCCTGGATCAGCAGGACCGCACCGAAAGCCAGGAACACGTCTTCGCCAAAGAACCGGCCGACGTTGTCGGTGGCCGCCGCCAGTGCGCGCACGCGCTGGATCTCCTCGTGCGGCATGGCCCCGTGCTCCTGCAGCCCGGGCGTGCGGTTCGCCGCCGACTCGGACATCGGCGCCAGCAGCGGGCGCACGGTCTGGGCATGGCCGGCGATGTCGATCAGGCCGAGCGTGCTCAGGCCCTGGCGCACGGCGAGGTAGACGATCAGCAGCTTGGCCAGGGTCAGGCCGCGCCAGCGCGCGATCCACTGCAACGCATGCTCGCGCAGTCCGGCGCGTTCGAGCAGGCCGATGGTCGGCAGCGTCATCGCGAACAGCAGCAACGCGCGGTTGGATACGAAACTGTCGCCGAGCAGCGCCAGCAGTTCCGGCATCGACTTGCCGGCGGCCAGGCCGCTGACCAGGCCGGCGCTGACGACCACGATCACCGGGTTGGCGCGCAGGACGAAGCCGACGACGACCCAGGCAACACCGAGGAGGGGCCAGTAGTTCATGGTGTGAAGGTCATGGCTGAGCCGATCCGGTCACCGGCGCGATCGCAATCCCGTCCGCCTCCAGCGCGTCGCGCACCGCGCGGGCGAACTGCGCCGCGTCGTTGCGATCGCCATGCAGGCAGAGCGTGTCGGCGCGCAACGCCACGACGCTGCCGTCGCTGGCGACGACTTCGCCGCGGGTCGCCAGTCGCCGCACCTGGACGATGGCGGCGGCAAGCGATTCGATCACCGCGCCGTCGCCGCCGCGTGGCAACAGCCGGCCGCGGCGGTCGTAGCCTCGCTCGGCGAACACCTCGTGCGCCACGCGCAGGCCGTGCGCGCTGCCGGCATCGGTCAGCGCCGAGCCCGACAGCCCGAACAGCACCAGCGACGGGTCGAATGCCTTCACCGTGGCAGCGATGGCATCGGCGACCTCGCGATCGTCGGCGGCGACGTTGTAGAGCGCGCCGTGCGGCTTGACGTGCGCCAGGCGCATGCCTTCCCCGGCGGCGATGGCGGCGAGGCGCTCGAGTTGCGCCTGCACCGCGCGGGCGATATCAGCCGGCGGCAAGGGCAGGGCGCGCCGGCCGAAATGCTCGCGGTCCTCGAACGAGGGATGGGCACCGGCCGCGACTCCGTGCGCGCGGCACAGGCGCAACGTCGCCCGCATCGTGGCCTCGTCGCCGGCATGACCGCCGCAGGCGATGCTGGCCGAGCTCACCAGCGGCACGATCGCCGCGTCGTCGCCACAGCCTTCGCCGAGATCGCAGTTGAAGTCGATGCGCCTGCTCACTTCACGCTTGCCCACGTCACGCCTGGCCGCGGCCTCAGCCGCGCTTGAACAGCATGCCCAGGCCGACCACGATCAGGACGGCCGGCCACCAGGTCATCAGCAGGCGGCCCAGGCTCATGTCGGTGTAGCCAAGATTGTTGAGCAGGAACAGGGTGCCGATGACGACCAGCACCAGCGCGCCGACGATATTGGATTTCATGGGATTCCGGAAAGAGTTGGAAGGGTGAGGTCGCGGTGGGGCTCAGGGCACGTTGGCTTCCTGCAACCTCGCATCGATCATCACGCCGATTCTGGCGACCCGTGCCCGCGCTGCGCAAGCGAGGCGATGGGCGGTGGAGGCATCGCAGGGAGCGAAATGCAGGGTCTGTCCCGGAATGCACTGCGCCAGCCGCGGCACGTCGGCGGCAATGACGTGGCCCAGGCGCGGGTAGCCGCCAACCGTCTGGGCATCGGCGAGCAGGATGATCGGCTGGCCGTCGGGCGGCAGCTGGATCGTGCCCGGCGCGACCGGTTCGGAGATTCCATCGGCCTGCGGCGTCGGCAGTGCCTCGCCCTGGAGCCGCAAGCCCTGGCGGTTGCTGCTGGCGCTGACCTTCCAGGCGCGCCGCGCCAGCGGGGCCGACCAGGCGTGCGCCGAAGGCTGGTAGCGGATCGGTGCGCGCGGGTCGTCGTCATGGCCCGGATCGATCCACCAGGGCACGCTGCGCATGTGCAGGCATTCGGGTGATGTTGCGGCGGCAAGAGGCACCCGGTCGCCGCTTTGCAGGGCGCGCCCGTCGAGGCCGCCAAAGCCACCGCGCAGATCGGTGCTGCGGCTGCCGAGCACGCTCGCCACATCGATTCCACCACCGCCGACTGCCAGCCATGCTCGGGCGCCATTGCGGACCGCGCCGAGCTCGAGCGTGCCGGCCGGCAACAGGACCGGACGACCGCAGGGCGCCAGCTCGCCGTCGAACCTCGCCACCACCTCGGCACCGGTCAGGGCGATGCGCAGCGGGGCATCGAATTGCAGCGTCGGGCCGTGCAGGGTCAGTTCCAGCACGGCGGCATCGGCGGCATTGCCGACCAGGCGGTTTCCCAGCCTCGCCGCATCGGCATCGAGGGCGCCGGCGTGGGCGACGCCGAGGTGGCGCCAGCCGGTCCGGCCGAGGTCCTGCACGGTGGTGAGCAGGCCAGGGCGCAGCACGCGCAGGCTGGAGTTCGCCGTGCTCATTCGCCGCTGTCCACGTCGAACTGCCCAGCATCGATGGCGACGAAGCGCACGCGATCGCCCGGCAGCAGCAGCGAGGGTGTTTCACGCGCAGGATCGAACAGCACTCGCGGCGTCCGTCCGAGCAGGCGCCAGCCGCCCGGGCTTTCGCGCGGATAGATGCCGGTCTGCGCGCCGCCGATGGCGACACTGCCAGCGGCGACACGTGCCCGCGGCGTTGCCAGGCGCGGCAGCGCCAGCGCCGGATCGAGTCCGGACAGGTACGGAAACCCGGGGGCGAAACCGATCATCGCCACCGTGTAGTCACCGCCGCTGTGGCGCGCGATCAACTGCTCGGGCGTCAGTTCCAGTTCGGCCGCGGCCGATGCGAGGTCGGGTCCGAAGGAACCGCCGTAGACGACGGGGATCGGCACGGTTCGCATTGGCTGCGCAATGGCGTCGACCGCCGCCGCGTCGTCCGCCTCGAGCAGTTCAAGCAGTTCAAGCAGTTCCGCGTGGACGCGTGCCGGGTCGGCCTGCGGGTCGAAGAACACGCCCAGGCTGGCGAACGCCGGGACCAGTCCGCGCAGCCAGACCGGCCCGTGATCGCGCAGGCGCCGCGCGACTCGGTGGACGTGCGCATTGAGTTGCGGATCGAGGCGGTCGCCGAAGCGGAGCAGCCAGCCGTCGTCAGCGAGGGCTTCGATGTCGCAGCCGGGCGGAGTGCTATCTGATGCCGGGATCACTTCTGCAGGGTGCCCTGCAGCAGCTGTATTCGCGTGACCAGCGCCTCTGGCGTGTACGCCTGTGCGCTGGCGGTTCCCCACACCGGCCGCGGCCAGGCGATGTCGTCGTGGAAGCGCGCGATGACGTGCACGTGCAACTGCGGCACGGCATTGCCAAGTGCGGCGACGTTGATCTTGTTCGGCTTGAACTCGGCCTGCAGCGCGCGGCTGGCGGCGGCGATCTCGCGCATCAGCGTGGTCCGCTGCTCCTCGTCCAGGTCGACCAGCTCGACCGCATCGGCAACGCGCGGGATCAGGATCAGCCAGGGATGGTTGGCATCGTCCATCAGGCGCAGTTCGCTCAGGCCCAGATGGGCGACCGGATGCGTGTCTTCGGCCAGTTGCGGATGTAGGTGCCAGCCGTCCGTGTTCGCTGCGCGATTCATCGAAGGTTCTCCGCCAGGAAGTCGAGTGTACGGCGCCAGGCGAGTTCGGCGCTTGCGGGATCGTGCGCGTGGCTGTCGACGTCGCGGTTGAACGCGTGTCCGGCGCCGGCGTAGACGTGCACGGTGGCGCCAGGCTGCTTGCGGCGGTGCTGTTCGACCACGTCGGCGGGGATGCTGCTGTCGTTTTCGCCGAAATGGAACAGCATCGGCGCGCGCAGCGCTTCGTCGAGGAACGCCACCGTCCGTGCGCCGTAATAGGAGACCGCCGGCAAGCCGAGGCGGGTGTTGGCCAGGAACGCCAGGCTGCCACCCCAGCAGAAGCCGACCACGGCAACGCGCAGGCCTTCGCGGTGCAGCTCGTCGGCCGCCGCGGTGATGATGTCGACCGCGCGCTCGAAGCCCAGCTCGTTGCGCAGCGCGGAACCGCGTTGCATGCCGGCCTCGTCGTAGCCCAGTTCGACGCCCGCCTCGACCGGGTCGTACAGCGACGGCGCCAGGGCGATGAAGCCGGCTGCGGCGAAATGTTCGGCCACGCTGCGGATATGGGCGTTGGCGCCGAATATCTCCTGCAGCACGATCACCGCGCCCTTAGAGGGGCCAGTGGGCTCGGCGCGCCAGGCCCGGACCGGGCCGTGCGGGGTATCCAGATCGATCCAGTGGGCCATGGGCTGAGGTCCATTCAGTTGGCGGGAGTGACCGGCGTATTCAGTTTCGCGGCGCAATCCGCGATCGGAGGGCCAGTTGATTCTAGCTCCAGCGCTATAATCCGCAGCCATCCTGTCGTCCCAAGCGCAGCGAGGGACTTGCTGTAGCCGCCGAGCGCGTGTCCAGCAGGTCGCTCGCTGCGCTTGCTGCGGCTGCCATCTTTCGATACGCCTCGTATCGATCAGCGCGGTTCATTCAATGTCCCTAGCCAATCCCAAAGTCGGTTTCGTCAGCCTCGGATGCCCCAAGGCGCTGGTCGATTCCGAACGCATCCTCACCCAGCTGCGCGTGGAGGGCTACGACATCGTCCAGACCTACGACGATGCCGACGTCGTCGTGGTCAACACCTGCGGCTTCATCGATTCGGCCGTGACCGAATCGCTGGACGCGATCGGTGAGGCGATCGCCGAGAACGGCAAGGTCATCGTCACCGGCTGCCTGGGCAAGAAGCCCGAGCAGATCCGTGAGGCGCATCCGGGCGTGCTGTCGATCAGCGGCCCGCAGGACTACGGCAGCGTGATGAGCGCGGTGCATGCGGTGCTGCCGCCGCAGCACGATCCTTTCCTCCATCTAGTTCCGGATACCGGCATCAAGCTGACGCCGAAGCACTACGCGTACCTGAAGATCTCCGAAGGTTGCAATCACCGTTGCAGCTTCTGCATCATTCCGTCGATGCGCGGCGATCTCGTCAGCCGCCCGGTTGACCAGGTCCTGCGCGAAGCCGAGAAGCTGGCGATGGGCGGGGTCAAGGAACTGCTGGTGATCTCGCAGGACACGTCCGCCTACGGCGTCGACGTGAAGTACGCGCAGCACGAGTGGCGCGGAAAGTCGTACCAGACCCGGATGAAGGCGCTGTGCGAGGGACTGTCGGAACTGGGCATCTGGACCCGCCTGCACTACGTCTACCCGTACCCGCACGTCGACGACATCATCCCGTTGATGGCCGAAACCGGTGCCAACGGCATGCGCAAGCTGCTGCCGTACCTGGACATCCCGTTCCAGCACGCCAGCCCGCGCGTGCTCAAGCTGATGAAGCGCCCGGGCGCGGTCGACAAGACCCTGGAGCGGATCCAGCGCTGGCGCGCGATCGCACCGGACATCACGATCCGCTCGACGTTCATCGTCGGCTTCCCGGGAGAGACCGAGGCCGAGTTCGAAGAGTTGCTGGACTTCCTCGACGAAGCCCAGCTCGATCGCGTCGGCGCGTTCGCCTATTCCCCTGTCGACGGCGCCAGCGCCAACGCATTGCCCGACCCGGTGCCGGAAGAGGTCAAGCAGGAGCGCCTGGCGCGCTTCATGGAGCGGCAGGCGGAGATCTCCGCGGCCAAGCTCGAAGCCAAGGTCGGCACCACCCAGCGCTGCCTGGTCGATGCGCTCGACGGTGAACTGGCGATTGCCCGCTCGATGGCCGACGCGCCCGAGATCGACGGCCTGGTGCAGATCCAGAACGGCTTCATGGCCGGCCTCAAACCGGGTGACTTTGTCGACGTCGAAATCATGGGCAGCGACGAACACGACCTGTTTGGTGAGGTTGCGTTCGACGATTGAGTGCGTGGTGTGGTCCAGATGATCGCCTGACCCGGGTGCGCTGCGCTTACCCGGGCTACGGGGCCGGCCGCCATGCCATCAGGCGTCGGCATCGCCATAGGCAACATCGACGATGACGAAGCGGGCGGCACCGCCCGGCAGCATCGCTTCGAACTCGTCGTCGAGGCGCTTCTTCAGCATGGCCCGCGCCAGCGGTGAGTCGATGCTGATCCAGCCGGCGCGCGCGTCGGTTTCGTCCGGGCCGACGATGCGGTAGCGCTGGCTTTCGCCGCTGGCGATGTTCTCGACTTCCACGCGTGCACCGAAAAACACCGCTTCGGGGTCGGTCGGCACGGTGTCGACGATGCGCAGCGACGGCACGCGCTTGCTCAGGTAGCGCACGCGGCGGTCGATTTCGCCGAGCTGCTTCTTGCGATAGGTGTATTCGGCGTTTTCGGAGCGGTCGCCTTCGGCGGCGGCCGCGGCCAGCGCCTTGACCACCTCGGGCCGCCTGACCCGCCAGAGGTCGTCGAGTTCGGCTTTCAGGCGATCGTGCCCGGCGCGCGTGATCAGGGCGGTGCTCTTCTCGGCAGGTGGGCGCCAGCGCGACATCGGGACGATCTTTGGGACGGACAACCGGGAGATCGTTATCGCAGAGCCATCGGACTTGCTCAAGTGCGGCGAATGCACGGGTGACGGCACCTGCCGTCACCGTGCATGTCGAGCCTCAGCCGGCCGTCGCCCGCTTGAGGTTGTACGGCAGCGTGCTTTCGATGTGCTGGCCCGTGCCGTCCAGCATCCGGATCTCGTCGTTGGACAACACCTCGAACTGGCGGTCGTCCTCGTCCTTGCTGTTCGGATCCAGGCGTATGCGCTTACCTGCCGCTTCGGCCGTCCAGGTGCCGTCGAACTTGTAGTGTCCATCCTTCTCGTCCTGGTAGGTCTCCTCGAGACGGAAGGTGCCATCGGCGGCCAGCTCGATGTGGGTCTCGATGCCCGGGCAGCTGGCGCAGGGCAGGGTGCCGCTGAAGGTGCCGGCGAAGGCCTTGGCGTCGAATGCGGCATCTGCCGCCGCGGCCGGCGCCGGGGTTTCGACGGCGGTCGGTTCTGCTGACGCGTCCGCGGGTGCCTCGGCCGGTGGCGTGGCCGGTTGGCAACCGGCGACGGTCAGCACGGCCAGGAAGGCGAGGGCGATTGGGGTACGGCGAAACGTGCGGGATTCAAACGTGCGAGATTCCATGCGTTGGTGCTCCTTGCGTTGGGGAAAAGAAATCAACGGCGACTCTTGCCGCCGAAAATACCGCCCAGCAGACCACGAAGGATCTGCTGGCCGATCTGGTTGCCAACCGTTCGCGAGGCCTGCTTTGCCATCGTCTCGACCATGCCCTGGCGGCGCTTGGTGCCGAACACGGCGTCCTTGATCGATTGGCTGATGCCGCCTTCCTCTGCCTCGTCCTGCTCGCGCGAGCGCGCCGGCGGCGCCTTGGCCTGTTCGGCGGCGGCCGTTGCCTTCTGCGCGAGCATCTCGGCGGCCGAATCGCGGTCGATGCGGTTGTCGTACTTCTGGCCGACCGGGCTGCCGGCGCGGACCTGCGCGCGCTCGGCTTCGGTGATCGCGCCCATCCGGCAGCGCGGCGGCGCGACCAGCGTCTTTTCCACCGGCATCGGCACGCCCTTGTCCTGAAGCGTCGATACCAGGGCCTCGCCGGTGCCGAGGCGGGAAATGGCCTCGGCCACATCCAGCGCAGGATTGGCGACGAAGGTCTGCGCGGCGGTCTTCACCGCCTTCTGGTCGCGCGGGGTGAATGCCCGCAGCGCGTGCTGCACACGATTGCCGAGCTGGCCGAGGATGTTGTCGGGCACGTCGTCGGGAAACTGCGAGCAGAAGTACACGCCCACGCCCTTGGAACGGATCAGGCGCACCACCTGTTCGACGCGCTGCTGCAGTGCCGGCGGCGCATCGTCGAACAGCAGGTGTGCTTCGTCGAAAACGAACACCAGCTTGGGCTTGTCTAGATCGCCGACCTCGGGCAGGTTCTCAAACAGTTCCGACAGCAGCCACAGCAGGAAGCTCGAGTACAGGCGCGGCTTCAGCACCAGCTGGTCGGACGCGAGGATGTTGATCACGCCGCGGCCGTCGGTGTGGGTGCGCATCAGGTCGGCCAGTTCCAGCGCCGGCTCGCCGAAGAACATTTCGCCGCCTTCCTGTTCCAGCCGCAGCAGCGCGCGCTGGATCGCGCCGATCGACTGCACGCTGACCAGGCCGTAGCTGGTGGAGATGTCCTTGCGCTCGTCGGCGACCAGGCCTAGCAGGGCGCGCAGGTCTTCCAGGTCGAGCAGGAGCAGGCCGCGGTCGTCGGCGAGCTTGAAGACGATGTCGAGCACGCCCGACTGGGTGTCGTTGAGTTCCAACACGCGCCCCAGCAGGGTCGGGCCCATCTCGCTGACGGTGGTGCGCACCGGGTGGCCCAGCTTGCCGAACAAGTCCCAGAACACCACCGGGCTGGCCTGGCTGGCGTAGTCGGGGATCCCGATTTCGGCGACGCGGGCCTGCAGCTTGTCGTTGCTGGTGCCGGCCATCGCCAGGCCGGCGACATCGCCCTTCACGTCGGCCAGGAACACCGGCACGCCCAACCGCGAGAAGCCCTCGGCCAGGGTCATGAGGGTGACCGTCTTGCCGGTGCCAGTGGCGCCGGCGACCAGTCCGTGGCGGTTGCCGAACCGTGCCAGCAGGCGGACCTGGCTCTGGCTTTCCGGCAGGGACGTGGGCGTGGTGACGGCCTTGCCGATGAGGATCGTGCCTTCCAGCGTGCCTGTCGTCGGGTCCATGTCCGGTTCCGGGGGAGGGTGCGGTCGATTCTATGCGGCGTTGCTGAATGCTGCTCGGGTGCGCACCCGTTCCGGGAAAAATGCCCATTGCCCCGGCACACGGCCGTCACGTGGGCGCAACTGCCACGCATATCCCCATTCACGCATCGCAGTTGAAACAGCGCTTGCCCGCGTTCGCGCGGCAACGCTACCCTCCCAGTCCCCCGCCTGCAGTTGTCGTCCATGCCCGTACTGGTTCGTCCTTCCGTCGCGCTGCTCGCGCTCGGTTTCGCAGCACTTGCGCCCAGCGCACATGCCCTGTCCAAGCGCGACCAGGCAGCTGTGACCGCCCTCGACCAGCGCATGCAGGCTGCCGAGGTCCGCTATCGCGAGGGCATCGTCAAGGTCGGCAACGCCGATCCGGCCGGTCGCAGCGAGGTCGACGCGGCGCTGGAGGACATGGAAGACGTGATGGCCGCCTGCGTGAAGCAGAAGGGCTGCTCGCCGACGACCATGCTCACCGCCTACAAGCGCCTGCTGAAGCAGAACGCCGACTTGGCCTCGGGCGACGACGTACCCGAGGACAATGACGACGAAGGCGCCGGCAGCATCACCGCCGACGTGCCCGAGGCCGCGCGGGCAGCGGCGCTGCTGAGCGCCGACGGCGAGCGCTTCGTCAAGATGGTGCAGTACAACCCGGCCGTGCAGGCCGGCATCCGCCGCTGGCTGACCGACATGCGCCCGGCGCTGATCGACACCCACGAGAACTACCAGTACCTGCGCCAGACGATGTGGCCGCAGTTCGAGCGCGCCGGCCTGCCCGAAGCGCTGCTGTTCGGCGTGATGGCCAAGGAATCCAACGGTCGCGTCCATTCGACCTCGCGCGCCGGCGCGGCCGGCCCGATGCAGTTCATGTACGGCACCGGTCGCCGCTTCGGACTGGGCGACGATGGCAGTGGTTTCGACACCCGTTACGACGCTCGGGCCTCGGCGCAGGCCGCGGCCTCCTATTTCAACGAGCGCCTGGGCCAGCTCAACCGCAGCATCGAGTTGTCGCTGGCGGCGTACAACGGCGGCGAAGGTCGCGCGCAGCGCGTCTACAACAGCTCGGGCGGCCGCAACTTCTGGGACGAGTCGGTCTACAACCAGTTCCCGGCCGAAACCCGCGACTACGTGCCGATGGTGATCGCCGCGGCCTGGCTGTTCCTGCATCCCAAGGAATACGGCCTGACCTTCCCCAAGGTCGATGCCCGTGCGGCCCCGCTGCGACTGGGCAAGCCCAGCTCGATCTACGAGCTGACCATCTGCCTGGGCAGCAACGGTTCGCGCGATGGCTACATGCGCGCGCTGCGCAACCTAAACCCGCGCTACGAGGCCGACCGCTACCTGCCAGCCGGCACGACCCTCAACGCCACCACCAAGATCGTCGGCCTGTACAACCGCTGGTGCGTGCAGGGCCAGCGCGCCGACCTGGCGCGTACGCTGGTGATGAGCGACGCCAGTTCGGCGATCGTGCGCACCGGACCGGTGACGCCGGTGCTGCCGACGGACGCGGTGTACGAGGCCGAGAGTGCGGGCACCGGCAGCGCCGGCGCCGTGGCATCAGCCAAGGCGACGCCGAAGAAGGCATCCAAGCCGGGTTCGTATACGGTCAAGCGCGGCGAGACGCTGACCGCGATCGCGCAGAAGTTCCAGTGCGATACCGGTGACCTGGCCCGGGCCAACAAGCTCAAGGCGCCGCGCTATGCGATCAAGCCCGGGCAGAAGATCAAGCTGGACGGCTGCGAGGGCTGAAGCGTGTCCGGGCGACCGGGGTTGCATGCGTCGGTGATCCCGGGTGCGCTTTCGCTTACCCGGGCTACGTACCGCGAGGCCTCAATAACCGTAGCCCGGGTAAGCGAAGCGCACCCGGGGATTGATGCCGTTGCCCCGGTTACGCGCCGATGCGGCGGGCGAGCACTTCGCCCAGTCGTACCGGCGACTCGCCCGTCAATGCCGGATCCAGCACCGCCACGCCCGGCGGCAGCAGCACGACCACCGTCGAGCCGTAGTTGAAGCGCGCCATCTCTTCGAACCGCTCCAGGGTGATGTCGGCGCCGCGGTAGTCCTTGACCGTCACCGTGTCGCCATAGCGCGGGATCTCTTCGCCGCTCCACACCGTCTCCACGCCCGAGACCAGCAGCGCACCGACCATCACCATCGCCATCGGTCCGAAGTCGGTGTCGAAGTGGCAGACCAGGCGCTCGTTGCGCGCGAACAGGCGCGGCACGTTCTGCACCGCGGCCGGGCCAACGCTGAAGAGGCGGCCGGGCACGTGCACGGTCTCGCGCAGCTTGCCGCCCCACGGCATGTGCACGCGGTGGTAGTCCTTCGGTGACAGGTACACCGTCGCGAACAGGCCGTCGTTGAACGGCTCGGCAGCCTCGTCGTCGCCCAGCAGCTCGGCAGCGGTGAACGACTGGCCCTTGGCCTGGAAGATGCGGCCGTCCTCGATCGGGCCGCACTGGCTGATGCGACCGTCGGCGGGCATCACCAGCGTGCGCGGGTCGGCATCGGCCACGCGCGCGCCCGGCTTGAGGGCTCGGGTGAAGAACGCATTGAACGTCGGGTACGCCTGCGGATCAGGCTGCGCGGCTTCTGCCAGGTTGACGCCGAACTTGCGCGTGACCGTGTCGATCAGCCACTGCTTGATCCACGGCGTGTCCGAATAGGCCAGCGAGCGCGCCATCGACGACAGCAGGCGGTGCGGAAGTACGTAGGTGAGTGCGGTGACCAGGCTCATCAGATTCTCGTCGTTCTTCTAGTCGTTTACTTGCTTGCAGCCTGGGTCAGCGCGGTCATGTCGGCGGCGATCGCTTTCGGGTCGAGCGGCGGCTGGACGATGCCTGCCATGCGGCCCTGCGGGTCGAGCACCGCCATCGACGCACTGTGGTCGACGCTGTACTGGTCGGCCGGGGCGCCGTCCGGCGCCGGCACCTTGGCGAAGACCATGCTCAGCGACTTGGCGAAGCGCTCCAGCGCCGGGACGTCTGCGGTGGCGGCGAGACTGTCGCGGTGGAAGGCGTGGGCGTACTCGCCGATGCGGTCCGGGGTGTCGCGCTCCGGGTCGACCGAGACGAACAGCAACCGCGGTCGCGACGCTTCCGGCAGGGACGCCCATTGCTTCTGGGCGCCGGCCATTTCCGCCAGCGTGGTCGGGCAGACGTCCGGGCAGTGAGTGAAGCCCAGGAACACCAGCGTCCAGTGGCCCTTGAGCTCGCCCGGTACCAGCGCGGTGCCGTCGGACTGGCGCAGCGAGAACGGCGGCAGTTCGCGCGCGGGCTCGAACAGGCGGACGGCCTGGGTCTGCGGCCACTTCGAGGTCGTGACGGGTCCGAAATGGCGCTGCGCGGCCCACAGCCCCAGGGCGGCGGCGAGGGCGGCGATCAGGATGAGCAGAGTGGTGCGGTTGAACATGTCGCCTCGTGTGCGGCAGGCCCGGCTGGGCGCGCGGGCATGATACCGGGCGCCCGCACGGGATGGGTTGGCTTGCCCGGGTGGCCGGTATAATCGCCGACCCCCTACGCAAGGCCCTGCCATGACCGGCTCCGCCCCCCTCAAGCCCGCCCAGCTCCAGTCGGCAGTGTTCGAGCAGGTCTCGATCATCGACCTGATCCGATTCGGCGGCAGCCGCTTCAACGAGGCCGGCCTGACCTTCGGCCACAGCTACGACAACGCGCTGGACGAAGCCACGCAGCTGGTGCTGCATGCGCTGCACCTGCCGCACGACCTCAGCCCGGTGTACGGGACCTCGCGCGTCACCGCCGACGAGAAGGCCCGCGTGCTGGCGCTGTTCGAGCGTCGCATCAACGAGCGCGTGCCGGCCGCCTATCTCGCCGGCGAGGCCTGGTTCGCCGGGCTGAGCTTCAAGAGCGACAGCCGTGCACTGGTGCCGCGTTCGCCGATCGCCGAGCTGATCACCAGCGGCTTCGAGCCGTGGCTGGGCGGCCGTGAGATCGAGCGCGTGCTCGACCTGTGCACGGGATCGGGCTGCATCGCGATCGCCACCGGCCACTACCACCCGTACTGGCAGGTCGACGGCGCCGACATCAATGACGATGCGCTGTCGCTGGCACACGAAAACAAGGCGCGCCTGCACGCCGAGAACGTCACCCTGCGCAAGTCGGACCTGTTCAAGGGCCTGCAGGGCGAGGTCTACGACCTGATCGTGACCAACCCGCCTTACGTCACCAACGACGAGACCGATGCGTTGCCGCAGGAGTATTCGCACGAGCCCGACCTGGGCCTGCGTGCCGGCGACGACGGCCTCGACCTGGCGCTGAAGATCCTGCGCGACGCACCCGATCACCTCAGCGAGCACGGCCTGCTGATCTGTGAAGTCGGGGAAGCCGAGCAGGCGCTGGTGGCGCTGCTGCCGGAACTGCCGATGGCCTGGGTCGAGTTCAAGGTCGGCCAGATGGGCATTTTCGTGGTCGAGCGCAGCGATCTGGTCGAGCACCAGGCGAAGATCAAGGCGCTGGCGGACGCGCGGGGTTGATGCACCCGGGATGCCGACGAGTCAGGCCACGGTGCTGGTTCCGGCAGCAACCATTTGCGATTGTTAGAGTGCACCGGTCCCTACAACAGGATCCCCCGTGTCCAGCAACACCTTCGGCAAGCTGCTCTCGGTAACCACTTTCGGCGAAAGTCACGGCCCGGCCATCGGCTGCGTCGTCGACGGCTGCCCGCCCGGCATCGCGATCGCGCCGGAAGATTTCCGCCACGATCTCGAGCGCCGCGCCACCGGCCGCACTCGCCACACCTCGCAGCGGCACGAGGCCGACGAGGTCGAGATCCTCAGCGGTGTCTACGAAGGCGTTACCACCGGAACGCCGATCGCGCTGCTGATCCGCAATACCGACCAGCGCAGCAAGGACTACGCGAAGATCGCCGAGCAGTTCCGTCCGGGCCACGCTGACTACACCTACTGGCAGAAGTACGGCATCCGCGATCCGCGCGGCGGCGGTCGCTCGTCGGCGCGCGAGACCACCATGCGCGTCGCCGCAGGCGTGATCGCCAAGAAGTGGCTGGCCGACCGCCATGGCGTCAGGGTGCAGGGCTACCTCGCGCAGATCGGCGAGATCGTGCCGCACGGTTTCGACCTGGACGCAGTCGAAGAGAACCCGTTCTTCTGGCCCGACACCCGCCAGGTCACCGAGCTGGAGCTGTACATGGATGCACTGCGCAAGTCCGGCGACTCGGTCGGCGCGCGCGTGGACGTGGTCGCCACCGGCGTGCCGCCGGGCTGGGGCGAACCGATTTACGGCAAGCTCGACGGCGAACTCGCCAGCGCGCTGATGAGCATCAACGCGGTCAAGGGCGTGGAGATCGGCGACGGTTTCGGCGTGGTTTCGCAGAAGGGCAGCGAACACCGCGACCACATGGCACCGGACGGGTTCGCATCCAACCACGCCGGCGGCATCCTTGGCGGCATCAGCAGCGGCCAGCCGCTGCGCTGCTCGGTCGCGTTCAAACCGACTTCGAGCCTGCGCCTGCCGGTCGACAGCCTCGACGTCCACGGCAGCGTGGTCGAAGTGGTCACCACCGGTCGCCACGACCCGTGCGTCGGCATCCGCGCTACCCCCATCTGCGAAGCGATGGTGGCACTGGTGCTGATGGACCAGGCCATGCGCCACCGCGCCCAGTGCGGTGACGTCGCCGACGTCCGGCCGCGCATCCCGGGCCAGGCGGAGCGCTGAAATGCGGCCGTGAGCCCCTCTCCGCTTGCGGGAGAGGGGTTGGGGTGAGGGCCTGCCGGCCACCTTCTCCCGCGAGCGGGAGAAGGCATGCTCCAGTTGGCAGATAATGCCGTCACCCCACCCGCCGGAGCGATCCGGCAGTTTTCCCCCAACCAGGACCACCAGGAAACAATGAACGCCAAGAACTCCTGCAATGTTGCGATCGTTGGCGCCACCGGCGCGGTCGGCGAAACCATGCTCAAGATCCTCGCCGAGCGCCAGTTCCCCATCGGCAAATTGCACGTGCTGGCGAGCGAACGCTCGGCCGGCGAGAAGATCGAGTTCGGCGCGAAGAAACTGGTGGTGGAAGACCTGGCCAAATTCGATCCGAGCGGCGTCGACATTGCGCTGTTTTCGGCCGGCGGCAGCATCTCGAAGGAGTACGCACCGAAGTTCGCCGCCGCCGGTGCGGTGGTGATCGACAACTCCTCGGCGTTCCGTTACGACGACGACGTGCCGCTGGTGGTGTCGGAGGTCAACCCGGAGCAGGTGAAGAACCGCCCGCGCGGCATCATCGCCAACCCGAACTGCTCGACCATGCAGATGCTGGTCGCGCTGGCACCGATCCACCGCAAGGCTGGCATCGAGCGGATCAATGTCGCGACCTACCAGTCGGTGTCGGGCGGCGGACGTTCGGCGCTTGAAGAACTCGGCCGCCAGACCGGCGCGCTGCTGAACTTCCAGGACCCGCAGCCGGAACGCTTCCCGGTGCAGATCGCCTTCAACCTGATCCCGCACATCGACGATTTCCAGGACAACGGCTACACCAAGGAAGAGATGAAGCTGGTCTGGGAGACGCGCAAGATCCTCGGCGACGACTCGATCCAGGTGAACCCGACCGCGGTGCGCGTGCCGGTGTTCTATGGCCACTCCGAGGCGGTCAACGTCGAGACGCGCGAGAAGATCACGGCGGCGCAGGTGCGCGAAATGCTGCTGACCGCACCGGGCGTCGAGGTCGTCGACGAACCGAAGGCAGGCGGTTACCCGACCCCGGTGACCCACGCTTCCGGCACCGATCCGGTCTACGTCGGCCGCATCCGCGACGACTTCTCGCACCCGCGCGCGGTCAACCTGTGGATCGTCTCGGACAACATCCGCAAGGGTGCGGCGCTGAACGCGGTTCAGCTGGCCGAGCTGGTCTGGGCCGAGCGCAGTTGAAGACGGCCTGACGCAGCCGGCACCACGCCGGACCGTCGTGGAGCGTGGCGAGCCGTCCCTGGGCCCCAATCCGTCGCCGCGATCGCATCCGGCGACGGTTTCAATTGCCCCCGACCCCGGCGACGGCTAGAGTCGCCGCCGGGGGACGGCATGGGATCTGAAGTGAAACAACGTGAAGTGAAACACTCGACCAGGCGCGGCGCGCGCACGGTCCTGGCATTGGCGCTGGC
>DATDBK010000007.1:0-2724 GCA_036524935.1 Lysobacter sp. | reverse complement strand
GCCCCAATCCTCGAGACGGTGGATCTTGCCTTCGCCGCCTTCGATGAGCGACTTGTAGCGCTCGATCATGGCAGGCACCTGCTCGCTCTGGTCCGGATGGACCAGGAACACGACTTCGTAATGACGCATGGTGTGATTCCTCGTGGATGATGATCCGCGCTGCCCCGAAGGCCATGGACGCGGACCGGATCAGCTCCCCGGCCTCCCGGAATGGAGGCGGTGGAGCAAGGTCTCCCGGGCCTGGGCCCGCGAGAGCCGCAAAGTATGGCTGATTCAAAGGCTTGGGGCAAATATCGCCGCCCGGGGCCCGACAGTCCCACTCCCCTTCAAGGGGAGGGCCGGGGTGGGTATGGGCGTCCCCACAGCCGCATCACCCCTTCTTGAGGGCGATCCAGGCGTCGATCCGCGCCTCCAGCGCCTGCAGCGGCACCGAACCGGTCTCCAGCACGGCGTCATTGAACTCACGCAGGTCGAAGCGTGGCCCCAACTGCTTCGACGCCCTCTCACGCAGCTCTGAGATCTTCATCTGGCCGATCTTGTAGGCCAGCGCCTGCCCCGGCCAGCCGATGTACCGGTCGATCTCGTTGACCACGTCCTGGCGGGTCTTGGGCGAGTTGTCCATGAAGTAGGCGATCGCCTTGTCGCGGCTCCAGCCCTTGCTGTGCATGCCGGTATCCACCACCAGCCGCACCGCCCGCCACATGTCGTAGGCCAGCTGCCCCATGCGGTCGTACGGATCGTCGTACAGGCCCATGTCGTAGCCGAGCCGCTCGGCATACAGGCCCCAGCCCTCGCCGTAGGCGACGAAGTAGGCGGTCCGGCGGAACATCGGCGCGTCCGGCAGTTCCATGCCGCGGGCGAACTGGAAGTGGTGGCCCGGCACGGCTTCGTGCAGCGACAGCGCCATCATTTCCCACTTCGGCCGCACTTCCGGCTTGTACAGGTTGACGTAATAGAAGCCGGCCCGGGTGCCGTCGACGGCTCCGGGCTGGTAGTACGCGGTGGTCGTGTCCGGCGCAATGTTGTCCGGGATCGGGCGCACGCCATACGGCAGACGCGGGATGGTCCTGAACACCTTCACCAGCTGCGGATCGATCCGCTTGGAAATCGCCTCGTAGGCGGTGAACAGTTCCTGCGGCGTCTTGTAGAAGAACTTCGGATCGGTGCGCAGGTACTGGAAGAAGTCGGCCAGGCTGCCCTTGAAGCCGACTTCCGCCTTGACCTTCTCCATCTCGGCGCGGATGCGCGCGACTTCCTTCAGGCCGATCTGGTGGATCTGGTCGGCGCTCAGCTCGGTGGTGGTGAAATAGTCGGCGACGAAGTCGTAGTACGCCTTGCCGTCAGGCAGGTCGGTCGCGGCGATGGTGGTTCGTGTCTTCGGCAGGTACTCGTTGGCGAAGAACGTCGCGAAACCACGGTAGGCCGGGACGATGCTGTCCTTGATGACCGCTTTTGCTTCGGCCTGGAGCGCGCCGCGATCGGCCTCGGGCACGCTGTCAGCGAAGTGGGCAAACGGCTTGTAGAACGGGCTCCGGGTGGGGTCGTCGACGATCTGCGCCTGGATCTGCCCGGTCACCCGCTCCATCAGGACGCGCGGCGGTGTGTTGCCGGTGGCGGCGCCTTCGCGCATCAGCACCTGGTTCTGCTCGATCAGTGCAGGGATCGCGCGCATGCGCGTCAGCCAGTCGCGGTAGTCCTTCGTCGTCGCGAACGGCAGCACCTCGGCGATGCCCTCGGCGGTCTGGACGCCGCCGCTGTGGCCAACCGGGCTGAGATACTCGCGGTACTTCTGCCGTTCGACCGCCTTTTCCAGGTCCCAGGCGAACACGTCATGGTTGAGCTGGTCGCTTGCCGACAGCGCCTTGCGATCAATCGCACGCAGCCGCTGCAGGGCCTTGCGGTCGCCGTCCATGCGCGCCTCGATCGCCGGCATGCTCATGTCGGTCCAGCGGTCGTTGTAGCGCCTGTCGCCGTTGTAACTGCCCTCTTCCGGGTTCTCGCGCATACCGCGCTGCCACTCTTCGTCGAAGAGCGCGTAGAGCGCCTGGGTGGCGGAATTGCGGGCGGGTGCGGGTGCGGCGGCGTGTTGCTGGGCACGGGCGCCCGGCGACACGAGCGACGCCGTCAGGCCAGCGGCAATGGCCGCGGCAAGCAATACAGGACGGAGCATGGCGGATCCCCTTCGATGCAGGGGACCGAGTCTAGCTTGGCCGTGCTCAGGCCGCGTCGGCCTTGGTCGTGAAACTTTCGCCGCAACCACACTCGGCGGTGACATTGGGATTGCGGAACAGGAACTGCTCGCCCAGACGCTGCTTGACCAGGTCGATCTGAGTGCCGTCGACCAGCGCCAGGCTCAACGCATCGACATAGATGCGCACGCCGTCCTGCTCGAACACCGTGTCGCCTTCGTGCGTCTCGCGGGTCAGGTCGGCCTTGTACTGCCAGCCCGAGCAACCCGTCCGGGACACGCCGAAGCGCAGGCCGATCGCGTCGGGCGATTCGACGAGGTAGCGCTGTACGCGTTCGAGGGCGGCGGGGGCAAGGGTTACAGCCATTGAGGCACTCCGGGGTGGCGACGGGACTTCGAGCCAGTTTGGGCCTTCCAGCGAATTATAGCGACGCTGTGCGGGCGCTTCGGTAAACTCCCGCATTCCCCATATCGGCCCGAACAGGCAAGGATTCAAGGCATGACGGTGGTCAGCGTCGAACACGCGCTCGCGGGCA
>DATDBK010000006.1:0-7066 GCA_036524935.1 Lysobacter sp. | reverse complement strand
GTCGGCAATCCAAGGAGACGTCCCCATGCAGTCACGCGTAGCCATGGTCACCGGCGGTACCGGTGGCATCGGCAGTTCGATCGTCCAGCGCCTGGCGCAGGCGGGTCATCGGGTCGCCACCAACTACCGTGACGAAGGCCGAGCGCGCGCCTGGCAGGAAAAGATGCGCGAAGCGGGCGTCGAAGTGACGCTCGCCCCAGGCGATGTGTCCTCGCCCGAGCAGGCGCAGGCGCTGATCGAACAGATCGAACGCGACCTCGGCCCGATCGAGGTGCTGGTCAACAACGCCGGCATCACCCGCGACTCCACCTTCCATCGCATGACGCCAATGCAGTGGAACGAGGTGATCGGCACCAACCTCAACTCCTGCTTCAACGTCACCCGCCCGGTGATCGAAGGCATGCGTGAGCGTAAGTGGGGCCGCATCGTGCAGATCAGCTCCATCAACGGCCTCAAGGGCCAGTACGGCCAGGCCAACTATGCGGCGGCCAAGGCCGGCATGCACGGTTTCACCATTTCGCTGGCGCGCGAGAATGCCCGCTTCGGCATCACCGTCAACACGGTCTCGCCGGGGTACGTGGCGACCGACATGGTGATGTCGGTGCCGGAAGAGGTGCGCGCGAAGATCGTCGCGGAGATCCCGACCGGTCGCCTGGGCACGCCAAACGAGATCGCCTATGCAGTCGCCTTCCTGGTCGCCGAAGAGGCCGCCTGGATCACAGGCTCCAACCTCGACATCAACGGCGGCCACCACATGGGCTGGTAGTGGCCTTGTACGAATCGGCCTTGCAGCAGCGGGCTTGCCGGCGACCAGCCTGACCGGTTGCTGACGGCCCGGCGCAAGCAAGCTCGCTTCTACCCGCCTTGCCCCATTCACCCAGCCGGCCTTGCATTTCACCTGTTGCAAGCCCTGCCGGCGTACGCCATGCTGCGAAGCACCACGATTTAGAGCCAATGCTCCATGGCATCGATGCGCGTCATCAAGAAGTATCCGAACCGCCGGCTCTACGACACCGAGATTTCCAGTTACATCACCATTGAGGATGTGCGTCAGCTGATCGTCGACGGCGAGGAGTTCGAGGTGCGCGATGCGCGCAGCGGCGACGACCTCACCCGGCAGGTGCTGCTGCAGATCATTGCCGAGCATGAGCAGGACGGCGAACCGGTCCTGTCGACGCAGCTGCTCAGCCAGATCATCCGCTTCTACGGGGACTCGCTGCAGGGGTTCATGGGCAGCTATCTCGAGCGGTCGATGCAGGTCTTCCTCGACCAACAGCAGCAGTTCCGCAACCAGATGGGCGGCATCCTCGGGCAGACCCCATGGGCGCTGATGAACCAGCTGACCGAGCGCAACCTGGCGATGTGGAACGAGTTCCAGCGCAACCTGTCGAGCAACGTCGGCCAGAGCCCGACGCCGGGCGCGACGCCGAACGCCAAGCCCAAGGCCGACACGAAGCGCTGAGCCACCGTCATCTTCGTAGGAGCGAGCTTGCTCGCGATCAGCGTGTCCGTCCACGGGTCGGCTGATCGCGAGCAAGCTCGCTCCTACGACCCGAAAACGCCGGGTTATTTGCAGTACTGCGCGCGGAACTGCTCCGCCTGCGGCATCAGCGACTGCAGCACCTGGATGCGGTTGGCCGGATCCGGGTGGGTCGAGGCGAATTCCGGCGGACGTTCACCGCCTCCCAGCTCCGCCATGCGCTGCCACAGCGGGATGGCTTCCTGCGGGTTGTAGCAGGCCGCCGCGGCCAGCATCAGGCCAACCTTGTCGGCCTGGGTCTCGTGATTGCGGCCGTACGGCAGGATCAACCCGTACTGCGCACCCGCGCCCAGCGCGGCCATGATCGCCTGCTGCTGGCCCGGGTCCATTCCGCCCATCGCCATGCCGGCGGCCATCTGACCCATCTGCACCAGCTTCTGCTGGGCCATGCGCTGCGAGGCGTGGCGCAGCAGCGCGTGGGCGATCTCGTGGCCCATCACCACCGCCATCGCGTCCTGGGTCTTCGCGACCGGCAGCAGGCCGGTATAGACCGCCATCTTTCCGCCCGGCAGGCAGAACGCATTGGCCTGGTCGGACTGGATCACCGCGACATCCCACTGGAACGCCTGGTGGTCGACCGGCACGTCCTGCTGATGCTGCGCGGCCAGCGTGGCCGTCACCTGCGGCACCCGCGCGATCAGGCGCTGCGCGATCTCGCGGATCTGTTGGCTGACCTTGGCATCGGCGGGCATCAGCGCGCCCTGCGCGTTGGCGTCGCCCAGCACCTGCTGGAACGCCTGCGCACCCAGCTGGACTTCTTCCTCGGCGGTGGTGCCGTAGTGCGCGGTTTCGCCGGTGTACGGATCGACCTTGGCGCTGCCGAACCACTGCCAGGCGGCATATCCGGCGAACAGGATCAGGATCCACCAGCGCATCCCGCCGAACCCGCGTCGGGGCCGGCCCTGCTGTCGCGCACCACCCAAGGGATCTGTCCTCACCTGCACGCTCCTCGTCCGTCCTGGATCAAGTTCTTCAACTTCCGTGCACTGTAAGCGGCCGAGTGTGAGGACGGCAGTCCCCCTGTTCAGATTTCCCGAACCACCCGGAACCCGATGCGCGCACTGGTGACATTGCCATCGCTTCCCTGCCGCCACGCCGAACGCGTCTGCGCCGGCGAACTCGCCCAGGACCCGCCGCGCACCACTCTCGAACGGCAACCGGGGTTGAGCCAGGCCGCGCCGTCGCGTGGCGCGCGCCGGAAGGTGGCGTGCCAGCAGTCGGCGACCCACTCGCTGACGTTGCCGGACAGGTCGTGGATGCCGAATGCATTGGGGCGAAAGCTCCCCACCCGCGCCGGACCCCACGCGCCGTCGCCGTAACCGGCAAACGCGTTGCGCCAGCGCCGGCCGCTCGGAGAGACGTCGAGTGCGCCGGTGAAATTGCCCGTGCGCACCGGCGGCGTGCCGTCGCCCCACGGGAAGCGCCGGGCGTTGCCGGCACGCAGCGCGTACTCGAACTCGGCCTCGCTCGGCAGGCGATAGCGTTGACCGGTCTGCGCCGACAGCCACTCGGCATAGGCGATCGCGTCCTTGGCGCTGATGTGGATCACCGGCATGTCGTCGCTGGCGCGATTGCCTGCGTAGTCGGACTGCCAGTCGACATTGCCGCGGCGCACGAGATTGCCGCTGCGCTCGTCGTAGGCGGTGGAATAGCCGCGGCGGCTGGCGCGTGCGCGGTGCTTGCTCGCGGCCATGAAACGGCGGAACTCGCCCACCGTGATTTCGGTGCGCGACATCGCCAGGCCGCGTTCGAAACGGATGTTGCGCAGCGGCCGCTCGGCATCGCTGGAGTCGATTTCGCCCTCCGGCGCACCCATGCGGAATGCGCCATGCGGGATCACCACCAGCTGCGGCCCGCGACCACCGCCCTGCATCGCGTCAGTGAAGTTCTGGCCGGGGCGGAACAGGCCGTAATGGGTGGCCAGGTCGATGCGTTCGCGCAGCTCGCGCGCGGCCGGGTCGCCGGCCGGGGCGATGCGCAGCAGCACCGCCAGCAGGCGCCGCGCCTCGTCGACGCCGGCGTTGCGGGTCAGCACGGAGATGCCGGCATCGCGCAGTGCGTTGACGCGGGCAATGCGTTGCATCGCCACGCGGGCGCGGGCGTCGTCGACGCTGGAGAAGCCGGGTCGCACCTCGGCGGCCGTGTCGAGCTCCGCCTGCGCGCCGGCATAGTCGTCATGGTCGGCGGCGACCTCGGCACGCCGGATCAGCGCACTCTCGACCGCGGCGACGCCCTGGTTGGCGCGCTGGTCGCCGGGGCGCAGCTCCAGCGCCTGGTGGAAATACGCGAGCGCGGTGTCCTTGCCGCCATCGACGCCGAGACGCCCGGCATTGAGCGCGTCCTCGCCGAGGCGATTGGCTTCCTGGGCCTGGTCGGCGCGATCCAGCCGTTCCAGGTAGGCCATCACCTTGGCGTCGTCCGGCGCGATCGCACGCGCGACCGCGGCGACCTCGTGTGCGCGACGCAGCGACAGCGGGTCACGATCGATCGCCGCCAGCGCCTCGCTGCCCGTGCCGAGCAGGCTGGTCACCGCGCGGCGGAAGCCCGACTGCACGGCCCCGTCGTCGGGCGCGAATTTGCGCAGCGCCAGGTACAGCGGGATGGCGTCGTCGGCACTGGCGGACAGCCGCCCTTCGGCCAGCGCCTTGGCGGCCTTCGCCTTGAGTTCCTTGACGTTGCCGTCGTTGACCTCGACCACCGGCGGGCGCCATGGCGGCACCGGCGACACCGCCTGGTCGGCACTGATGGTCACGATTGGCGCGCGAGCGCCGGCCGCTTCGCGCGACGCCCCCGCGGGCTCGCGAGAGCAACCCGAGGCGAATGCCAGCAAGGCGGCGAAAGCCAGCAGCGGTGCGCGCAATCGTCCTCCTGGCGTCATGCCCAGTCACTTGGGAGCGTCGAAAGTAGGCTATTGTCGCCCGCCCCGGCAACCTCGCCACCCCCTTCCGCGCTTACCATCCCAACATGCCTGCCGTCTGGATCACCGACCCCGCCGCCCTGCGCGCCCATTTCGTCGCCCCGCCTGCGCGGATCGGACTGGACACCGAGTTCATCCGCGAGCGCACCTACTGGCCGCAGCTGGCGCTGGTGCAGATCTCGATCGAGCGAGAAGGCAGCGACGGCGAACCCGACATCCTCCTGGTGGACCCGCTCGCGCCCGGCATCCTCGCCGCGCTGACGCCGATCCTCGCCGACCAATCGATCGTCAAGGTCATGCACAGCCCCAGCGAAGACCTGGTGGCGTTCAAGCATTCCTGCGGCGTGGTCCCCAAGCCGCTGTTCGACACCCAGCTGGCGGCCGCGCTGGCCGGCATCGGCGCCGGCCTGGGCTACCAGAAGCTGGTCGAACAGTTGACCGGCGTCACCCTGGCCAAGGGTGAGACCCGCTCGGACTGGCTGCGCCGACCGCTGTCGCCGGCCCAGCTCGAATACGCCGCCGACGACGTGCGCCATCTGTTCGAGATGCACGACCAGCTGCAGCATCGCCTGCAGGAACTCGGCCGCAGCGACTGGCTCGCCGAAGACGCCGCGCGCACCGTCGTCAACGCCGAGAACGAAGGCCCGGAACGCTGGCCGCACGCGACGATGCGCAGCGCGCAGTTCCTCGAGCGCGACGCGCAACTGCGCCTGTTGCGCCTGCTGCGCTGGCGCGACGCGTATGCGCGCGACAACGACCGCCCGCGCAACTGGATCCTCGACAACGAACTGGCCGTGAACCTCGCCCGCAATCCGCCGATCGACCGCGCCGGATTGCAGCGCGACCTCGACGCGCACCCGAAGGCACCGCGCAAGCTCGGCGATGCGGTGTGGGCTGCACTGAACACACCGCTGCCTGACGAAGCTGACGCACCCGACGCGAACCTGGGCGACAACCGCGACAAGCAGCGCCTGCGGAAGTTGCAGGACGCCGTGTCCGCGCGCAGTGCCGAGCTGGGATTGCCCGATGGCGTGCTCGCCTCGCGGCGCTGGCTGGAGGCGCTGCTGGATCGCGGCGAATGGCCCGATGCGTTGTCGGGCTGGCGTCGTGAGGCGCTCGAGCCGGGGATCGGGCCGTTGCTGGCAGCACAGGATTGAAGCGGTAAGAATCATCTGCGATCCCACGCGGTTGAATCGCGCGAACCCCCGCCTGGCTGGTATTCCCCAGGTCGCCGCCCCCGCCTTGGCAGCCGCCCTTTCCTGCCGCTAGAATCGGCCGCATGGGGCGGTAGCTCAGCTGGGAGAGCGTCGCGTTCGCAATGCCTCTTCGGGGCAGACCGATCGAAGCGAATTCGCCTCTCGGAACAAGGACATCCTCAAACACCCGCCACGTCCGGGTGTTTTCGTAAGTGGCAGGCCTTCCGGGACGACGCGACTGCCGCGCAGCTCAATCCGAAACCTCGGACCTTACTGGACAGCCAACCTTCGCCTTCGCAATGCGCCTTAAGATGCTGATTTCATTAACGAAATCGCCTTGCCGATCAAGCATTTGACCGACACCCGCCGCGCGCGGGTGTTTTCGTAAGTGGCTGGCACTCCGGGACGCCGACGCGGCTTCTCGCAATCGCTGGAGATTCCATGTCGTCCACTGAGCACAGCCTCATTTCCTCTTACCACGAGCCTCTCCTGGAGCACCTCTTCGCAGGAGAAGTGAGCGGCATGTCTGGCTCTCAGCGCTTCGTCGCCTGGAAGTCCTCAAGCCTCAAGTGGACGATGGCGGATATGACCTCGTTCTGGAGGCTGCCAATGTCGTCCGGCATGTCCAACTGAAGGCTACTTTCAAGGGATCGTCGATCAGCAGGTTCAACGTCAATCTCGTCCTGGCCAACAAGCCGATTGGTTGCGTCATCTGATTGAAATTGAGCCTCGGCCCCGTCCTACCGATTTGGCGGCCAGCCTGCCGAAACTGGAAACTCTCAATTATCTGAGTCGTTGCGTCTTCTAGCCCAATAGCTGTCTCGAAGTGGCATAGCCACTTCTACTCTTGCATTGCCCCAGAGATACCGACCACGACAGTCCGATGGAGTGCACTTGATGTCAAATACCACATCACTCTTATCATCCATGGAAAAGGAAAAACGCGTTCTACCTCCTTCAGTCTTGGCAGTCGCTAGGTGCACCTCGTTCACACCACTTTCCGCAATCTGCGCAACGGCGACCACGCCGAGGTCCACAGGGATGAACGTTAGCTCGATGCCATTCAGGTCCCCGCTCTCGGCGTTGAAACTGAGCGTGGAATAAGTACCCACCGGCGTCTGCGCATGACCCAAGATGGGCCACAGAGCCATGGCGAATATGCTAGGGGTCACAATCGCACGTATCCGCGGTGCCATTAGCGAAGTCCTCCTGTGCCTGCTGAATCAATGTAGCCCGATCTCCGGGATCACTGTAAAAATGTGGTCTATCAGGCGGGTTCTACCCCGTTTCCACGGACGGTTGGGTTAAGAGTCTATAGGCCTGATCCTTGGCATCGAGTCTTCGCTGGATGATCGGGTTGTGGAAGCGCTCGATGTAGTCGAACACGTCGGCCCGTGCTTCGGCCAGGGTCAG
>DATDBK010000005.1:0-10587 GCA_036524935.1 Lysobacter sp. | reverse complement strand
GCCAGCGCCAATGCCAGGACCGTGCGCGCGCCGCGCCTGGTCGAGTGTTTCACTTCACGTTGTTTCACTTCAGATCCCATGCCGTCCCCCGGCGGCGACTCTAGCCGTCGCCGGGGTCGGGGGCAATTGAAACCGTCGCCGAGTGCGATCACGGCGACGGATTGGCGGTCCGGCGTGGCGCCGGCCGCCTCCGGCCATCCTCAGCTGCGCTCGGCCCAGACCAGCTCAGCCAGCTGAACCGCGTTCAGCGCCGCACCCTTGCGGATGTTGTCCGAGACGATCCACAGGTTTACCGCGCGCGGGTGCGAGAAATCGTCGCGGATACGGCCGACGTAGACCGGATCGTTGCCCGACGCGTGAGTCACCGGGGTCGGGTAGCCGCCGGCCCTGGGCTCGTCGACCACTTCCACGCCCGGCGCGGTCAACAGCATCTCGCGAACCTGCGCGGCCGTGATCTTCTCGCGGGTCTCGACATTGACCGCCTCCGAATGGCCGTAGAACACCGGCACGCGCACCGCGGTCGGGTTCACCTGGATCGAGTCGTCGCCGAGGATCTTGCGCGTCTCCCAGACCAGCTTCATCTCTTCCTTGGTGTAGCCGTTGTCCTGGAAGTCGTCGATGTGCGGGATCAGGTTGAAGGCGATCTGCACCGGGAAACGCTCCGGCTGCGGATCCTGGAAGCTGAGCAGCGCGCCGGTCTGGCGGCCGAGTTCTTCCAGCGCCGAACGGCCACCGCCGGACACCGACTGGTAGGTCGCGACGTTGATGCGCTCGATACCGGCCTTGCGGTGGATGGGCGCCAGCGCGACCAGCATCTGCATGGTCGAGCAGTTCGGGTTGGCGATGATGCCGCGCGGGCGGTTCTTCACCTGCTCCGGGTTGACCTCCGACACCACCAGCGGCACGTCATCGTCGTAACGGAACGCCGAGGAGTTGTCGATCACCACCGCACCGGCGGCGGCGAACTTCGGCGCGTACTCCTTGGAGATGCTGCCACCGGCCGAGAACAGCGCGATGTCGACGCCGCTCGGATCGAATTTGGCCAGGTCTTCCACCACCAGTTTCTTCGCGCCGAAATCGATCTTCTCGCCGGCCGAGCGTTCGCTCGCCAGCACGTGCAATTTGCCGATGGGGAACTGACGCTCTGCGAGGATCTTGAGCATGGTCTCGCCGACCGCGCCGGTGGCGCCAACGATCGCAACGTTGCAGAAGTTCTTGGCGTTCATTGTTTCCTTGTGGTCCTGGTTGGTGGAAGCAGCCAGATGGGATTCAACCGATCCGGCGGGTGGGGTGACAGCATTATCTGCCAACTGCGGCCGATCTCCCGCAATCGGTAACAGGACTCAGCGTTTGAGCGGGTCGGCGTTGACCGGCGTCGGCGGGCGGCCGGCATCGGGCCCGGAGCCCAGCGCGGCGATCAGGTTGTCCACGGCCAGGCTGACCATGGCCCGGCGCGTGGCGAGGCTGCCGCTGGCGATATGCGGGGTCAGCACGACGTTGCGCAGCGCCAGCAGGCGCGGATTCACCGCCGGCTCGCCTTCGTAGACGTCCAGGCCGGCCGCGGCCAGCCTGCCGCCGGCCAGCGCATCGGCCAGGGCGTCCTCGTCGACGAGCCCGCCGCGGGCGATGTTGGTGAGCGTGGCCGTCGGCTTCATCTTCGCCAGTGCCACGGCATCGACCAGGTGATGTGCCTGTGGCGAATACGGCAACACCAGGACCAGGTGGTCGGCCTGCGCCAGCAGCGTGTCGAAGTCGACGTACTGCGCGCGGCACTCGCGCTCGACCGCTTCCGGGAGGCGGCTGCGGTTGTGGTACAGCACGCGCATGTTGAACCCGCAGGCGCGACGGGCGATGCCCTGCCCGATCCGGCCCATGCCGAGGATCGCCAGGGTTGAGCCATGCAGGTCGCCACCAAGCAGGGTCTCGAAGCTCCACTGCCGCCACTCGCCGTCGCGCAGCCAGCGCTCGGCCTCGGTGATGCGCCGGGCCGCGGCCATCATCAGCGCGAAGCCGAAGTCGGCGGTGGTCTCGGTGAGGACGTCGGGCGTGTTGGTGACGACGATGCCGGCGCGCGTCAGTGCCGGCACGTCGAGGTTGTTGTAACCGACGCCGACGTTGGCAATGGCGCGCAGGCGCGGGGCGCCGGCGATTTCGGTCGCGCTTATCGGATCGTTGAGCGTTACCAGCGCGCCGTCGCAGTCGGCCAGTGCCGCTGCAATCTGCTGCGGGGAATGCTTGCCGACCTGCTGTGTCGCGACCACATCGAAGTGCTCGCGCAGGCGCCCGACGATATCGGCAAACAACGGCTGCGACACCCACACCCGCTGGCGCATTTCAGCCCGCCTGACCCGGAATGCGTGCCGAAGGCGCCTCGACATCGCCGCACTGGGCGCGGTGGCGCAGCGCCTGGTCCATCAGCACCAGCGCAACCATCGCTTCGCAGATGGGTGTCGCGCGGATGCCGACGCAGGGGTCGTGGCGACCGGTGGTGACGACTTCGACCACGTTGCCGTGGACATCGAGGCTGTCGACCGGCAGGCGCAGGCTCGAGGTCGGCTTGAAGGCCACCGAGCAGCGCAATGGCTGGCCGCTGCTGATGCCGCCGAGGATGCCGCCGGCGTGGTTGGAGGCGAAGCCGTCCGGTGTCATGTGGTCGCGGTGCTGGCTGCCCTTCTGCGCGACCACGCCGAATCCGTCGCCGATCTCCACGCCCTTGACCGCGTTGATGCTCATCAGCGCACTGGCCAGTTCGCCATCAAGCTTGCCGTAGATCGGCTCGCCCCAGCCCGGCGGCACGCCGGTGGCGACCACGTCCACGCGCGCGCCGACCGAATCGCCGGACTTGCGCAGCGCGTCCATGTACAGCTCCAGCTCGGTGACCTGGCGGGTGTCGGGCCAGAAGAACGGGTTGTCCTCGACCACGGCCAGGTCGATGCCGTGCGGCACGATCTCGCCGATCTGCGACAGGTAACCCTGCACCCTGACGCCGTGACGGTCGGCCAGCCACTTCTTGGCGATCACGGCGGCGGCCACGCGCATGGTGGTCTCGCGTGCCGAGGAACGGCCACCACCGCGCGGGTCGCGGATGCCGTACTTCTGCCAGTAGGTGTAATCGGCATGGCCCGGGCGGAACTGCTCGGAGATCTTCGCGTAGTCCTTGCTGCGCTGGTCGGTGTTGCGGATCAGCAGCGCGATGGGGGTGCCGGTGGTAACGCCCTCGTAGACACCGCTGAGGATCTCGACTTCGTCGGCCTCGTGGCGCTGCGAGGTGTGGCGGGTGCGGCCGGTGGCACGGCGGTCGAGGTCGGCGCGGAAGTCGTCCGGCGCGATCGCGATGCCGGGCGGGCAGCCGTCGACGACGCAACCGATCGCCGGGCCGTGGCTTTCGCCAAAGGTGGTTACCGAGAGCAGCTTGCCAAAGGTGTTGCTGGACACGGGCAATCCTGTGAATGCGGTTGTCTGGAACAACCGCACTCTAACAACCAGAGTTGGTTGCTGCAGGAACTTCCTGTGCGGGCGGCCTCAGCCGCGCGCGTCGGCCAGTGCCTTGATCTTCGCGTGGTGCTCGATGATGTCGCTGCGCTCGACCACGAAGATGCCCATCTGGCCGACCTTGAACTCGACCCAGGCCATCGGCAGTTCCGGTAGCAGTGCCACCAGCGCCTGCTCGGCTTCGCCGACTTCGCAGATCAGCAGGCCGTGCTCGCTCAGATGGCCGGGGGCGTCGCGCAGGATCTTCAGCGCCAGATCGAGGCCATCGTCGCCGGCACGCAGGCCCAGGTCGGGCTCGTGCGAGTACTCCTGCGGCAACGCGTCGGTCTCGTCGTTGGTGACGTACGGCGGGTTGGTGACGATGAGGTCGTAGACCTCGCCCTGCAGGCCCTTGAACAGGTCCGACTTGCGCAGGGTGACGTTGTCGGCGTGCAGGCGCGCCTTGTTCTCGTGCGCCAGCGACAGCGCGTCGTCGTTGATGTCGGCGCCGTCGACCTGCCAGTAGGGGTGGTAGTGGCCGGTGGCAATGGCAATGCAGCCCGAGCCCGTGCACAGGTCGAGCACGCGCTCGATCTCGCGGCCGCCCAGCCACGGCTCGAAGCCGGTGGTGATCAGCTCGGCGATCGGCGAACGCGGCACGAGGGCGCGACGGTCGCTCTTGAAGCTCAGCCCGGCAAACCAGGCCTCGCCGGCCAGGTAGGCGGCCGGCACGCGCTCGTTGATGCGGCGCTCGAACAGCGCCAGCACCTTGGCCTTCTCGTCAGCGGTCACGCGCGAGGTGCCATACACCGGGCTGAGGTCGTGCGGCAGGTGCAGCGCATGCAGCACCAGCTGGGTGGCTTCGTCCAGCGCGTTGTCGTAGCTGTGGCCGAAGGTCAGGCCGGCCTCGTTGAAGCGGCTGCCGCCGAAGCGGATCAGGTCGATGATCGAGACCTGCTCGAACACAGCCGACTGGAGCTGGGCGGGCTGGAGGGTGGCGGAGCCGGTCATGGCAGGGCCTTGCGTAGGGGGTCGGCGATTATACCGGGCGCCCGGTATCATGCCCGCGCGCCCAGCCGGGCCTGCCGCACACGAGGCGACATGTTCAACCGCACCACACTGCTCATCCTGATCGCCGCCCTCGCCGCCGCCCTCGGCCTGTGGGCGGCGCAGCGCCATTTCGGCCCCGTCACGACCTCGAAGTGGCCGCAGACCCAGGCCGTTCGCCTGTTCGAGCCCGCGCGCGAGCTGCCGCCGTTCTCGCTGCGCCAGTCCGATGGCACCGCGCTGGTGCCCGGCGAGCTCAAGGGCCACTGGACGCTGGTGTTCCTGGGCTTCACCCACTGCCCGGACGTCTGCCCGACCACGCTGGCGGAAATGGCCCGTGCGCAGAAGCAATGGGCGGCCTTGCCGGAAGCGTCGCGGCCGCGGGTGCTGTTTGTCTCGGTCGATCCGGAGCGCGACACCCCGGACCGCATCGGCGAGTACGCCCACGCCTTCCATCGCGACACCCTCGCCGCCACCGCCGATGTCCCGGCGCTTGAGCGCTTCGCCAAGTCGCTGAGCATGGTCTTCGCCAAGGTGCCGGCGCCCGATGGCGCCCCGGCCGACCAGTACAGCGTCGACCACAGCGCGTCGATGGCGGTGCTCGACCCGCAGGGCCGCATGGCCGGCATCGTCCAGCCGCCGCTGGACCCGAAAGCCATCGCCGCGGACATGACCGCGCTGACCCAGGCCGCAAGCCGGTAAAACGACGAGATAGCGACGAGAATCCTGATGAGCCTGGTCACCACCCTCACCTACCTCCTGCCGCACCGCCTGCTGTCGTCGATGGCGCGCTCGCTGGCCTATTCGGACACACCGTGGATCAAGCAGTGGCTGATCGACACGGTCACGCGCAAGTTCGGCGTCAACCTCGCCGAAGCGGCCCAACCCGATCCGACTGCGTACCCGACGTTCAATGCCTTCTTCACCCGCGCGCTCAAGCCCGGCGCCCGCGTCGCCGACGCCGATCCGCGCTCGCTGCTGATGCCCGCCGACGGCCGCATCAGCCAGTGCGGCCCGATCGAGAACGGCCGCATTTTCCAGGCCAAGGGCCAGTCGTTCACCGCCGCCGAGCTGCTTGGCGACGACGCCGCCGCCGAACCGTTCAACAACGGCCTGTTCGCGACCGTGTACCTGTCGCCCAAGGATTACCACCGCGTGCACATGCCGTGGACCGGCACGCTGCGCGAGACCGTGCATGTGCCGGGTCGTCTCTTCAGCGTCGGCCCGGCGGCGGTGCGACACGTGCCGCGCCTGTTCGCGCGCAACGAGCGGCTGGTGTGCCATTTCGACACCGACTTCGGCCCGATGGCGATGGTGATGGTCGGCGCGATGCTGGTTTCGGGCGTGGAAACCGTGTGGAGCGGCGTGGAGATTCCGCACTACCGCGATGACGTGAACATCAAGGATTTCCGTAGCGGCGGCATCACGCTGGAGCGCTTCGCCGAGATGGCGCGCTTCAATTACGGTTCGACCGTGATCGTGCTGCTGCCGCCGGGCGTGGCCGCGCTGGAGCCGTCACTGGGCGCCGAATCGCCGGTGCGGCTGGGCCAGAAGCTGGCCACGCTGCTGCGCGCCTGATCGCACGGACGATCGCGCGGGCTATCGCGCGGGCCGTCAGTCGCAAGCGCCGGACAGTCTTCGCGGCAGCGATCGCGCCAGCCCCCACTGCGCCAGCCAGTAGCTGGCCAGCACCGCCGCCGCAGCCGCGGCGAACGGCGTGACGAACCGATCCCAAGCCAGCAACGCGTCGGACAGCACGAAGCACGCGCCGCCCCAGGCAGCACTGGCGCTGGCGTCGTCGCGATGCCGCCACCATACCGTCAACCCCTGGGCGGCCATCGCCGCCAGCACCACTACGTAGACGACCACCGGGGCCCGCAGCGGTGCCGGCAAACCGGGCCAGAGCTGGCCCAGCACGACGCTGGCGACCAGTGCGTACACCAGCAACGGCCAAGCCACGGCGAACCACGGCGCGCGCTGGCGCAGCGCCAACAGATAGGCCAGGTGCGCGAGCAGGAAGCTGGCCAGTCCAGGCACGAAGGCATCGACCGGCAGCATCAGGAACACGTCGCCCAAGCTCGACAGCAGCAGTCCCGCGAGCAGCCAGCGCCGGTAACGCGGCAACGAGGTGTCTGCCCGCCAGACGGTCCAGGCGATGACCAGCGTGGTCAGCGGTTTGAACAGCCAATGCAGCCAAGGTGTCACGGGCCAGTACGCACCGGCGATGGCGAGCGCGGCACAGGCCGCCACCACGATCGCCGGCTGCCTACCGCTTTGCTGGCCTGCGATGCTCACCATGACTCCTCCTTCCTTGGGGCGCCCTGCATGGGGCGAAGGTTGGCGAGGGCGATCGACCTTCGAGATCGACCCTCGAGATCGACCCTCGAAGATCGACCCTCGAAGATCGACCTCGAAGATCAGCCCTCGCAGCCGTTCAACTTGAGCTTCTGTCCGGGACGGATCGAATAGCGTGGCGCCTTGAGTTTGTTGGCCTTGGCCAGGTCGCCCATGTCGCACTGGAACTTCTGCGCGATGGCGGTGAGGGTTTCGCCGCGCTTCACCGTGTAGGAGCTCGGTTTGGCCGGCTTGGCCCGGGAGGCCTTCACGGTCGGAGCCTGCGGCATCGACACACCCGTCGTCCCCACGCCGCCGCCCTCGATCTCGCTCTCATCGTCGTTGAGCGGTGTCACCGGGCCGGTGCGGACAATGGCGGAACTTGCGTCGCTGCGCACCAGCGTGTTGGCCAGCTCCGCACGCGGTCCCTGCAGGCACCAGCGGTTGTACAGACCGACGATTCGCGTGGTGGCGCTCAGCGTGGTGCCTGCCGGCAGCCAGCTTTCGGCCTTGTAGCGCGGATTGAGGTTGCGCAGCGCGCGCATGTAGCCGTCGCGCGAACCGCCGTTGCCCAGGCAGATGGTCAACTCGTAGATCGAACTGGGCTTGTTCAGTCGCAGCATCGCCGGGTGCGCATCGACCTTCGGGAAGGTCAGGCCGTATTCCTTGGGATGCAGGAACAGCCAGGCGGCGGCGATCACCATCGGCACGTAGTCGCGCGTTTCCGCCGGAAACTGGTTGTAGACCGACTCGTCCCAGAAGTTGCGCCCGCCGGAGCCGTTGTAGACGCGCTGCGCGCGTCCTTCGCCGCCGTTGTACGCGGCCAGCGACAATTCGATGCTGCGGTTGAGCTGGCCCAGGCGCTCGTTGAAATACGTCGCGGCCGCCTGCGCCGAGGCGCGTGCGTCGTAGCGGGTATCGAAGCCGCTGCCGTCGTCGCCCAATCCGAAGCGCTGGCCGGTGGCGTACATGAACTGCAACGGGCCGGCAGCGCCGGCGCGCGAGGTCGAATGCACCTTGCCGTTGGATTCCTTGGCCATCACACCGAACAGCAACGCTTCGGGCAGTCCGGCGCGCTCGAACTGCGGCCACATCAGCTGGCGCATGTACTGGTAGTTCTCGTAGGTGTCGACCAGCGGGCCGCGCATGTCGGTCAGCCAGCGGCGGATGCTGGCCTGCACCGCTGGGTTGTACTGCACCATCTTCACGAAACGCTCGCCGTCGGCGCTGAGCAGCGCAGCGGCACGGGCGGCCTCCGGCACGTCGGCGCCCAGCATGTCGCCATCGTCGGCGGCGCCGTCCTCGGGCACCTCGTCACCGGCGGCCAGATCAGCGTTCTGCTTGAGCAGGCGCTTGTACGCGGTGAGCATGGTCGTGGCCGAGCAGCCCTTCTGCTTCACGCAGTCGGCCATCACGTCTTCCATGTCCTCCAGCGATGCATCGACCTCGCCCTTGCCGCTGGGATCGGCGTTGCCGATCTTGACGACACCCTGGCGATAGCGCGCCTCGGCCGCCTGCATGCGCTGGTTGAGGGAATCGACCGCGGCCTGGTCGCGCTTGGACAGCGCTAGGGCTTCAGGAGAGAAGGCGAAGCCGAGCGCGAGCAGCGCAACGGAGGCACGGGCAAATGCGGGCATAAACCACAGCGGAGCAAGGGGGAAACCGCAGATTAGCGGTGTCACACAAAGGCCGGCAAGCACGAATTGCGCCAACGTCCGTGCGGTCCGCATTCATGCCGCTCCGCCCGCTGCCGCCGGCCGAGGACTGCGACGAAGCATGAATGCGACTTCACGCCGCCACCGAAACAGTGAGCCCCTTGCGCGCTACATCGTTCCGAATCGCGCATAGAATCGGCCCACGTTCAATGGAAGCTCCCCGTACATGGACCCGACCCCCGCGATCCTGATCGGCAAGGCCGTCACCACCCCCACTTCGCTTCCCGAAAGCCAGGGCCACGTGGTCCTGCTCCCGAAATTCGGCAACCGCCACGGGCTGGTCGCCGGCGCCACCGGCACGGGCAAGACGGTCACGCTGATGACGGTGGCCGAGGGTTTCTCGCGATTGGGCGTCCCGGTGTTCCTGGCCGATGTGAAGGGCGACGTGGCGGGGCTGGCGGTGGCCGGCACCGACAGCGACAAGCTGCAGGCGCGCATCGCCGAGATCGGCATCTCCGACTACCGCTGCGAGGCCAACCCGGCCGTGTTCTGGGACCTGTTCGGCAAGCTCGGCCATCCCGTGCGCACGACCGTCAGCGAGATGGGGCCGACACTGCTGGCCCGCGTGCTGGAGCTCAACGACACCCAATCGGGCGTGCTCGACATCGTCTTCAAACTGGCGGACGACCGCGGCCTGCTGCTGCTCGACCTGGAGGACCTGCGCGCCCTGCTCGGCCTGGTCGCGCAGGAGCGCAAGGACATTTCCACCTCCTATGGCCTGGTCAGCGCGCAGTCGATCGGTGCGATCCAGCGCGCCCTGCTGCGACTGGAGCAGGAAGGCGGCGAGGTGTTCTTCGGCGAGCCGGCTCTGCAGCTGGCGGACCTGATGCGCACCACCACCGATGGTCGCGGCGTCATCAACATCCTCGCCGCCGAGCAGTTGATCCTGAAGCCGCGCCTGTATTCGAGTTTCCTGCTCTGGTTGTTGTCGGAGCTGTTCGAGGCGCTTCCGGAAGTCGGCGACCTCGACAAGCCCAAGCTGGTGTTCGTGTTCGACGAGGCGCACCTGCTGTTCGACGATGCGCCGCCGGCGCTGCAGCAGCGCGTCGAGCAGGTGGTGCGCCTGATCCGCTCCAAGGGCGTGGGCGTGTATTTTTGCTCGCAGTTCCCCGATGACGTGCCCGACGACATCCTCGGCCAACTCGGCAATCGCGTGCAGCACGCATTGCGCGCGTTCACCCCGCGCGACCAGAAAGCGGTGAAGACCGCCGCCGAGACCTTCGTGCCCAATCCCGCGCTCGATGTCGCCCAGGCCATCTCCAAGCTCGGCACCGGCGAGGCGCTGGTCTCCACGCTGCAGGACAAAGGCATTCCGATGCCGGTGGAAAAGACGCTGATCGCGCCGCCGCGCTGCCGCATGGGCGCGATCAACGAGGCCGAACGCGCGCAGGTGCGTGCCGGCAGCCCGGTGGGCGGCAAGTACGACCAGCGCATCGATCGCGACTCCGCCGCGGAGATGCTTGCGAAGAAGGTCGAGGCCGTCGCCGAGCAGGCCAAGGCCCCGCCCGCCCGCACCCGCGAGCAGGACGAGGCCGAGGAAGGCGGTTTCAGCCAGTCGGTCAAGGATGCCGTGTTCGGCACCCGGCGCCGTCAGGGCATGGTCGAGACCATGGCCAAGCAGACCGCGCGCACCGTCGGCAACCGCATCGGCCAGCAGATCGTGCGCGGATTGCTGGGCAGCATCTTCGGCGGCCGCCGTTGATTGCTGCGTCGCGGACGCTCGCGAAGACCCGCACGGGAAGATCGACCCGATAGCGCGACTGACCGCCCGCGGCCTCGCGGCGCGTTATCCCAAGCGCGCGCCAGGACGGGGGCTCCGTGCAGCGTGTCGACGTCGTGGCCGGGCGGCGATGCGACCTCGTCCGGCCGTCGCGCCGCCTTGCGGCGCCCAGGAGACCGCCATGTCTCGCTCCCCCTTGCTGCTCTCGCTCGCCGCCGCCGCGGCGCTGACCTTCGCCACGCCGGTATTCGCCCAGGACGCCGGCCACGTCGTCGTCACGATCTACCGGGTCGCCCCGGG
>DATDBK010000004.1:0-12013 GCA_036524935.1 Lysobacter sp. | reverse complement strand
GGTGACGACGGCAGTGCTGCCGTAGCCGATGCGGGTCAGGAACATCTTCATCTGCTCGATCGTGGTGTTCTGCGCTTCGTCGAGGATCACATAGGCATCGTTAAGCGTGCGTCCGCGCATGTAGGCCAGCGGCGCGATCTCAATGACGTTCTTCTCCAGCAGCTTGACCACCTTCTCGACGCCGAGCATCTCGTAGAGCGCGTCGTACAGCGGCCGAAGGTAGGGGTCGACTTTCTGGGTCAGGTCGCCGGGCAGGAAGCCCAGCTTCTCGCCGGCCTCCACCGCCGGACGCACCAGGATCAGCCGCTGCACGCGCGCCTCGTTCAGCGCTTCCACGGCGCTGGCGACGGCGAGGAACGTCTTGCCGGTACCGGCCGGTCCGATGCCGAAGTTGATGTCGTTGGTGGCGATCGCGTGCAGGTAGCGGGCCTGGTTGAGGCCGCGGCCGCGGATCGTGCCGCGCTTGACGCGGATGCTGACTTCCTGCGGCTCGACGTCGTCGTTGGCCACCGCATCGGCATCGATCTCGGTCAGGCGCAGGTGGATGGCCGGTTCGCTCAGCGTCTCTTCGGCGGCGTCGCGCCAGAGGTCGCGCAGCAGTCGCTCGGCCTTGTTGACCGCGAGCGGCGGGCCGACGATGCGGAACACGTTGCCGCGGTTGGCGATCTCGACGCCAAGGCGCAGTTCGATCATGCGCAGGTGGCCGTCGAACGGGCCGTTGAGGTTGGCCAGGCGTTCTGCTTCTGCAGGTTCCAGGGCGAATTCGGAAGTGGTTCTGGCGGACATCGAGGGGGAGTGTCTTCCGTGGCGAGCGGGCTTGGTGAGCGGGCGTGGCGAACGTTCGCGACAAGCGTTCGTGACAAGCGCGAAGCGCGGCCGGGGCGCCGGGGGAAAACAGCTTGCACCCGCCCGGGCCATTTCGCAAAACGCGTGGCCCCCGTGCCCGCGCCGTCGCTCAGTCGCGGCTAAACGGAGGTCCGCTTTTCAGGGCGCGGACGATCAGAACGACGCCGATGGCGCCGACCAGCAACGACCCGAGCAGCCACAACCACATCACCGTGTCGCCGGCATGCTCGGGGTGGCGGATGTAGCTCATCGCGTAGCGCAACAGGCCGAGCGCCGCGATGGCGCAGAACCACAGACCGAGGGCGCAGCGGTGGAGCAGGCCGGAGACCGGCGTCGGGAGGGGCATGAGGGCGGCAGTGGGAGGCGGTATCAGTCGACACGATAGGCCACTGCGCAGCGGACGTGATTGCGTGGGAGGGCGGCTACGCCAGCGTCGAGTGACCGTTCGTCGGCTTCCGGTTGAAACTAATTAATCAGTGAATTAAATATGTCGCCCATGCCAGAGTCCCGCCAAACCAAGCCCCGAAAGGCCAGCAAGCCCGCCGCCGGCCGCGTCGCCAAGGGCGCCAGGGCGGGTCGCGCGCCCGGCCGCCCGGGTCCCGACAGCCCCGACCTGCGCGAGCGCCTGCTCGATGCCGCCCTTGCCTGCTTCGCCAGGCAGGGCATCGCCGCGACCCCGCTGCGTGCGATCGCAACCGAGGCCGGGGTGACCCCGGCGTTGCTGCACTACTACTTCGGCGACAAGGCCCAGTTGCAGGAGGCGGTGATCGTCGAACGCGTCCTGCCGGCATTCACGCGCCTGCGCGAGCCGCTGGTGAACGCCGGCGACGATGTTGCCGAACTGGTCGCGGCGTTCGTGACGGGCATCGGCAAGCTGGTGGCCGAACACCCATGGCTGCCGGCATTGTGGGTGCGCGAGGTGCTGTGCGAAGGCGGGGCACTGCGCGAAGTGCTGTTCGAGCGGATCGGTCCGCAGATGCCGCAGATGATGGCCGCGCGCTTCGCCCAGGCGCAGCAGCGCGGCGAAATCAACGAAGACCTCGACCCGCGCCTGCTGATGGTGTCGCTGGTCGGCCTGACCCTGTTTCCCGCGGCGGGCGCCCCGATCTGGCGCCACATGTTCCAGGCCGACGACCTGGACTTCGATGCGCTGCGCCGCCACACGCTGGCGCTGCTGGACCGCGGCCTGGGCATGCGATCAAGGGCGGAACCATGAGCGACACCACGAGCAACAACCTCACCACGACGCCCGGCGCCTGGTTGGCGCTGGCCGCCGTGGCCTGCGCCGCACTACTGGCCGGCTGCGGCAAGGAGCCGCAACAGGCACTGGGCACGCTGGAATGGGACCGCATTGCATTGCCGGCGACCGCGCCCGAGCGAATCGTCAGCATCGACGTACGCGAAGGCGAGCGGGTCAAGGCCGGAGCGCGCCTTGTCCAGCTCGAAGTCACCCGCACGCAGGCCGAACTGACCGCGCTGCAGGCGCAGGCGCGACAGGCCGGCGATGTGCTGGCGGAACTGGAAGCCGGCCCGCGCAACGAGGACATCGCCCAGGCCCGCGCCAACCTGGCCGCGGCGCAGGCCGAGGCGGTCGACGCGCGTGCGTACTACACGCGCCTGCAACCGCTCGGCCGGCAGCAGCTGGTCGCGGCAGCCGACGTCGATCGTGCACGCGCCCTGGCCGGCAACTCCGAGGCGCGGGTCCGTGCGGCGCAGGCGGCATTGCTCGAGCTCGAGCACGGCACCCGCATCGAGCAGATCGCGCAGGGCGAGTCGGCACTCGCAGCCGCGAAGGCGCAGGCGGCATCGCAGGAAGTGACGCTGCAGAAGCTCGACCTGGTCGCGCCGCGTGCCGGCGTCGTCGACAGCCTGCCGTATCGCCTCGGCGACCAGGCGCCGGTCGGCGCGCCGCTGGCAATCATGCTGGTGGGCGATGCGCCGTATGCACGCGTCTACGTGCCCGAACCGATCCGCGCCGGCGTGCGCGTCGGCCAGTCCGCGCGCGTCTTCGTCGACGGTCGTGACGGGCCGCTGCAGGGCAGGGTGCGGATGATCCGCAACGAAGCCAGCTTCACCCCGTACTACGCGCTGATCGGCAAGGACGCGGCACGGCTGAGCTATCTGGCCGAGGTCGAACTGGTCGGCGGCCAGACCGCGAACCTGCCGGCGGGGCTGCCGGTGCGGGTCGAGTTCGGCGCCGACGCGCAATGAACGCCGCCAGCGACGAGCTCGCCATCCGCGCACGCGGGCTGACCAAGCGCTTCGGTTCGCTGGTCGCGGTCGACCACGTCGACCTGAGCGTGCCGCGCGCCAATGTCTACGGGTTCCTCGGCCCCAACGGCTCCGGCAAGACCACCACCATCCGCATGCTCTGCGGCCTGCTGACCCCGACCGAAGGCGACGTCGAAGTGCTGGGCCTGCGCATTCCCGAGCAGGCCGAGGAACTGCGTCGCCGCATCGGCTACATGACCCAGCGATTCTCGCTGTTCGAGGACCTCACCGTGCGCGAGAACCTCGAGTTCCTCGCCGCGGTGCAGGACATCCCGCGCGCGAAGGCGGCCAAACGCATCGACGAACTGGTCGTGCAGTACCACTTCGAGGACCGCCAGAAGCAGCTGGCCGGCACCATGAGCGGCGGCCAGAAGCAGCGCCTGGCGCTGGCCGGCGCGGTGATCCAGGAGCCCGAACTACTGTTCCTCGACGAACCTACCAGCGCGGTCGATCCGGAGTCGCGCCGCGACTTCTGGGAAAAGCTCTTCGACCTCGCCGATGCCGGCACGACGATCCTGGTGTCGACCCACTACATGGACGAGGCCGAGCGCTGCCATCGCATCGCCATCCTCGACCGCGGCGTGCTGGTTGCGGATGGGACGCCTGCGGAACTGACCCAGGCCCTGGCCGGGCGCACGGTCGAGGTCATCGCGGCGCAGCCACGGCGTGCGCAGCAGCTGCTGGTGAAGGTGCCGGGCGTGCTCAGCGTGGCGCAGATCGGCAACAGCCTGCGCGTGCTGAACGAAAGCAATGGCGATGCCGCGGCACGACTGGAGAAGGCACTGGCCGATGCCGGCATGGAGGCCGAGGTGGCGCAGACGACGCCGAACCTCGAGGACGTGTTTGTCTCCTCCACGCGCGGCCGCGCCGAGAACGGCGACAAGCCGCAGGAGAAGGCGGCATGAACCTGCGCCGCCTGTTCGCGATCGTGCAGAAGGAGCTGCGGCAGATGCGCCGCGACCGGATCACCCTGGCGATGATCGTCGGCATACCGGTGATGCAGCTGGTGCTGTTCGGCTACGCGATCAACCTCAACCTGCGCGGCCTGGAGACAGGCGTCGCCGACCAGGCCAACACCGCCGCATCGCGTGCGGTAATCATGGACATGGTCGCGACCGGGGTGATCGACCCGTCGGTGAGTGCGACCTCGCCGCAAGAGCTGATGGAGCAGCTGCGGCGCGGCCGGATCAGCGTCGGCGTGGTGATCCCGCCGGATTTCGAACGGCGCCGCTTCGAGGGCCGCGAGGCCGTGCAGGTGCTGGTCGACGGCAGCGACACCGTCGTGCAGAGCGCGGCCGTGCAGCTGGCGCAGCTGCCACTGGACAACAAGCCCAGGGACAACCTGTCGCCGTCGCGCAGCGGCACCGGCCAGCTCGGCGGCGGGCAGATCAGCGTGGTCAGCTTCTACAACCCAGAGCGGCGTTCGGCGGTGAACATCGTGCCCGGGCTGATCGGCATCATCCTGACCATGACCATGGTGATGTTCACCGCCGTGGCCATCGTCCGCGAGCGCGAGCGCGGCAACATGGAGCTGCTGATCGCCACGCCATTGAGCAGCAGCGAACTGATGATCGGCAAGGTGCTGCCGTACGCCGCGATCGGCCTGGTCCAGACCACGCTGGTGCTGCTGCTGGGGATGTGGCTGTTCGAGGTTCCCATCCGCGGCAGCGTGCTCGACGTCTACCTCGCCGCGGTGCTGCTGATCGTCGCCAACCTGACCCTGGGCCTGCTGATATCGACCAAGGCGCAGTCGCAGTTCCAGGCGATGCAGATGACCTTCTTCGTGTTCCTGCCGTCGATCCTGCTGTCGGGCTTCATGTTCCCGTTCGCAGGCATGCCGAAGGTCGTGCAGTGGCTGGCGGAATTGCTGCCGCTGACCCACTTCCTGCGCCTGATCCGCGGCGTGATGCTGCGCGGCGCCAGCCTGTTCGAACTATGGCCGGAAGTGCTGGCGCTGCTGGCCTTCATCACGGTGATGATGACGGCGGCGATCCTTCGCTTCCGCAAGCGGCTGGACTGACGACTTGCACGACAGCGCGTCATTGCGCAAAGTCCGCATGCTCTCAATCGCCTGGGGAGGCGCGATGCACAAGCCCGGATTCGCCATCACGACGCTGCTGCTGACGCTGGCAGGCAGCGCAACCGCGGCCGACGTCACGGTGCTCACTGCCGCCCGGATCCACACGATGGACACCGCCCAGCCGCGCGTGCGGGCGCTGGCCTATGACGACAGCGGCCGGATCCTCGCCCTCGGCGACACCGCCGCGCTGCTGAAGAAGTATCCCAGGGCGCAGCGGGTCGATGCCGGCGACGCCACGGTCGTCCCGGGCCTGATCGATGCGCACGCGCACGTCTCGGGCCTTGGCATGACCATGCTCACCGCCGACCTGGTCGATTCGACCAGCAAGGACGAGGTGATCAGGCGGCTGCGCGAGTTCTCCACGAAGCTGCCGGCCGGCGCCTGGCTGATCGGCCGCGGCTGGGACCAGAACGACTGGCCGGAGAAGCGCTTCCCGAGCGCTGCCGACCTCGATACCGCCTTCCCTGATCGTCCGGTCTGGCTGGAGCGCATCGACGGCCATGCCGGCTGGGCCAACACCGCGGCGATGCGCGTGGTGAAGCGTGATCTCGCCGGCGACTGGCAACCCGATGGAGGTCGCATCGAACGCGATGCGGCGCGCAAGCCGACCGGGATTTTCGTCGACGCCGCCATGGCCCTGGTCGACGAGGCGCGGCCGCCGCTCGACGAGGCCACGGCCGAGCGCGCGCTGGTGCTGGGCATGCAGTCCGCCGTTGAACACGGCCTCACTGGCGTGCACGACGCCGGCGTGAGCCTGTCCGAACTGCAGCGCTATCGCCGCCTGGCCGATCGCAATGAAATGCCGCTGCGGATCACCGCGATGGCATCGGGCGATGGCGACGCGCTCGCCGAAATATGCCGCGATGGCCTCTATCGTCATCCGTCTGGCCGGCTGCAGATGCGCACCATCAAGCTCTACGCCGACGGCGCGCTGGGAAGCCGCGGTGCGGCGATGCTGCAGGACTACAGCGACGACCACGGCAACCGCGGCATCATGGTGATGTCGCCCGAGGCGCTGTTGGCTGCGGCCATCAAGGCCAAGGGCTGCGGTGTGCAGGTCGCGACCCATGCCATTGGCGACCGCGGCAACCACGAAGTGCTCGAAGCGTATGCGCGCGCGCTGGGCGCCGATGCCGGCGGCGACCACCGCTGGCGCATCGAACACGCCCAGCTGCTCACGCCGCAGGACCTGCCCCGCCTGGCGCAGTTGCACGTGATCGCCTCGATGCAGCCGACCCACGCCACCAGCGACATGCCATGGGCTGAAGATCGGGTCGGCCCGCAGCGAATCGTCGGTGCCTATGCCTGGCGGCAACTGCGCGACAGCGGCGCACGCCTGGCGCTGGGTTCGGACTTCCCGGTGGAGTCGGTGGATCCGCGCTTCGGGCTGTACGCCGCGGCAACTCGCAGCGATTCACGCGGGCTGCCGGTGGGCGGCTGGTTCCCGCAGGAAAAGCTGACTGCGTTCGAAGCGCTGCGTGGATTCACCCTCGACGCCGCCTACGCCGGATTTGCCGAGACCGAAGTCGGCAGCCTCGCGGTCGGCAAGCGCGCCGATTTCGTCGTGCTGAAGGAGGACCCGCTGGCGGTCCCGCCGGCGCGGCTGCGCGAGCTGACGGTGCAGGCCACCTACGTCGACGGGCGTCCCGTCTACCGCGCCCCGTAGCCTCCGGGAACCGATCGCAATAATCCCCGGGTGCGGCCTTCGGCCTTACCCGGGCTACAACGTCATGCAATGGCCACGCGCTCGTAGCCCGGGTAAGCGCAGCGCACCCGGGGAACAAACATCACGCCGTCGCCACGCACCCGTAGCCCGGGTAAGCGCAGCGCACCCGGGGGCGGAACATCACGCCGTCGCCACGCGCGCTCGCAGCGAGTTGCTCCACGCCTCGGTGATCACCACGTCGACGAACTGGCCGACCAGGCGCGGGTGACCCGGGAAGTTCACCGAGCGCATGTTCTCGGTCTTGCCGGTCAGTTCGTTCGGGTCTTTCTTCGACGGGCCTTCGACCAGCACGCGCTGGACGCTGCCAACCATCGCCTGGCTGATCGTCCGCGCGTTGTCGTTGATCGCTGCCTGCAGGCGTGATAGGCGCGCGTGCTTTTCCTCGCTCGAGATGTTGTCCTCGAGGTCGGCGGCAGGCGTGCCCGGGCGGCGCGAATATATGAAGGAGAACGACTGGTCGAAGCCGATGTCCTCGATCAGCTTCATGGTCTTGTCGAAGTCGGCATCGGATTCGCCGGGGAAGCCGACGATGAAGTCCGACGACACGCTGATGTCGGGACGCACCGCGCGCAGCTTGCGGATCTTCTGCTTGAACTCGAGCGCGGTGTAGCCGCGCTTCATCGCCGAGAGGATGCGGTCGCTGCCGGCCTGCACCGGCAGGTGCAGGTAATTGGCCAGCTTGGGCACGTCGCGGTAGGCCTCGATCAGCGAGTCGGAGAACTCCAGCGGATGCGAGGTGGTGAAGCGGATCCGGCCGATGCCGTCGATCTCGGCGATGGTGCGGATCAGCAGGCCCAGGTCGGCGACTTCCGCCTCGCCGCCGTCCTCGGCCGGAGCGATCGGCCCGCGATAAGCATTGACGTTCTGGCCGAGCAGGTTGATCTCGCGCACGCCCTGCGACGCCAGGTCGGCGATCTCGACCAGCACGTCCTCGAACGGACGGCTGATTTCCTCGCCACGGGTGTAGGGCACCACGCAGAAGGAGCAGTACTTCGAGCAGCCTTCCATGATCGAGACGAACGCGCTCGGGCCGTCGGCGCGCGGCTCCGGCAGCCGGTCGAACTTCTCGATCTCGGGGAAGCTGATGTCCACCTGCGGCACGCCGGTCGCGCGCTTGGCGGCGATCAGTTCGGGCAGGCGATGCAGGGTCTGCGGACCGAACACCAGGTCGACGTACGGCGCGCGCTTTACGATCGCCTCGCCTTCCTGGGAGGCGACGCAGCCGCCGACGCCGATCACGACCGGGCGGCCGCCCTGCTTGAGCGCCTTCCAGCGGCCGAGCTGGCTGAAGACTTTTTCCTGCGCCTTCTCGCGGATCGAGCAGGTGTTGATCAGGATCACGTCGGCTTCGTCGACGTTGTCGGTCAGCTCCATGCCGTCGCTGGCGGCGAGCACGTCGGCCATCTTGGCCGAGTCGTACTCGTTCATCTGGCAACCGTGGGTCTGGATGAAGAGCTTCCGGCTGCCCGGGGTGGGGCTGGCGGAAGCGTCCGCGGGGGCGGTGGGGGCAGTCGTGGCGGTCATTAGGCTCTGTCCGGGAAGGGCGGCGGTTATTCCGCGCCGGAGGGTGGGCCATTCTACAGGCGCTGTTCTTTTCCGGTCAGGGCGTGGTCCGGTGAGGGATCAGGGCCGGGTCTTGCGGCGCACCGCGTTACCTCAGATGGAAGGGGCGCGAGGCGCGCCATCGGGATCAAGGGGTAGAGGGATGTCGGTCAGGGCAGGCGCGTGGTGTCTGGGAATCGTGTGCCTGCTGGCGTTGTCGCCAGCCCGGGCCGCGGACCTGGAGCGCTGCGGCCGCGCCGGCGAGCCGCTGACGGCCGGCTCCGGGCTGTCGGCGCCGGCATGCCCGGGCAGCAGCGCCCGCTCCGCCGATGCCGCTCCGCTGGGTCAGGTCAGTCGGCCGTCCATGCCCTCCCGGGTGGGTGGCTCGGCGTTGCTGCCACCGGTTGCGCGCGAATTGCAGGAGCCGCAGGTGGCCAGCACCACGGAAGCGGTGGCGCCTGCCGGAGTTCCGATGCGGGTAGCGCAGGGCGAGGTCTTTCGCTATTCCAGCGACGGTCAGGTGATTTACAGCAGCCGCCCCCCGAGCGCCCGGCCGGGCATCGGACCGATCAGCCGGGTGCGCTACTCGTACATGGAAACCTGCTACGCCTGCGACGTCAGCCCGGGCGTGGACTTCGGGAAGATCAACCTCAACACCGATGCATATCGCCGTGAAATCGCCTCGGCCGCGCGAGATTTCGGCGTCGACGAGGCGGTGGTGCGGGCGGTGATCCATGCCGAATCGGCCTACAACCCGCGCGCGCTGTCGCGGGTCGGGGCGCAGGGCCTGATGCAGCTGATGCCGGACACGGCCCGCCGCTTCGGTGTCGCCAACGTCTTCGATATCGGGCAGAACATCCGCGGCGGCGTGCAGTATCTGGCGTGGCTGCTCAAGCGTTTCAACGGCAACCTGACGCTGGCCACGGCCGGCTACAACGCCGGCGAAGGCGCGGTCGACCGCTACCAGGGCGTGCCGCCCTACAGCGAGACCCAGCGCTACGTCGAACGCGTCGCGGTGCTGACCGACCGGTACCGCAACGCCAGGGCAGCACCCTGAGCGAGCAATGACAGGGGCGGAGTGGGCGACGCCGGGGGTGGGGCTCCGGCATCGCCCGCTGCCGGATACACAGGGGATCGGATGACGCGGCGCGGGTCACGTTTCGCAACAGCCAGCCCGATCAAGCACTTGAAGCACCAGGGGAGACAGGACACACTCGCGGCCATGAGGGGGGGCTCACTGCTACTGGGGATTGCCTGTTTGCTGGCTGCGGCGCCGTCCGTGGCCGGTGCCCTGTACCGTTGCGATCTGCCGGACGGCAGCCGCAGCTACGTCAGCAAGAAGCCCGCTGGCGCCCGTTGCATCGTGATCAGCCAGTCGCGCGGGGGTGACCGACCGGCCACCACGCCGGCCAGGGTGCCGTCGGCGATGGGGACCACCATCCCGGCCAATGCCGTCGCCGGCTCGCCGGCTTCGGTCCATGCGGCAGCGCCGGCCTCACCCGTTTCGGCCGCGCCTGTCTCGATGCCGGCGGCCATGCACCTCACCGCGGCACCGACTCCGGCCCCCGCGACACCGACCTATGCCACCCGCTCCGCGCCGCGCGTGGTGAAGGGGCAGGTGTACTCGTACATCCAGGACGGCGTGCGCCACTACACCAGCAAGGCGCCGCGCGGGATTGCCAACGCCAGCGCGGTGCGCACCATCCGCTACAGCTACATCGAGGCCTGCTACGCCTGCGGCGCGCGCCCCGGCGTCAACTTCGGCACGGTCCGGCTCAACACCGACGCCTATCGCAACGAGATCGCCGCCGCCGCCCGCCAGCACGGGGTCGACGAGTCGATCGTGCGCGCGATCATCCACGCCGAATCGGCCTACAACCCCAATGCGCTGTCACGCGTCGGCGCCCAGGGTCTGATGCAGCTGATGCCGGCGACGGCGCGGCGTTTCGGGGTCAGCAATGCGTTCGACGCCAGCCAGAACATCCAGGGTGGCGTGCAGTACCTGGCCTGGCTGCTGAAGCGGTTCAACAACAACCTGACCCTGGCCGCGGCCGGCTACAACGCCGGCGAGGGCGCCGTGGACAAGTACAAGGGCGTCCCGCCCTACAGCGAAACCCAGCGCTACGTGGTTCGCGTCGGCCAGCTGGCCGAGCGCTACCGCGGCGCGACCAGCGTCGTCCGCTGATTCAAGGGCCCGCGATTCAAGGGGCCGTGATTCAAGGGGCCGTGATTCAAGGCCCCGGGCCGCCCACGGGGCCCAGCCGGCGGTTTACGCAACATCGGCGGATTGTCGGGCCATTCACCCTTCCGTTACACTTCCCCGTCTTTTGTGCCGCGAGCCGTCGCCAGTGGCGGGCTACGCGGTGTAACTTCGAACAGCTTTGCGGAGTGCCGGATGGCCAACCAAGGGGTCCATGATCCTGTCAACCAGGGCCGCCGTCGGTTCCTGACCGCGACCACTGCCGTGGTCGGTGCGGTCGGAGCCGGTTTTGTGGCGGTGCCGTTCATCAAGTCCTGGAATCCCAGTGCCCGGGCGAAGCTCGCCGGCGCGCCGATTTCCGCGGACATCAGTGCGCTGGGCGAAGGCCAGCGCATCATCCTGGAGTGGCGCGGCCAGCCGATCTGGATCGTCAAGCGCTCCAAGTCGATCCTTGACGCGCTGCCGACCCTGGATCCGCGCCTGCGCGATCCCAAGTCCGAGAACAAGGACCAGCAGCCGGCCTACATCACCGGTGAGCTGCGCTCGATCAAGCCGGAGATCTCCGTGCTGGTCGGCCTGTGCACGCACCTGGGCTGCTCGCCGGAAATGAAGGCCGAAATCAAGCCCGAGCCGTTCGATCCGGAATGGAAGGGCGGCTACTTCTGCCCGTGCCACAAGTCGCGCTTCGACATGGCCGGCCGCGTGTTCGCGGGCGTGCCGGCGCCGATCAACCTGCTCGTGCCGCCGCACCACTACGAAAGCGATACGTCGATCGTCATCGGCGTCGATCCGAAGGCAGGGGCATAAGTCATGGCCAACATCCTGACGCGGACCGCGACCAACGTGATGGACTGGGTCAACGCGCGCGCGCCCGGCATGATGCCGGTGTACCGCAAGCACATGACCGAGTACTACGCGCCGAAGAACTTCAACGTCTGGTACTACTTCGGCTCGCTCGCCATGGTGATCCTGGTCAACCAGATCCTGACGGGCATCTTCCTGACGATGCACTTCAAGCCGTCCGCGGCCGAAGCGTTCTCGTCGGTCGAATACATCATGCGCGACGTGGAGTGGGGCTGGCTGATCCGGTACATGCATTCGACCGGCGCCTCGCTGTTCTTCATCGTCGTGTACCTGCACATGTTCCGCGGCCTGATGTACGGCTCGTACCAGAAGCCGCGCGAACTGGTGTGGGTCATCGGCATGGTGCTGTACCTGGTGCTGATGGCCGAAGCCTTCATGGGCTACGTGCTGCCGTGGGGCCAGATGTCGTTCTGGGGCGCGAAGGTGATCATCTCGCTCTTCGGCGCGATCCCGGTCATCGGCAACGGCCTGACCGAATGGATCA
>DATDBK010000003.1:0-12807 GCA_036524935.1 Lysobacter sp. | reverse complement strand
AGCAACTGCTGTCGGTATGTACATGCTCAGCCGTAACGCAGCTTGAGCGACAGGATCGTCAGCGACAGCGCCAGAGTGATCACGTTGGCGATGATCATCGGCCACGACATCAGCACGAGGCCGTAGGCCAGCCAGAACGCGACGCCGACGGTGAAGGTCAGGTACATCCACAGCGAGATGCCCTGCGTCTGCTTGCTGCGAATGATCTTCACCGCCTGCGGGACGAAGGACAGCGTGGTCAGCGTGGCTGCCACGAAGCCTATCCATTCGCCGGTCATTGCGCCGCGCCCGGCTGCATGCTCCCCGGCTGCTTGTAGATCGCCCCGTCCTTCATCACGAAGTCGACGTCCAGCACTGCCTTGATGTCCTCTAGCGGGTTGCCCGGCACGGCGACGATATCCGCGCGCTTGCCGGCTTCGATCACGCCCTGGTCGTCCGCTCCCAGTGCCTGCGCGGCGTTGATGGTGGCCGCCTGCAGGGCGAAGGCAGCGGGCATGCCGGCTTCGACCATGTAGATGAATACACGCGCGTTGTCGCCGTGCGGCCCCACGCCCATGTCGGTGCCGAAGGCAATCTTCACGCCGTTCCTGTAGGCCTTGGCTGCGGTCTCCTGGATCTGCGCCCCGATGCGAATGGCCTTGGGCCGGATGATCTCGGGGAAGTAGCCATCGGTCTTGGCCTTGTCGGCGACGAAGCGGCCGGCGGAGATCGTCGGCACGTACCAGGTGCCCTTCTGCTTCATCAGCGACATGATCTCGTCGGTCATGGAGGTGCCGTGTTCGATCGACGTGACGCCGCCGAGCACCGCGCGCTTCATGCCTTCAGCGCCGTGCGCGTGCGCAGCGACGCGGTAGCCGTAGTCCTTGGCGGTATCGACGATCGCCTTGATCTCGTCGACGGTGAACTGCGGCGCATCCGCCGACCTGGCGTAGGAAAGCACGCCGCCGGTGGCGGTGATCTTGATGACGTCGCTGCCTTCCTTGTAGCGCTGGCGCACCGCCTGGCGTGCGTCGTCGACGGAATTCACCACGCCTTCGGTGGGGCCGGGCGGTCCGATCAGGTGCGAGAGCTCGGCGTTGTAGCCGTTGGTGGGATCGGCGTGACCGCCGGTGGTGCCGATCGCGGTGCCCGCTGCCCAGATGCGCGGACCGTCGACCAGGCCCTGGTTGATCGCGTTGCGCAGGTGTGGGGTGACCTCGCCGCCGAGGTCGCGCACGCTGGTGAAGCCGGCGAGGAGGGTCTTCTTCGCGTAGCCGACCGAACGGAAGGCGAAGTCGGTGTCGTCCAGGCGGAATTCCTCTTCGTAGCTCTTCGGGCTGCTTTCCGAACCCAGGTGCACGTGGAGGTCGGTCCAGCCGGGCGTGCAGGTGTGCCCCGTCAGGTCGATGGCTTTCGTGCCCGGAACGTCGGCATGGCCCACCAGTACTTCGGCAACCTTGCCGTCGCGTACCACGACCGTGCGATCGGCCAGCACGGTCCCGTTGCGGGCATCGAACAGCCGGCCGCAGTGCAGGGCGGTGGGTTCGGCCGCCAGGGCCGAAGCCATCGGCAGCAGGAAGACGAGGGCGGCCAGTCGTTGACGGTGCATGCGTGAGTTCCGGGATGAAGTCGCTCGGATTCTAGGGGCGGAAGGCCGCGAGGCGCGCCTTCGGACCAAAGTCGGCGCTCGCGGGTACCGGCCCGTGAATACGCCCGGGACCGGCAGTACGCTCCGGAATGGCGGCATTTTGTGCGCTGCGGTAGGCTTTCCGGTCTTTCCTGAGTTGCCGCCGCCATCGTGTCCACCGAAGCCGTCCAGACCGAAACCGCCGCCTACGATCCGCAAGCCCTCGAAGGTGCCGCCCAGCGCTTCTGGAACGGGACGAAGGCGTTCGAGGTCGACGAGGCGTCGGCCAAGCCCAAGTACTACTGCCTGTCGATGCTCCCGTACCCGTCGGGCGCCCTGCACATGGGCCACGTGCGCAACTACACGATCGGCGACGTCATCAGCCGCTACAAGCGCATGACCGGCCACAACGTGCTGCAGCCGATGGGCTGGGACGCGTTCGGCCTGCCGGCCGAGAACGCGGCGATCAAGAACAACACCGCGCCGGCGAAGTGGACCTACGCCAACATCGCGCACATGAAGACGCAGCTGCAGCAGATGGGCTACGCCATCGACTGGTCGCGCGAATTCGCCACCTGCCAGCCGTCGTACTACGTGCACGAGCAGCGCATGTTCGTGCGACTGATGAAGAAGGGCCTGGCTTACCGCAAGAATTCGGTGGTCAACTGGGATCCGGTCGACCAGACCGTGCTGGCCAACGAGCAGGTCGTCGACGGCCGCGGCTGGCGCACTGGCGCGCTGGTCGAAAAGCGCGAGATCCCGCAATGGTTCCTCAAGATCACCGATTACGCGCAGCAGCTGCTCGAGGGCCTGGACGCACTGCCGGGCTGGCCGGATGCGGTCAAGACCATGCAGCGCAACTGGATCGGCCGCAGCGAAGGCCTCGAGATCCGCTTCGACGTGCGCGACGCCGATGGCAATGCGGTCGCGCCGTTGAGTGTGTTCACCACGCGCCCGGACACGCTGTTGGGCGTCACCTTCGTCTCGATCGCCGGCGAGCATCCGCTCGCGCTGGCGGCGGCGCAGAAGGACGCCGAACTCGCCGAATTCCTGGCCGACCTGAAGAAGGGCGGCGTCACCGAGGCCGAGCTGGAGACGCAGGAAAAGCGCGGTCGCGACACCGGCCTGCGCGCCATCCATCCGGTCACCGGCGAGGAACTGCCGGTCTACGTCGCCAACTTCGTGCTGATGAACTACGGCACCGGTGCGGTCATGGCCGTGCCGGCGCACGACCAGCGTGACTGGGAGTTCGCCCAGCGATATGCACTGCCGATCCGCATGGTGATCGTGCCGGCGGAAGTGCGTGACGCGCTCGCCGAGATTGGCCAGCACCTGGCCCGCCACGACGACCCGATGCGCAGCGCGCTGGGCGGTGCGGGTTCGGTCGATGTGTACGAGACGAGCGCCGCGGTGCAGGTGGTGGAAGAGTTCCAGCGTCGCATCGCCGAGGAGTCGGCTTATACCGAGCGCGGCTGGCTGGTGAACTCCGGCGAATTCGACGGCATGGAGTTCCAGCAGGCGCTCGACGCGCTGGCCACCCGCTTCGAGGGCGACGGCAGCGGCCAGCGCCGCGTCAATTATCGCCTGCGCGACTGGGGCGTCAGCCGTCAGCGCTACTGGGGTTGCCCGATCCCGGTGATCCTGTGCGACAAGTGCGGCGACGTGCCGGTGCCGGAAGAGCAACTGCCGGTGGTGTTGCCCGAGGACGTTGCATTCAGCGGTGTCGCCTCGCCGATCAAGTCCGACCCGACCTGGCGCCAGACCACCTGCCCACAGTGCGGCGGCGCGGCCGAGCGCGAGACCGACACCTTCGACACCTTCATGGAGTCGAGCTGGTACTACGCGCGCTACACCTCGCCGGGCGCCGCGCAGCAGGTCGACGAGCGCGCCAAGTACTGGACGCCGGTCGACCAGTACATCGGCGGCATCGAGCACGCGATCCTGCACCTGCTGTATTTCCGCTTCTATCACAAGCTCATGCGCGACCAGGGCCTGGTGGCCAGCGACGAGCCGGCGATCAACCTGCTGACCCAGGGCATGGTGATCGCGGAAACGTTCTACCGCGACAACGCGGATGGCTCGAAGGACTGGATCAACCCGGCCGACGTCGAGGTGATCCGCGATGAGCGCGGCCGCATCACCGGCGCCACCCTGAAGGCCGATGGCGAGCCGGTGGTGATCGGTGGCACCGAGAAGATGTCGAAGTCGAAGAACAACGGCGTCGATCCGCAGCTTATGGTCGGCAAGTACGGCGCCGACACGGTGCGCCTGTTCTCGATGTTCGCCGCGCCTCCGGAGCAGTCGCTGGAATGGAACGAGGCCGGCGTGGAAGGCATGTCGCGCTTCCTGCGCCGCTTCTGGCGCGAAGTGCTCGAGCATGTCTCGCAGCCCGACCATCCGGAAGTGGACGCATCGCAGCTCGACGCCGCGCAGAAGACGCTGCGCCGGCAGCTGCACGAGACGATCCAGAAGGTCGGTGACGACTACGGCCGCCGCCACAGCTTCAACACTGCGATCGCGGCGCTGATGGAACTGCTCAACCATGTCTCGAAATTCGACGACATGAGCGACCAGGGCCGGGCCGTGCGACACGAGGCGCTGCAGGCAATGGTGCTGCTGCTCAATCCGGTCACACCGCACGTCTGCCATGCGTTGTGGCAGGCGCTGGGGCATGCGGAAACACTGCTCGAGGACGAGCCGTTCCCGCAGGCCGACACGGCCGCGCTGGTGCGCGATGCGGTGACGCTGGCGGTGCAGGTCAACGGCAAACTGCGCGGCACCATCGACGTGCCGGTGAACATCGCCAGGGAAGAGGCCGAGCGCCTCGCCCTGGCCGAGCCGAACGTGGCCAGGTACATGGAAGGCCTGAGCGTGCGCAAGGTGATCGTCGTCCCCGGCAAGATCGTAAACATCGTTGCCGGATAACCCGCCTTTGGGCGGCTTATCCCCCAAAGTCTGCTCGCGCAGACTTTGGGCCCCGGGCCTCTTTGCGCCGTACCCGGCCCTTTCGCGCTTTCAGCGCGAACCGCCCCCTAACCAAGGGGGCTAGGGCAAAGCGATGAGGTGCCGGCATTCGCTGAACGGAACGCCGCCCGCTATTGATGGCTGCCCACGGCTCGTCCAGACTGCTCGCATGATCCGTCGCCCCCTTCGTCGCATGATCCCCGCCAGCGCCGCGCTGGCGATGACCCTCGCCTTGTCGGCCTGCGGATTCCATCTGCGCAGCGCACTCGTGTTGCCGCCCGAGATGGGCCCGGTGCGCGTCGTCTCGTCGGACCGCTACAGCCCGTTGGCCGATTCGCTGGCGCAGGCGCTGACCCGCGCCGGCGCCACGCCGGCCACCGAGGACACCGAAGACGCCACCGTGCTCGACCTGCTCGGCGAACAATGGGGCGATCGCCCGATCGCGCTCGACGAACTGGGCCGCGCCCAGGAATACTCGCTGCGCTATGCGGTGACGTTCGAAGTGCGCAGGGCCGATGGCACCACGCCGGTGCCACGCCAGACCATCGAGCTGGCCCGCGACTACGTGTCCAACCCGGTGCAGTCGATCGGCACCGAGGGCGAGCGCGAGATCCTGCAGGTTGAAATGCGCCGCGAGATGGTGGCTTCGGTGTTGCGCCGCCTTGACGCCGTTGCGCGCCATGCCAGCGCGGCGCAGGCAGCTCCGCCGCCGACCCCCGCGGTCGACGGTGCGCCGATGCCGACGCCGACCCCGTCGCCAGCCGCACCTGTCATTCCGGCAGACGGCGGCGGCACACCGCACTGACCCTGCACCGCTGAAATGGAATTGAAGCCGGAACAGCTGGTCGCCCAGCTTGGTCTCGACCAGGCAACGCCGCCACCACTGCGCCCGGCCTACCTGATCGCCGGCCCCGAGCCGCTGCGCGTGCTCGAGGCCGCTGACGCCGTGCGCGCAGCCGCGCGCAGGCAGGGCATCGCCGAACGCGAAGTATTCGAAGCCGAAGGCAACCAGCGCGAGCCCGACTGGAATGGCCTGTCGGCGAGCTTCCGGGCGCCGAGCCTGTTCGCCAGCCGGCGCCTCGTCGAAGTCCGCCTGCCCACCGGCAAGCCGGGCAAGGAAGGCGCGGAGGTCATCAGCGATTTCTGTGCCGATCCGCCGATGGACGTGGTCCTGATGGTCACCGCCGGCGAATGGAGCAAGCAGCACGGCGGCAAGTGGAGCGAGGCCATCGGCCGCATCGGCCAGATCGCCGTCGCCTGGGCGGTCAAGCCGCACGAGCTGCCGGACTGGATCGAGCGGCGCCTGCGCCAGCATGGCCTGCGTGCCGATCGTGATGCCGTGCAGAACCTCGCCGATCGCGTCGAGGGCAACCTGCTCGCCGCCGCGCAGGAAATCGACAAGCTCGCGCTTCTGTCCGATGGCACCACCCTCGACAGCGCGAAGATGACCGAGCTGGTCGCCGATGCGGCACGCTACGACGTGTTCCGCCTGGTCGATGCGGCGATGAACGGGCAGGGCGCGCAGGTCGCGCGCATGCTCGCCGGCCTGCGTGCCGAGGGCGAGGCCGTGCCGGCGCTGCTGGGCATGGTGGTCATGGAGCTGCAACGCGCCGCCGCGCTGGCACGCGTGCAGGCACGCGGCGGCAACCTCGCCGGCGAGTTCAAGGCGCAGCGCATCTGGGATTCCAAGCAGCCGATGTATCGACGCGCCCTGCAGCGCCATGCAGCGCCCCGCTGGGATGCATTCGTGGCCGAGGCCGGCCGCGTCGACCGCATCGCCAAGGGGCGGGGGCGCATCGGCGAAGAGCCGACCGACGCCTGGCTGGCGCTGGAGCGTCTGCTGCTGGCGGTGGCCGAACCGCGGGCGGCGCGACTGCTCTCCCTTTCGCGGAGCTGAGTTTTCGGGCGATGACGCTGCGGATCTTCTACGGCGGCACCTTCGACCCGGTCCATTGCGGCCATCTGGCGGTCGCGCGCGCTGTCCGCGACGCCCTCGGCGCGCAGGTTGACCTGATTCCGGCGGCCGACCCGCCGCACAAGGGCGCGACCCACGCCGACGCGACGGCGCGCGCACGCATGCTCGACCTGGCCGTGGCGGGAGAGCCCGGGCTGAAGGTCGACCGCCGTGAGCTGCGCCGTGACGGGCCGTCGTACACCGTCGACACGCTGCGCGAACTGCGCGACGAGCTCGGCCCGGACCAGCCGATCGTGTGGATGATCGGCGGCGATTCACTGCTGCAGCTGCATACCTGGCACCGCTGGCAGGAATTGTTCCGGTTCGCGCACGTCCTGGCGGTGGCGCGCCCGGGATCGCACCTGGAGGCGGCTACCATCGCCGCCCGGTCGCCGCCGGTTCACGCCGAGGTCGCCGGACGCTGGTCGGAGGCCTCGAAACTGTCGCAAGCCCCTGCAGGCGGCTTCGCGGCGTTCGAACTGGCCCTGCAGCGGCCCGAGTCGTCGACCGAGCTGCGCCGCCGGATCGCCGCTGGCGAGGCCTGGCAGGACTGGGTGCCGCCTGCGGTCGCCGAGTACATCCGTCGTCACGGCCTGTACGCCGTCCGGGACGTCACGCCGGCTTCGTTATAATCTGCATGACATAATGCAATTGCCCCCCGCGCCGAGAGCCAGCACCCCTTGAGTACCGAAGCACAAGTCATCAAGACCCGCATGCCTGACCCGCCGCCGCCGGTAGAGCTCCTGCTCAAGACGGTCCACGCCGCGGTCGAGGAACTCAAGGCCAAGGATGTCGTCGAGATCGATGTGCGTGGCAAGAGCAGCGTCACCGACTACATGGTGATCGCCTCGGGCACTTCGACGCGGCACGTCAAGTCGATCGCAAACGAAGTCGTCAAGTTCGCCAAGAACCTCGACGTCCAGCCGCTGGGCGTGGAAGGCGAGCGCGAAGCCGAATGGGTGCTGGTCGACCTGGGTGACGTCGTCGTCCACGTCATGCTGCCGCGCGTTCGCGAGTTCTATGCGCTCGAGCGTCTGTGGACGGTCGGCGACCAGCCGCCGGGCATGGAAGACGAAGAGGAATACGAGGTCGGCATTCGCCAGCGTCGCTGACGTGTCTGTTCTTCGTCCATGAAAGACGGCGCCTTGTGGCGCCGTTTTTCATTTGTGCGCCTGGCGATGTCGGTGCCGATGTCGATGTCGGTGGCGATGGCGATGTCGGTGTCGGTGTGGCGTCGCCCGACGGGCCGGGGATTGCTCCGCCCCTTGGTCGGACATCCTGTCCGATGCGGGGCGCGGGCCATCCATGGCCCGCTGCTGCGCAATCCCCGACCCGCCGGCCAACGCTCCGGCAATTCATTGCCCGGTCTCCGATTGGCCAACCGTAGCCCGGGTAAGCGCAGCGCACCCGGGGTTCATGCGCAGCGCACCCGGCGTTCATGCGCATCAAACCCCGGATGCGATTGCGTTACAGGTGCCCACGCTCCCACGGTCCCGTGATCGCCACCGTGATCCCCGGCGTCTGGACGTTGACGAACAACGTCTGGCTGAAGGGGTCCCAGCACGCACCGCAGAACTCGCTGTCGCGGTAATCGCCCTCGGGGATGACCTTGCCGGCGTTGCTGATCTGCGTCGAGGTCAGCTCGATGTTGTTCTTGCAGAAGTAGAACGACTCGCCCTGGCGCGTGAGTCCGACCAGGCGCGCGCCGGGACCGTACTGGTCCGGGCTTTCGCCGCCGTCCTCGCACAGCAGCACGCCACCGCGCGCGCTGACGGTGATGTTGTCGGGGTTGTGCGCGGCGAGCTGGTTGCCGCTGACGAACAGCGCGCGGATTCGCTGCGTCAGCAAGTCCAGCACCCATACCGCGCCATTGCCTCGCCCCTTGCGGCCCTGCGCATCGACGCCAGTGCTGGTGTCGACGATGAACATCTTGCCGTAGCTGTGCCAGATGCCTTCGCCGCGGCTCATGCGCAGCGCACCCGCGCTCCATGCCTGCGCGAACGGGCCGCTGAGGGTTTCGCCGGCGGAGATGTCGGGGAAGCCGGCCGGGGCGACGATGCTGTCGAGGTCCGGATCGGGGATGTCGACCCATTCCAGTGCGTACTCGTCGCCGATCGCGGCGACGATCAGGTCGGCGTTGGGCTGGCGGCGCACGCGCGCGGCCTGCAGGCGACCGCCGCGTTCGAGCGAGCCGTAGCGGCCGGCGCGATCGTTGGGGATGAAGCGATAGAGCCCGGCCTTGTTACGGTCGTCCTCGGTCAGGTAGACGATGCCGGTGCGCGGATCGATCGCGACCGCCTCATGACTGAAACGCCCGAGTCCGACCAGCGGACGGCCGCTGGTACGTTCGGCCTCTGCATGCACTTCGAATACGTAGCCGTGCTTCTTGCCGGCGCTAGACACAGCGTCGGTCTTGATCTCCTCGCAGCTCAACCAGCTGCCCCACGGCGTCGGACCGCCGGCGCAGTTGACCAGCGTGCCGCCAAGGCTGGCCTCGATGCTGCGCCATTCGCCATGGCGCCAGGTCAGCGTGGTGGTGCCGCCACCGGCGACCTGGCCGCCGCCGATGTCGCCGCTGTCGTACATGCCGGGGGCGTTGATCGGGCTGGCGCCGCCGCGCTCGTGGTTGCGGATCAGCACCAGCTCGTGGCCGTGGCGGTGGCCGCCGCCGGGATGGCGATCGTGCGGGCGCCCGCCGGGGCGGCGCAGGCCGACCACGGCCATGCCGTCGTGGCGGTCGGGGCAGGGTTGGCCGTCGCTCATGAGATCGCCGCTCCAGCCGAAGGAGCGGTAGCTGAAGCCGCGTGGCAACTGCAGCAGCGGCAGGCCGGTGGCGCGGTCGGCGACCGGGGCGAGCGGGCCATAGCGGCCGGGAATCGGGGCAAGTCGGGTCGGATCGCCGGCGGCCAGCGCCTGGCGCGAATACAGCGCGCCAAGGCTGCCCATGGCGCCAATCGCCATTGTTGCAGCACCACCTTTGAGGACCTGGCGGCGGGAGAGATCTAACGCATCCATCTGCGGCTCCTGCGGGGCTGGGGGAGCCTGCAACCTACGAGCCGGGCATGGCCGGTGGATGACACCCGCGAGTCACTGCGCCGGAACGTGACGTTGAACCGCTACCATTCACGGTGATGAAAGCGAAACTGATCGCCGTCGGTGAACACGCACCGCGATGGGTGGCCGAGGGCTTCGGTGAGTACCGCAAGCGCCTGTCGCACTGGCTGCCGCTGGAACTGGTCGAGATCGAGCCCGGGCTACGCGGCAAGGGCCGCGATGCGGTGCGCGCGACCCAGGACGAAGGCGCGCGCGTGCTGGTTGCATTGCCGAAGAACGCCTGCGTGGTCACCCTCGACGGTCGCGGCCGGACCTGGTCTTCCGAGCAGTTGGCGCAGCGGCTCGAACACTGGCGCGGGCAGGGGCGCGACCTCGCATTCCTGATCGGCGGCCCCGAGGGACATGCGCCGGAGGTGATCGCGCGCGGCGACGAGTCGTGGTCGCTGGGACCGCTGACGCTGCCGCACATGCTGGTGCGGCTGGTCGCCGCCGAGCAGTTGTATCGCGCGGCGGCGTTGCTCGCGAACCATCCTTACCACCGCGCCTGACGCGCGCACGGTTCCCGGGCGCCCCCGGATCAAGCCCGGGGTTACCCGGGCTACGACCCGCGTAGCCCGGGTAAGGCCAAAGGCCGCACCCGGGATCCGGACACGCATCACCGCGCCAGCTTGAACTCGATCGGCACGCGCCCGAGTGCCTGCACCGCCTGGCCGTTGCGGAACGCAGGCTGGAACGTCCACGACGCCAGCACCGCGCGCCTGGCCGCCTGGTCGAGCACGCGATGACCGCTGCTGCGCACCACGCGCACCTCCAGCGGACGTCCGTCGATACCCACCAGGATCTCCAGCTCGACGGTGCCCGTCAGACCTTGCCGCACCGCCTCACCCGGGTACGCCGGCGCCGGTGCCGACAGCGCCTGCAACACCGAGCCGCTGGCGGGCCGCAGCGGTTCGGCCACTGATCCATCGGGCGTCCCCGGTTCGACCGGCGGCAGCGCCTCGTCACCTGGCTGGGCTTCGACCACCGCTTCGGTGATCGCCGTGTCCGCGGGCGCCAGACGCGGCGTCGGTGTCGGCACGGGCCGGGGCGGTGTCCGATCGATGGTGACCTTCTCCGGTGGCGGAGGCGGATTCTCGATCGGCTTGCGCGGCAGGATATGGATCACCTCCATGACCTCGTCATCGGCCGGCGGCGAGTACCGCGCGAGCGGCAACATCAGCAGCATGGCGATCACCGCATTGACGGCAACCGCGCCGGCAACGGCGGCGATGCGGCTGACGTCGAGCTCGGAGCCATCGAACCCGGGAACCCGGAACGAACCGGCCTGGTGGCGCAGGGCAATTGCATTCGACATGGCGTGCCTCCTGATGTGGTCTGCAATGGCGGCAAACGCACCGATGGCGGCAGCGGGGTTGGACGGGAAGGGGTTGCACGAAAAAAGATGCGCGCGAGAAAGATCAGGCCCGCACTGGGCGGGCCTGATCGGTGCAGCGTTGTGAAACGACTAGCGCTCCGGCGCCTGGTCCGCCTCCCTGCCAAGTCCGCCGTCGTCCGGATCGGGCTTGCGCTTCGGATGTGGTTGTTCCACATCGTCGCGGTCGCGCGGTTTGGGCTCGGCGTAACCCGGGTTGTGGCCGGGCCTGGGGTCGGGAGCGGGCGGGGTGGTCTTGCCGGAGCCGGTCATGTCAGTTTCCCAGTTCGAAAACGATGTCGAGGCTGACCGACAGCGTGTTTTCGCCCGCTGCGATCGGCGTATCGAAAGCCTCCTTGGCGCGCGCCATGGCCATCATCGGCATCGGCCGCGGCGGTGCGAAGCTGCCACCCTCGCTGATGCTGACGATGCGACGGACCTTCAGGCCCAGCGTCTTGGCGTACATCTGCGCGCGCGTCTGCGCCTTCTCGACCGCAGCGCGGCGGGCCTCGTCGTAGGCCTCGGCCTTTTTCGCGTCATCGATGTCGAAGGTGGGGCCGTTGATCTGGTTGGCACCGGTGGCCGCCAGCGCATCCATGATCCTGCCCAGTTTCGCGATGTCGCGAACCGTGACGTTGACCGTGTTCTGGGCCTGGTAGCCGGTGATCGTCGGCGACTGGTTCTCGATGTACTTGTATTGCGGGTTGAGGTTGACGCCGCTGGTCTGGATGTCGCGTTCGGCGATCCCGGCCGCCTTGATCGCGGCGACCACCCTGGTCATCTGCTCGGCGTTGGCGCGCATGGCCGAGTTGGCGTCGGCAGCCTGGGTCACCACGCCGGTGGAGAGGGTGGCGATGTCCGGCGCACGCCGGCTTTCGGCCTGCGCCGACACCGACAGCAGGGTGCCATCGGTGGCAACGTACGGTGTGGTCTGGGCGGGACTCACGGCGGGGAACGCTCCGAATGCGAGGGCGGCGGCCAGCACGAGCGGCCGGAGCGCGAGGCGGGAGGACTGCTTGGACAGCTGGGGCATGAACAACTCCTTGAGGTTGGGGCCAGGGTCTGGATGATGCAGTGAACGATTCGTGAGCCCGATCGGGGTTGGAAGGTGTTGCACGCGCTGCCGCGCAGTCAGCGCGGGTTATGCTTTCGCCGATGCTTTACCTCGCCTCCAAATCCCCCCGCCGGCACGAATTGCTGGGCCGGCTCCTGTCGAGCCAGCCCGGCCTGGAGTTCGGCGTGCTCGACCTCGACATCCCCGAGCACCCGCAACCCGGCGAGCCCGCCGAATCCTACGTGCGCCGGGTCGCCCGCGAGAAGGCCGGGGCCGGACTACTGAAGGTGGTCGGCAACCCGACAGCCATCGTGCTCGGCTCCGATACCGAGGTCGTGCTTGACGACGAAGTGTTCGGCAAGCCGGCCGACGACGCCGACGCCGCGGCGATGCTGGGCCGGTTGTCCGGCCGCACCCACCTGGTGATCTCGGCGGTGTCGCTGGTGTCGCCATCGCGCGAGGTGCAGTCGGTATCCGTGTCCGAGGTCACCTTCGCCAACCTGAGCCAGTCCCAGATCGACGACTACGTAGCCAGCGGCGAGCCGCACGGGCGCGCCGGCGCGTACGCGATCCAGGGTCTCGCCGAAGCATTCACCACGCGCCTGTCCGGCAGCTACTCCGGTGTGATGGGGTTGCCGCTGTACGAGACCGCCACCTTGCTGCGCCAGTTCGGAGTGTTGAAGTGACCGAAGAAATACTGGTCAACGTTACGCCCCGCGAAACCCGCGTTGCCGTCGTCGAAAACGGCATGCTCCAGGAACTGC
>DATDBK010000002.1:0-29874 GCA_036524935.1 Lysobacter sp. | reverse complement strand
CGGTGACCTGCTGGCCGCCGTCGACATGGGTTCCAACAGTTTCCACATGGTGGTCGCGCGCTACGTGCTCGGCCAGCTGCGCATCGTCGACCGTCTGCGCGAGACCGTGCGGATGGCCGAGGGCCTCGACCGCCGCGGCGGTCTCGCGCCCGAAGTGCGCCAACGCGCCCTGGACTGCCTGGCCCGCTTCGGCCAGCGCATCCGCGACATCCCGCCGCAACGCGTCCGCGCGATCGCCACCAACACGGTTCGCCGACTGGCGGTGCCGCAGGCGTTCCTGATGCCGGCCGAGGCCGCGCTTGGGCACGCGATCGAAGTCGTCGCCGGCCGAGAGGAAGCGCGCCTTATCTACCTTGGCGTCGCCCACGCGCAGCCTTCCAAGCCCGGCGAGCTGCGCCTGGTGATCGACATCGGCGGCGGCTCGACCGAGTGCATCATCGGCTCGGGCTTCGAGGCGATCGAGCGCGAGAGCCTGCAAGTGGGATGCATTGCCACCACCCGCCGCTTCTTCGAGAACGGCAAGCTGACCAAGAAGAAATGGCGCGACGCGCTGACCGAGGTCACCGCCGAGTTCCAGCAGTTCGCCGGCACGTATCGCGCACTCGGCTGGGATGAAGCGCTGGGTTCGTCGGGCACCAACAAGGCGATCGGCGACATCTGCGCGGCGATGAAGCTGACCAAGGGCGCGGTCACCGCAGAAGCCCTGCCAGTCCTGCGCGAACGCCTGCTGCAGGCCGACCGCATCGACGCGATCGAATTGCCAGGGCTGTCGTCCGAGCGCCGGCCGGTGATCGCCGGCGGCGTGCTGATCCTGGAAGCCGCGTTCGATGCGCTGGGCCTGAAGCGCATGGCGGTGAGCAAGGCGGCGATGCGCGAAGGCGTGCTGTACGACATGCTCGGTCGCGGTGGCGCAGACGACCCGCGCGATGCAGCCGTCGCCGCGCTCATGCAGCGTTACGGCATCGACGATGGCCAGGCGTATCGCGTCGAGGCCACGGCACTGCGGCTGTACGACCAGATCGCGCAGGCGTGGCAACTCGATGCCGACGACCGCCTGATGCTGCAGCGCGCCGCGCGCCTGCACGAACTGGGCCTGGCAATCGCCCACAGCCAGTACCACGTGCACGGTGCCTACGTGGTCGAGAACTCCGACATCGCCGGCTTCTCGCGCCAGCAGCAGCAATTCCTGGCCGCACTGGTGCGCACGCACCGCCGCGGCATTCCGAAGTCGGCGTTCGAGGCCCTGCCCGACCGCCTGCTTACCGCGGCGCGGCGCCTCGCCGTCCTGCTTCGCATCGCAGTGCTGCTGCACCGTGCCCACGAGGCCGATCCGATCCCGCAGCTCGATGCGCGCGCCGATGGCAACAGCCTGACGTTGAGCCTGTCGCGGCGCTGGCTCGACTCGCGTGCGCTGGTGCGCGCCGACCTCGAGGGCGAACCGCACGACATGGCGGGCCTGGGGATCGTGTTGAAGCTGGAAGCGGTGTAGCCGCCTCGTCATCCCGGTCCATGCCGGGATGACGCACGCTGCGACGGCCCGCCCCTATGGCGTCGGGTGCAGCGCCTCGCGCAACTTCGCCGCACGCACCAGTACCTTCGGCGGCGAGTGTTCCTCGGGAATCGAGAAGATGCCGATGCGGCGCAGGAACAATCCGGCGCCGCGGGTCGATGTCAGCGCCACGATCGGGATCGACAGGAACAGGCCGAGGATCACCGGCGCCATCCATGCCGCCAGCGATGGCGAGATCATCCAGGCCATCCAGGCGGCCACCACGCCCAGCACGGTTACACCGGCATAGCTGCGCACCAGCCCGGCCAGCGGCAGCGTGCCGTCATCGCGACGCTGCGCGTCCCAGCCCGAGTCCTTGCCCGCCAGCACTTCGGCGACGCCGCGCGACTGCACGTACATCGTCACCGGCGCCATCAGCGCGGCCAGCAGCGTCTCCAGGACCATGCTCAGGAATGCACGGACCGCGCCACCGCAGCCGCGTCGCGTATCGCGGTCGAAGAAGAGCGTCAGGTAGCCCATGAACTTGGGCGCCAGCAGCACGCCCATGGTCAGGAAGAACACCCAGACGAAGCGCTCCGGGTCCTGCTCCTTCCAGTAGGCGGTCGGCGAGAAGCCCGGCAGCTTGAGGCTGTCCCACGCCAGGCCGGCCTTCTGCAGCGGGATGGCCAGGCCGATCAGCATCAACATCGCCCACATCGGCGACGTGAAGTAGTGACCGATGCCCATCATCAGGTGCCAGCGGCTGACCCAGTGCAGGCCTTTCGCCGGCAGCACCGCGCTGTGCTGCAGGTTGCCCTGGCACCAGCGGCGGTCGCGCACGAGCATGTCGGTCAGTGACGGCGGCCCTTCCTCGTAGCTGCCGCCCAGCCCGGGCACCATGTGCAGAGCCCAGCCACCGCGGCGGAGCAACGCGGCCTCGACGAAGTCATGGCTCAGCACCGTGCCGCGGAACGGCTTGATGCCGAACAGTTCCGGCAGGCCGCCGTGGTCGGCAAAAGCGCGCGTGCGGATGATCGCGTTGTGGCCCCAGTAATTGCTTTCGGCGCCGTGCCACCAGGCGATGCCATGGGCGATCACCGGTCCGTACACGCGTCCGGCGAACTGCTGCATGCGCGCGAACAGCGTATTGCCGTTGACGATCATCGGCAGCGTCTGGATCAGCGCGACATCGGGATGGCCTTCGATCGCCGCGGACAGGCGCACGATGGTCTCGCCGGTCATGAGGCTGTCGGCGTCGAGGATCAGCATGTGCGGATAGGCGCCACCGAAACGGCGCACCCAGTCGGCGATGTTGCCGGCCTTGCGCTCGCGGTTGTCGGGGCGATGGCGGTAGAACAGGCGGGCATGGCCGTCCGTCCGCTCGCGCAGGCCGGCGAACGCCCGTTCTTCGGCAGCGCGGATGTCGGGGCTGGTGGTGTCGCTGAGGACAAAGAAATCGAACTGCGCGAGCTGCCCGGTCTCCTGCACCGACTCGTAGATGGCCTGAAGGCCGGCCAGCAGACGCTCGGGTTCTTCGTTGTAGGTCGGCATCAGCAACGCAGTGCGTGAGGTCAGCACCGGCAGCTCACCCTGGCGCGTCAATCCCAGGCGGCCGCCGCGACGCGTCACGATCAGCGTGAAGCCTGCCACTGCACTGACGAAGGACTGCGCGATCCAGGCGAACAGCGCCACGAACAGCACCAGCAGCAAGCCCTCGAGGACATCGGTGCCGCTGCCGCGCAACACCCACCAGATCTGGTAGGCGGCGATCAGGGTCAACAGCGCGGCGCCGCCGATGACGAGCGCGCGGCGCCAGGCCATTCCACCCGGCGTGGTCGGCATCCGCGGGTTGCTCAGGCGACCTGCCCGCAACGTCTGCACCGGCATCGCCACCGGTGATTCCGCCGGCAGCCACGGCGCCGGCACGGGTGCCCCCGTTGCCGTGCCGGTTTCTGGCGTGATTGTCACGCCGCTCACGCGGTCCACCGGTACAGCCAGGTCTCGCTCAGCGGACCGGACGCACCACCAAGCACGGCGCGCAGTTCGACACTGCGCTCGTTGCCGGGCTGCAGTTCGAACGCCAGGCGCCAACCGCCCGCTCCCGGGTTGGGATGGGCGGTGACATTTGCAACCTTGCTCTTGCCCGCCGTGACATCGGCCCGCACCTGCGCACCGTCGCCGAGGCCCTGCAAGCGTCCACCGGCGAAGTCGATCACGAACAGGCGCGTGCCGGGCTTGCCATCGGTGCCGGCACCGGCACCGATGCGCGTGCGCGTGACCGTCGCCAGCTGCGGCAGCCAGGTGTGCTCGTCGCACCAGTGCATGCGGTAGTCGAAGCGATGCTCCTTGCCTGCCGCCAGCGCCTGCTTCGGGCGCCAGAACGTGACGATGTTGTCGTGGAATTCATCGGCGGTCGGCAGCTCGAACAGATGCACGGCGCCGGCGCCCCATTCGCCCTGCGGCTCGATCCACAGGCTCGGGCGCTTCTCGTAATGGGCTTCGCTGTCGGCGTAGTCGGCAAATGCGCGCTTGCGCTGCATCAGGCCGAATCCGCGCGGATTGACGTCTTCGAAGGCACTTTCCTGCAGCACCGACGGATTCTGCAACGGGCGCCAGATCTGCTCGCCACCGCCGTTGATCAGGCCCAGGCCATCGGAGTCGTGCACGGCCGGACGGTAGTCGTCGATGCCGACGCGATCGTTGGAATCGAACTGGAACATGCTGGTCAGCGGCGCGATGCCGACCTGCTCCAGCGCCACGCGCGGATACAGACGCACGGACACGTCGAACACCGTCTCCACGCCGGGACGGATCACGAACCGGTAGGCACCGGCGACCCCCGGGCTGTCCAGCAATGCATGCACCACAGTGTGGTCGGCACCCGGCGCGGGCTGCTCCAGCCAGAAGCTGCGGAAGACCGGGAACTCCTCGCCCGCCGGCGCACCGGTCTTCAATGCCAGGCCGCGCGCGGACAATCCATAGGCCTGGCCCTTGGCCACGGCGCGGAAATAGCTGGCGCCGAGGAACGCAGCGACCTCGTCGAAATACTCGGGGCGATTGAGCGGCGAATGCAGGCGGAAACCGGCATAGCCCAGGTCGTTCTCCTTCGGTGCGGGCGTGCCGTCGAAGGTGAACTGCGCGGGCTTGTAGACGACCGGCGTGGCGACGCCCCCGGTGACCGAATAGATGTCCACGCGGTCGCGGAAGAAGAACCCGCGATGGAAGAACTGCGCCTGGAACGGCACGTCCCCGCCGCGCCACAGCGCCTGCGCGGGATTGAACCGGATCGAGCGGTACTGGTCGTAGCCGATCTTCTCCAGCGATGCCGGCAGCTGCCGGCTCTGGGCAACGTAGGGCCTGGCCGCCAGCGCGCGCGCCAGCGAAGCGACCGTGTCGGAATCAAAGGGTGTCGCCTTGGCGGCCGGTGCGGCCACCGCCAGCGCCCCCATGCCCGGGAACAGCGACATCACGGGCAAGGTCAGTCCCGCCAACAGCACTTCGCGTCGTTGCACACGCTCTCCCGGGTCAGGCAAATAAACGTTCATTCTAGGTACTGATTTGTTAACCCTGCCGCGACGTGTGACGCAACCCGGCGCATTTCGGACAGAAATCGATCGGGTAACCGTTTTCATACGTCGGGCTGAAGCTCGTCGGGCCCCGTCATCCCCGCGTCACTGTCCTGCCATCCCGGTTTCACCGTGCGCGCCCACGATTGCGCAAACCGGGAGCCGCGCATGCGTTATGCGATCGTCAGCGAGACCTACCCGCCGGAAGTGAACGGCGTCGCCCTGACCGTGCAAGGTCTCGAACACGGGCTGCGCGCCCGGGGTCATGACGTCCACGTGGTCCGGCCGCGGCAGGGCGATGAGGACGTCGCAACGATCCACGAACTGCTGGTGGCGGGCGCGCCGCTGCCGCGCTACCCGGGCCTGCGCATCGGATTTCCGGCGACGCGCCGCCTGCGCGACGCCTGGGAGGCCATCCGCCCGGATGCCATCTACGTCGCCACCGAAGGACCGCTCGGCTGGTCGGCCCTGCGGGCGGCAAAGCGCCTGGGCATCCCGGCGGCGACCGGCTTCCATACTCGTTTCGACGAATACATGCGCGACTACGGCGCGGCCTTCCTCGCCCAGACCGCGTTGCGCTGGATGCGACGGTTCCACAACAGCGCCGATGCGACCCTTGTGCCGACCCGCGAGCTGGTCGAGTTCCTGCAGGCGCAACGCTTCGACAATGTCGCGCGCCTGCCGCGCGCCGTCGACACCGCCCAGTTCGATCCGCAGCGCCGCGACTTTGGCCTGCGCGCGCAATGGGGCCTGGGCGACGACGGCTTCGCCGCCATCTATGTCGGCCGCATCGCCGCGGAGAAGAACCTCGACCTGGCAGTCCGCGCATTCCGCTCGCTGCAGCACGCACGCCCCGAGGCGCGCTTTGTCTGGGTCGGCGACGGCCCGGCGCGGGCACGTCTCGAACAGGACAACCCCGACTTCATCTTCTGCGGCGTCCAGCGTGGCGATGACCTCGCGCGGCATTTCGCCAGCGGCGACCTGTTCCTGTTTCCGAGCCTGAGCGAGACGTTCGGCAACGTCACCCTCGAAGCCCTCGCCAGCGGCGTGCCGACAGTCGCCTTCGACTACGGCGCGGCGCGTGAGTACCTGCGCGACGGCGTCCATGGCGCCGCCATTGCCGATGGCGACGAAGCGGCATTCATCGCCGCCTGCACGCGCATTGCCGGCGACGCCCTGACCCACAGGGCCATGCGCATGGCCACGCGCCAGGCCGTTGCCGGCCTGCGCCCGGAACAGGTCGCCACCGACTTCGACGCACTGCTGCAGGACCTCGTACACGCGCGCCGCCACGCCGGCACCGCAGTCCTGCCCTCCACTCCGCCGGAACAGCCAGAACGGGAGGCGTCATGAACCGCCACTCACTGCACCGCATGCTGCATCGCCCTTCACTGCACAAGCGCCTGGTTGATGGCGACTCGGGCTGGTGCCTGCGCGCCAACCGCTGGGGCGAAGGTGGTCGCTCGCGCTCGTACTTCGCGCTGGTCAGCCGGCTCGGTGACGGCGTGTTCTGGTATGTGCTGATGGCGGTGCTGATCGTGGTCGACGGCCTCGACGGCCTGGCCGCCTCGGCACACCTGGCCGCGACGGGCGTGATCGCGCTGACGCTCTACAAGCTGCTCAAGCGCTGGACGCGGCGGCCGCGGCCGTTCGCGTCGGACCAGCGCATCCATGCCTGGGTGGCGCCGCTTGACGAGTTCAGCTTCCCGTCCGGGCACACGTTGCACGCAGTGGCTTTCAGCCTGGTGGCGATGGCGCACTACCCGATGCTGACATGGGTGCTGGTGCCGTTTACTGCCAGTGTTGCGGCCTCGCGAGTGGTGCTCGGACTGCACTACCCCAGTGACGTGCTGGCGGCGACTGCCATTGGCACGGCGCTGGCGGCGTTGTCGCTGTGGATGGTGCCCGGGGTGACGTTGTTCGGTTGATCAGGCGACCCGGGTGCCCCCGGATCAAGTCCGGGGTTACCCGGGCTACCTACCGCGCCTTGACGTGGTCCCGGGTAAGCGGAGCGCACCCGGGGGCGTCGCAGCTGTCACGCCGCTTCGGCGCGGACCACTTTGGCCCGCGCCACGCTCGGGAAGTACTGGCTGGCCCAGTCGCGATCGTTCGCTACCTGCGCCTGCGCGCGGCTTGCCTCGAGCGCGGCGAAATCGAGTGTGGCCACTGCCCAGTGCTGGTCGCCGCGGGTCTGCACGATCATTCCGTCCTGCGGCAGGCCGACATCCATCGGCGCGATAAGCGCCGCCTCGCCGGTATTGAGGTCGAGCGCGGGGCTCCATGGCGCCGCGCCGGCGGTCACCGACTGGGCGACGAAGCAGCGGTTCTCCAGCGCGCGCGCCAGGCATCCGACGCGAACGCGAGTGGCGCCTGCCTCGGTGTCGGTGCAGCTGGGCACCACCAGCAGGCGCGCGCCGGCCTCGCACTGCGCGCGCACCGGCAACGGAAACTCGCTGTCGTAGCAGACCGCGACCGCACTGCGCACCGGGCCGGTCTCGAACACCTTGAGTTCGTCTCCCGATTCGATCACTCCGGCCGCCTTCTCGAACCCCGTCAGGCGCAGCTTGTCCTGCCAGACGTGGCTGCCGTCCGGGGCGAACGTGTAACTGCGATTGCGGTAGCGACCGCGGCCGAGGTCGAGCAGGAAGGTGCCGGCCACCACGTGCATGTGGCGCTCGCGCGCCAGGCGCGAAAACAGCTCCAGCCACGGCCGGTGCCACGCCTGCAACGCGGCCAGCGATGCATGCAGGTCGCCGCGCGTGGCCTCGTCGAACATCGCCCCGAGCTCGAGCGAAAGGTATTCGGGCAGCACCGCCATCTGCGCACCCTGCTGACGCGCTTCATCCAGCCAGCGCGCCTGCTTGCCGGCGAAAGCCGCGAAATCGTCCGGCGCGCCGATCGTGTACTTGGCCACTGCAACCTTGAGCATGCCGTCGCTCATCGTGTCCGCTCCAGCGAGCGCGTCCAGAAGGTGAGCGAGTGGTCGACCACCGCTCCGCCGACCTCGCGCCAGGTCAGGTGCGCACGCAGTTCGGGGCGCGGGCGGTAGCCGCGCTTGCTCCAGAACGACTCGTTGCCGCGATGAAAGGCCGGGCGACGCGGATGCCCGGGCTCGCGATCCACTGCGCAGAACGCGGTCCAGGCATAGTCGCCGTAGCTGCGCGCATGCGCCTCGCGTTCGTCGAAGAAACGATGACCGATGCCGCGCCCGCGGTATTGCGGCAGCAGCACCGATTCACCGCAATAGAACACGTCCTGCGGATCGATCGGGACGCCGTCGAAGGCGTCGAGGAACGCCCGGGCCTCGGCCGCCAGCGGCATCCCGGTCGAGGCGCCAACCACCTGGTCGCCGTCGAAGGCCAGCACCACGATGCTGCGTGGCGATTGCAGGTAGCTGTGCAGGTACTCCGCCTCGTAGTGGGCGTCGCCGTCGTAGAGGTAGGGCCAGTCACGGAACACCGCCAGGCGCAGCCGGGCCAGGTCGTCAAGCCACGGCGAGATCGCGGCGCCGCTGAAGCTGCGCACGTCGAGCGCTGACGGAATTTCAGGGGCTTTGGCATCCATGACGTACATCTTGGGGTTCCCGGTTCTGAAAATGGAGGTCGGATCGGTGGGATGTGCCAGGGTCACGACGAATGCGGCCGCAGGCTGAGCCCACGACCGCATTCATGCTCATTCACGCAACGACGGTCGCGATCCGGCCAATTGATACCAGTCGACGCGGCGGGTGACCACCATGATCGCCGCCAGGACCAGGAACAGCAGGCCCGCGCCGAGCACCAGCGCGTTGTCCTCCGACACCAGCAATCCGTACAGCGCCGCATAGAGCGTGGTCAGCATCGCCGCGAAGCCCAGGCCGCGGCCGACGCTGCGCAGCACCGCCACCAGGTAGAAGCCGAGCAGGCCGATGCAGGCGACGCTGGCGATCAGGTAGGCGATGGCGAAATCGATGTGCTCGCTCAGGCTGACCAGCAGCAGGAAGAAGATCGCCAGGGCCAGCCCGACCAGGCCGTACTGGATCGGGTGGATCGGCAGCTGCTTGATCAGCTCGAAGATGAAAAAGCCAACGAAGGTCAGCAGTACGAACAGCAGGCCGTACTTGGTGGCGCGGTCGGCCTGGGTATAGATGTCGACCGGGTCGATCAGGGACACGCCGACCGCATCGATGCCGTCCATGCCGGAGATGCCGCCGCGCATGTCCGGCAGGATCTGTCCCTGCAGGTACTGGCGCTGCGCGTTGCTGGCGACCGAAGCGATCTCCCAGATGGCCTTGAATCCGGAGGCGTCGATTTCATGCCGCGGCGAGCTGCCACCGAAACTGGGGTGCCGCCAGCTCGACTGCAGGGCGAACAGGTTGCTCTTGCCCAGCGGCACCAGTGCCAGCGATTCGGTGCCTCCCAGCACCAGGTCCAGCTCGGTATCGAGGCGCAGCACCTGCCCGGCCTGCGGTTCGGCCAGACGGACGTGCAGCCCCGATCCGCTGCGGCTGCCCAGGCCTTCCTCGACCGACACCGCGCGGCCATCGACGCGCAACTGCGGTGTCGCACGCAGCCCACGCACATCGGCGATGGCGTAGCTCAGCCAGGGCTGGCCGATCCTGCGCGGGGCGGTCCCGGCGGCCGGGATCGACGCCTCGAAGTGCGCCTTCGCCTTGCCGTGCCATTCGTACACCCGCACTTCGTGCAGGCCGCGCTTGCGGGTGCTCGGCCGCATCGGCCCGCGCACATCGAGCGTGGTCGGGAAAAAGGTCCAGTGATGGGTGACTTCGCGTTGCACCTTGTGGACGACGTTGTACTTGTCGGCCTCTTCGACCTCGACGGTCTCGGTATACGGCACTACCAGCACCGGTCCGGCGAACGACTGGGCGCCGGCATAGCTGCGGGCAATGTCGGCCACCGCCTGGGCACGGTAGTTCTGTCGGTCCTGGATCACGCCACGGATCATCAGCAGCGGAACCAGGATCGCAATGGTCATCAGCACGACCATGACGATCTTGAAGGCAAGGCGCATGTGCAACTCCTGTCGGGTAATGGCGACAGGATCGGCAGTCAACGCGTGGCGACGATGGCGCCACGGTGAAGTGGGGGTGAAGTTGCCCGGCCCTCAGCCTGGCAGCGAAATGCGTGCGACGGCGCCGCCGCCCTCGCGATTGTCCAGCGCCGCTTCACCGCCGTGCAGGGTCGCCACTTCGGCGACGAAGCACAGTCCCAGGCCGCTGCTGCGACTGCCGTTGTCCGGGCGCGGCAGCGAGTAGAAGCGCTCGAACACGCGGTCACGCGCGTAGTCCGGGATGCCGACGCCACGGTCTCGGACCTGCACCGTCTGGCGCTCGCCTTCGCGCAGCAGGCGCAGTTCGATGCGGCTGCCGGCGGGGGCGAAGTCGGCCGCGTTCTCGATCAGGTTGATCAGGGCCTGGCGCAACAGGAACGGGTCGCCGCTGACGGGCGGCAGGCCTGCCTCGATCTCCATGTCGAGCGAGAGCTGCGCACGCTCAAGCCGCGTCGTGCACTGCTCGACCGCCTCTTCGGCCAGCGCCGCCAACGCCACCGGCTCGGGTTGCTCCAAGCGCTGGCGATGCTCGACCGCCGCCAGCGCCAGCATCTTGTCGATCATCTGCGCCAGCCGCTCGCTCTGGCTGCGGATGCTGGCCGTGAAGCGGATCCGGTCGGCTTCCTCGAGCGGGCCCTCGAGCAGCTCCGCGCCGCCGCGGATCGCCGCCAGCGGGCTCTTCATTTCGTGCGTCAGCGTGTGCACGTAATGCTCGACGTACTGCTTGCCTTCCAGGCGCACGCGCATGGTTTCCAGCGCCCTGCCGAGTTCTCCGAACTCGCCGGCGGCATCGGGCAGCGTCACCCGCTCGCCGGCGGTGACGCCATTGGCGTACCGCCGCAACTGCCCCAGCTGGCGCGACAACCACCAGGCCGCGACCAGCCCCACCAGCAGCGACACGCCGAGCAGCAATGCGCCCCAGCGCAACACCACGCCCTGGCTGCGCTCGATGAAGGGCGCGATCGCGCTGTTCGGCTTGGCCACCGTGAGCACGCCGATCACCTTGCCCTGGCCGTCGCGGATCGGCGCGGCCACGTGCATCACGGTCGAGTCCGGATCCGAGTACATGCTGCGGCTGGAGCGGGCGCCGTAGCGGCCCTGCAGGGTCAGGTAGACATCGTTCCAGCGCGAGTAGTCGGCGCCGACGTCACGGCCACTGCTGTCGAACACGACCTGGCCGCGCGCGTCGGTCACGTAGATGCGGTGCTGCGAGGAGCGCTTGCCGAAGCCCCAGATGCGCGCGCCATAGTCGCGACGCGCCATCGCACGCACGCGCCGGGCGAAGTCGCCATTGTCGATGCGGCCGGCGATGAAGTCGTCGGTGGCGAGCTCGGCCAGAACGTTGGCGGTGTCGACCAGGGTGTCTTCCATCGCCTGGCGCACACCGGGCTTGACCTCGGCGACGAACACCTGCGCCAGCAGCAGGCCGGCCAGCGCAACGATGAGAAAGTAGCCGAGGAAGATGCGCAGGCCGATCTTCATTCGCGCGCGCCCTTGCCTGTGCCCGTGCATGGATGGGTCACCAGCGAATAGCCGAGTCCGCGATGGGTGCGGATCGGATCGATGTCGGGCGCGACATCGCGCAGCTTCGCCCGCAGCGTCTTGATGTGGGTATCGACCGTGCGGTCGCCGCTGTCGAGGGCGTTGCCCCAGACACGGTCCATCAGCTGCGCACGCGACAGCACCGCACCGGGACGCTGCAACAACGCGGCCAGCAGGCCGTACTCGTAGCGCGTCAGGTCGAGCAACTGGCTGCGGTAGCTGATGCGCTTGCCTTCCAGATCGTGGGCGAAGCCGCCGGCGGCGGCCGGCGCTTCGTGGTGAAGGCGCCGCAGCACCACGCGCACCCGCGCCACCAGTTCGCGCGGCGAGAAAGGTTTGGTGACGTAGTCGTCGCCACCGATCTCGAGCCCGAGGATGCGCTCGGCTTCGGCGTCGTGCGCGGTCAGGAAGATCACCGGCAGGTCGCGGCCGCGACGCAGTTCGCGGCACAGCGCGAAGCCGCCGATGTCCGGCAGCCCGACATCCAGCACCGCCAGGTCGAAGGACTGGCTGCCCGCCAGCGCCAGCGCGGCGCGTCCGGTCAGGCAGTGCGACGCCTCGAAACCGTCCGCACGCAGCGCATGCAGGACGATGTCGGCGATGGCGGGTTCGTCTTCGACCAGCAGGATGTGCATCGGTGGGAAGGAATCAGGTGCCGGAACGTGCCGGCAAGCGTAACAGTCCCCTCCCCCGCACGGTCCCTCGCTGCGCCCGGAACGACCCGGGCGTGTAGATTGTGCAGGTCCCCGCTCGACCTTCCCCCATGAATTACCGTCACGCGTTCCATGCCGGCAACCACGCCGACGTGCTCAAGCACATCGTGTTGCTGGCGATCTGCGATGCGCTGGTCGCCAAGCCGGCGCCGGTGTTTGCACTCGATACCCACGCCGGCCGTGGCCTGTACGCGCTCGACAGCAATTCGGCGCAGCGCACCGGCGAGGCCGAAGGCGGCATCGGGCGGCTGATCGCCGAGGCTCCCAAGCATCCGGCCATTGCCCGCTACCTGGCCGCCATCCGCGCCTGCCGCCACGACCATGGCCAGGCCAGCTACCCCGGTTCGCCCTGGCTGCTCGCCCATGCCCTGCGTGAGCAGGACCGCATCGCCGCGTGCGAACTGCAGCCGGAGGAAGCCGGCCAGCTCAAGGCCGTGTTCGAGCGCGACCCGCGCGTGGCCGTGCACGAACGAGACGGCTACGCGGCGATGAAGGCGATGCTGCCGGCGCGGATCGGCGACACCCGCTACAACCGTGGTCTGGTCCTGATCGATCCGCCATACGAAGCCCAGCTGGAAGAGTTCGACACCGCCATCGCGGCGCTGCGCGAAGGCATCAGCCGCTGGCCGCAGGGCACGTTTGCACTGTGGTATCCGATCAAGCTGCGGCGCGCGCTGCAGCCGTTCTACCGCCGCGCGGCGGCGATCCCGGCGAAGTCGTCGCTGATCGTCGAGCTGCAGGTCCGCGCCGATGACTCGCCGTTGCGCATGAACGGCAGCGGCCTGCTCGTGCTCAACCCGCCGTGGCAACTGGACCAGACGCTGGCCGGCGCGATGCCGCTGCTGGCCAAGGTGCTGGGCGAAGGCCAGGGCGCGGCCAGCCGGGTGGAGTGGCTGGTGCGGGCGGCGTAGGTTTCAGTCTTCCTTCCGGTCCGGCTCGAAGAAGCTCCAGCGCACTTCCGGGAAGCTCTGCTTGAGCGCGCGCTCGACCGAGTTGATCTGATCGGTCAGGGCCGCCACGCTGTGTTCCTCGCGCATGTGTGCCTGCACCGACACCAGCACCTCGTTGCCCAGCTGCAGCGTGATCAGGCTGATCACCCGGGAGATCTCCGGTCGTGCATCGAGGAACTCGCGCATCTGCTTCTGCCGTGCCGGGTCCACACTTTGCCCGATCAGCATCGCCTTGACCTCGATCGCGACGAACACCGCGACCACGATCAGCAGCGCACCGATGGTGATCGTGCCGAGCGCATCCCACAGCGGGTTGCCGGTGTAAGCAGCCAGCAGCACGGCGACCAGTGCGAACACCAGGCCGAACAGCGCCGCCAGGTCCTCGCCGAAGATCACCACCAGCTCGGCCTGGCGGCTCTCGCGGAACCACTGCCACAGACTGCGGTCGCCGCGCGCCTTGTTGACCTCGACCAGGCAGGCCCGCATCGACACCGACTCGGCGACGATGCCGAAGGCCAGCACGCCCGCCGCCCAGTACCAGTGTTTGATTGGTTCGGGATGCTGCAGTTTGTGGATGCCCTCGTACAGCGAGAACATGCCGCCGACGGTGAACAGCATCACCGCGACGAGGAACGACCAGAAGTAGATCGCCTTGCCGTAGCCCAGCGGGTAATCCGGCGATGGCGGCTTCGTCGCCTGGCGCAGGCCGAGCAACAGCAGCAGCTGGTTGCCGCAGTCGGCCAGGGAGTGAACGGTCTCGGCCAGCATCGCGCTGGAGCCGGTGAAGAACGCAGCCACGCCCTTGGCGACCGCGATCGCGAAATTGGCGCCCAGCGCGAAAAAGATCGCGCGGGTCGAATCACCACCACCTGCCATGAGTCTTCCTTGTGTCCTGGTCGCTGCTGAGGTGACTGCTGATGCAGCCGCTGCGTAGTCGCAATCAAGCATGCATCCGGCCGGTGCTGCCTGCCTTACCGGAGCCGCGCGAGTCTAGCATCGGTGCATGGCAGGCCCGCCGTCGGCGGCGGGCCCTTCGGGTTCGTGCGATCAGTCGGCCAGCTCTCGCTGGGTGCGCTTTGGCAACTTTTCACGGACCAGCTCGTAACTGCGCCGGACCAGCCCGCGCAGTTCCTCCGGGGGAACCCGCCGGGGCTCCCCGACATGCACCCAGTGCGCGCGCGCCAGGTACGGAGCCGGGATGAATCCGGGCCGCTCGGTCAGCTCGAGGAAGCGCTCGTCCTCGACCTTGAAGCTCATGCTGCCCGCCTTCGGCCCGCGCAGGCAGATCACGCAGAACATCTTCCCGGCCAGCGAGAAGACCAGGTCGTCCTCCCACTTCACCGATTCCTCGACCCCCGGCCATGGCGCCAGCCAGGTCCGCAATGTGTCTTCGTTCATATGCTCGTTTTCCTGCCCCGGCGCCGGCCGGCGTGAATGGCAGCCGCCCCGGGCGCCCTGTGAAGATTGTGAATACGCCTCTGCGGGGAAGTGTGCCAATATCCGTCCATGGCCGCGCGCGAACGCCTCCCGCCTTGGCACGAAAGAATGCGCCTTCCCAACGGGCGCGAAGTGCTCATACGCCCGATTCGGCCGGAAGACGCCGAACCCATCCGCGCGAGCTTCTCCCTGCTTGAGCCCGAAGAGGTCCGCCAGCGCTTCCTGTATGCGCTGAAAGAGCTCACCACGGACATGGCCGACCGGATGACGCGGATCAATCCCAAGACGGAATTCGCCCTGGTCGCGGCCGAGCCGCTGCCGCCGGGTGAAGCCCTGGTCGGGGCGGTGGCGCGCATCGCCATCGACGAGAACGGCAAGGACGCCGACTTCGCAATCCTGGTCAGCCACTACGTGGCCGGCATGGGCCTGGGCCGTTACCTGATGACGCGCCTGGTGAAATGGGCCCGCGGCAAGAAGCTCGAGCGGGTCTACGGCGATGTCTTCGAACACAACCAGGCAATGCTCGCGCTGGCAGAATCGCTGGGGTTCCAGCGCGAGTTTCAGCAGGACGCGCCCGGCCTGATCCGGGTCGCACTGGACCTGAAGACGCGCAAGGCCTGAGGTTTGTCCGCCGGGCCGGCGTTGCCGCGTTGATTTCTGTGGGCAGGGGGCCTGCGGCAGGGTGCTGCCGCGCGTCCATGGAAGGACCCCACCCTTCCCGGGATTCCCTGCCATGACCGTAAACGAAGACCGCCTCAATCAGTTCCTGGGCCACGCCGTCGGCGACCTCGGCGCGGCGATGAGTGCCACCCTGATGCTGCTCGGCGACCAGCTCGGCCTGTATCGGGCACTGGCGAAGCGGCCGATGACCTCGGTGCAGCTGGCCGCCGAAACCGACACCAATGAACGCTACGTGCGCGAGTGGCTGGGCAACCAGGCCGCCGGCGGTTACGTCCAGTACGATGCCGCCAGCGATTCGTATTCGCTCAGTCCGGAACAGGCCCTTTGCCTGGCCGACCCCGGTGGCCCGGTCGACCTGCCCGGCGCCTACTCGCTGGTCGAGGCCACGTTTCATGCGCTGGAGCGCACGAAGGAGAACTTCCGCACCGGCAAGGGCATGGAATGGGGCGAGCACCACCCGTGCCTGTTCCACGGCACCGAGCGCTTCTTCCGCGCCGGCTACAACGCCAACCTGATCACCAGCTGGCTGCCGGCGCTCGATGGCGTGCTCGAGAAACTCAAGGCCGGCGGCAAGGCCGCGGACGTCGGCTGTGGTCACGGCGCGAGCACCACGCTGATGGCGCAGGCGTTCCCGAAGTCGAGTTTCATCGGCTACGACTACCACCCCGGATCGATAGAAGTGGCGAGCGAGCGCGCGCGCCAGGCGCGTGTCGACAACGCCTACTTCGAAGTCGCCGACGCCACCGGCTACAGCGGAAACCGCTTCGACCTGATCGCCTTCTTCGACTGCCTGCACGACATGGCCGACCCGGTCGGCGCGGCGCGCCATGCATTGCACGCACTCAAGCCCGACGGCACCTGCATGCTGGTGGAACCGTTCGCAGGCGACAGCGTCGAGGAGAATCTCAATCCGGTGGGACGCGTGTACTACGGTGCGTCCTCGCAGATCTGCGTGCCGGTGTCGCTGGCACGCAACGGTCCTGCGCTGGGTGCGCAGGCCGGCGAGGCGCGACTGCGCGCGGTGCTGGAGGAGGCCGGGTTCAAGCAGTTCAGACGGGCCACGCAGACGCCCTTCAACCTGGTGCTGGAAGCGCGGCCCTGAGATGGCCTGATTCGGCCCGGTGCAGGAGCCAGCAGACTGGCTCCTGCCCAGGACGGCTCAGACGATCGTCAGCGTGACGTCGATATTGCCGCGCGTCGCGTTCGAGTACGGGCACACCTGGTGGGCCTTTTCGACAAGCGCTTCCGCCTGCTCGCGCGGCAGGCCCGGCAGCGAGATCTTCAGCTCGGCCTGGATGCCGAACGCCTGCCCGACCGGGCCGATGCCGACACTGCCCTCGATGCTGGCGTCCGCCGGCAGCGCGATCTTCTCGCGGGCGGCAACGACCTTGAGGGCGCCGATGAAGCAGGCCGAATAACCGGCCGCGAACAGCTGCTCCGGGTTGGTGCCGTCGCCGCCCGCACCGCCGAGTTCGCGCGGCGTGGTGAGCTTGAGGTCGAGCACGTTGTCGGACGAGACGGCACGGCCGTCACGGCCGCCGGTGGCGGTGGCATGGGCGGTGTAGAGGACTTTGTCGAGGGACATGGGGTGACTCCTTTGGGGGGAAGTGCCGTTGCCGGCGGGTTGAAAATCCAAGTGTGACGATATTGTTATCGCGTTATTTTATCGTGCGCTATGGATATTGCAGGCAATCGAGGGATCAGGCGTTCTTCGACAGGCTCCCGCGCAATGTTTCGAGCTGGTGCTTGAGCGACTCCATCTCATCGAGCGAACACTCCGCCGCGCAGATCAGATCTGCCGGCACCGTCCTGGCCTTCGCCTTGAGTGCGCGGCCTTCGGCGGTCAGGGCGATGATCACCTGGCGTTCGTCGTCGGTAGCGCGGGTGCGCGTGATCAGCCCGGCGCCCTGCAGGCGCTTGAGCAGCGGCGTGAGCGTTGCCGAGTCCAGGAACAGGCGCTCGCCGATCTCGCTGACCGTGACCTCGTCGCCCTCCCAAAGCACCAGCATCACCAGGTACTGCGGATAGGTCAGGCCGAGCGGACCGAGCAGTTTCCGGTAGACCTTGTTCAGCGCCAGGCCGGTCGAGTACAGGGCGAAGCACATCTGCGCATCGAGCGATTGCATCGATCTGGTGCGGGAGGCCTTGCTGGCGGCTGCGGTCTTCATGGGGCGCACTTTACATAGCGCGCTATCTATTTGCAAGCGATCATTTTCACGACTGGCGGAACGCTGAGGTCCAGCACCCCGGGGAGCCCCCGCATTCACAAACCACGTCCGCCGCCCCGCTCACGTAAAATGCGGCCTCTTTGCGCTGGCGGCGATGGCTGCCGGCGCTGCATTCGTTTTCTCGTTCGAGATCCCCCTCCGATGCCGAAGAACGACTTCCCCACCCCGCCCTTGCCCAAGGCTGGCCAGCAGCGCGCCTGGTGGCGTGCGCCGGCGTCGCCGTCGGCGCTGGCCTTCCACATCGCAGCGGCGGCCCGCGTGCACGCCGGCCCGGTCCTGGCCGTCGCCCGCGACAACCAGACGGCGCACCAGCTCGAGTCCGACCTGCAGACGCTGGTGGGTGGGGAGACCGGGCTGCCGGTGCTGGCCTTCCCGGACTGGGAAACGCTGCCCTACGACATCTTCAGCCCGCATCCCGACATCGTCAGCCAGCGCATGTCCGCGCTGCACCGCCTGCCGACGCTCAAGCGCGGCATCGTCATCGTGCCGGTGCAGACACTGCTGCAGCGACTTGCACCGCTCAAGCACATCGTCGGCGGCAGTTTCGACGTGAAGCTGGGCCAGCGCCTGGACCTCGACGCGGAGAAGCGCAGGCTCGAGTCGGCTGGTTATCGCCACGTGCCGCAGGTGCTCGATCCGGGCGACTTCGCCGTGCGCGGCGGCCTGCTCGACGTCTATCCGATGGGTGCCGAGCAGCCGTTCCGCGTCGAACTGCTCGACGACGAGATCGACACCATCCGCGCGTTCGATCCGGAGTCGCAGCGTTCGCTCGACAAGATCGACGCGGTGCACCTGCTACCGGGTCGCGAGGTGCCGCTGGACGACGCGTCGCTCAAGCGTGCGCTCGATGCCCTGCGCGAACGCTTCGACCTCGACACTCGCCGCAGCGCGCTCTACCAGGACCTCAAGGCCGGACTCACTCCGCCGGGCATCGAGTACTACCTGCCGTTGTTCTTCGACAAGACCGCGACGCTGTTCGACTACCTCGCAGCCGACGTGCTGCCGGTGCTCGGCGACGGCGCGATGGAAGCGGCTGAACAGTTCTGGAGCAATACGGGCGAGCGCTACGAACAGCGCCGCCACGATCTCGAGCGACCACTGCTGCCGCCGGACGCGTTGTACCTGGCGCCGAATGCATTGCGCGAGCGCCTCAACGAAGGTGAGCGCGTCGAGGTCTGCGGCGAAGGCCACCCGCAGCGGGACCGCGCCGAAGCACTGGGCGACCAGCCGGCACCGGCGCTGCCGATCGCCGCGCGCGACCACGCACCGGCCGATGCGCTCAAGTCGTTCCTGGGCAGCTATCCGGGGCGCGTGCTGATTTCGGCCGATTCGGCTGGACGGCGCGAGGCGCTGCTGGAGTTGCTGCAGGCCGCGGGGTTGCGGCCGGACGTGCTCGCCAGCTGGTCCGCGTTTGCGCCGCCCAGGGCAACGGAAGGCCTCAGCCGCTTCGCCATTGCAGTGGCACCGCTCGACGACGGCTTCGCCATCAGCGAGCCGGCGATCGCGGTGCTCACCGAGCGCCAGCTTTTCCCGGAGCGCGCCAGCCAGCCCCGCCGGCGCCGCCGAGTCGGTCGCGAGCCCGAAGCGATCATCCGCGACCTGGGCGAGCTCAGCGAAGGCGCGCCGATCGTCCATGAGGATCACGGTGTCGGCCGCTATCGCGGCCTGATCACGCTGGAAGCCGGCGGCCTGCCCGGCGAATACCTCGAGATCGAATATGCCAAGGGCGACCGTTTGTACGTGCCGGTTGCGCAACTGCATCTGATCAACCGCTATTCCGGTGCATCCGACGCGACCGCGCCGCTGCATTCGCTCGGCGGCGAGCAGTGGACCAAGGCCAAGCGCAAGGCCGCGGAAAAAGTCCGCGACGTCGCCGCCGAGCTGCTCGAAATCCAGGCCAAGCGTCGCGCCCGCGCCGGGCTGGCGATCGATATCGACCGCTCCATGTACGAACCCTTCGCGGCGGCGTTCCCGTTCGAGGAAACCCCCGACCAGCATGCCGCGATCGAGGCTGTGATCCGCGACCTGGGGTCGAGCCAGCCGATGGACCGGGTGGTCTGTGGCGACGTCGGCTTCGGCAAGACCGAAGTCGCGGTGCGCGCGGCGTTCGTCGCCGCCGCCGCCGGCAAGCAGGTCGCGGTGCTGGTGCCGACCACGCTGTTGGCGGAACAGCACTACCGGACGATGCGCGACCGCTTCGCCGACTGGCCGCTCAAGGTCGAAGTGCTGTCGCGCTTCAAGACCGCCAAGGAGATCAAGGCGGAACTGGAGAAGGTCGCCGAGGGCAAGATCGACGTCGTCGTCGGCACCCATCGCCTGCTGCAGCCGGATGTGCGCTTCAAGGACCTGGGCGCGGTGATCGTCGACGAGGAACAGCGCTTCGGCGTGCGCCAGAAGGAAGCGCTGAAGGCGCTGCGCGCGAACGTCCACCTGCTGACGATGACCGCGACCCCCATTCCACGCACGCTCAACATGGCCATGGCCGGCCTGCGCGACCTGTCGATCATCGCCACGCCGCCGGCGCATCGCCTGGCCGTGCAGACCTTCGTCGTGCCGTGGGACGACGCGCAGCTGCGCGAGGCGTTCCAGCGCGAACTCTCGCGCGGCGGCCAGGTGTACTTCCTGCACAACGACGTCGAGAGCATCGGCCGCATGCAGCGCCAGCTCGAGGAACTGGTACCGGAGGCGCGCATCGGCGTGGCCCACGGCCAGATGCCCGAACGCGAACTCGAACGCGTGATGCTCGACTTCCACAAGCAGCGCTTCAATGTGCTGCTGGCGACGACGATCATCGAATCGGGCATCGACATCCCCAACGCCAACACCATCATCATGAACCGCGCCGACAAGTTCGGCCTGGCACAGATGCACCAGTTGCGCGGCCGCGTCGGCCGTTCGCACCACCGCGCCTACGCCTACCTGGTCGTTCCGGACAAGAAGTCGATCACCGCCGATGCGCGCAAGCGGCTGGACGCGATCGCGGCGATGGACGAACTCGGCGCCGGCTTCACGCTGGCCACGCACGACCTGGAAATCCGCGGCGCCGGCGAGCTGCTCGGCGAGGAGCAGAGCGGACAGATGGCCGAGGTCGGTTTCAGCCTATACACCGAACTGCTCGAACGCGCCGTTCGCTCGATCCGCCAGGGCAAGCTGCCCGACGTGGACGGCCACGAAGCCCGTGGCGCCGAGGTCGAGCTGCATGTGCCGGCGCTGATTCCCGATGACTACCTGCCCGATGTGCACACGCGCCTGACGCTCTATAAACGCATCAGCAGCGCGCGCAATGTCGATGAACTGCGCGAGCTGCAGGTGGAGATGATCGACCGCTTCGGCCTGCTTCCAGACGCGGCCAAATACCTGTTCGCGATCGCCGAACTCAAGCTGCAGGCAACTTCGCTCGGCGTGCGCAAGCTCGACCTGGGCGAAAAGGGCGGCCGCGTGCAGTTCGTCGAGAAGCCCAATGTCGATCCGTTGGCGATCATCAAGATGATCCAGGGGCAGCCCCGGCTGTACCAGATGGACGGGCCCGACAAGCTGAAGCTGAAACAGGAATTGCCCGATGCCGCGGCAAGGCTGCAAGCCGCACGAGGTTTGCTGTCGGTGCTCGCGCCCTGACGCTCGCGGCGGCGACCGCGGGACGGTGGCCGCTGCGTCTGGTCGGGCCCGTTTGCCCCAGTTACGGGGACACGGCCGGCTTGAAGGCAAGAGGGGAAGGCATGCAGCGCGAACGGGTCAATGAAATCGACCTGATGCGTTTCGCGGCGGCGCTGATGGTCGTGTTCTACCACTACGCGTTCCGCGGCTACGCCGGCGGCGACCGCAACGAGATGCCCTATGCGCTGCTGGCGCCCGTCGCCAAGTACGGGTACCTCGGGGTCGAGCTGTTCTTCATGATCAGCGGCTTCGTGATCCTGATGACCGCCGCGAGTGGCACCCTGCGCAGCTTCGCCATCTCCCGCTTCGTCCGCCTCTATCCCGCCTTCTGGGCTTGCTGCACGGTGACGTTCCTGGCCACGCTGATGATCGGCGGCGACCGTTTCCACGCCGGCGTTGGCCAGTACCTGATCAACATGACCATGCTCAGCGGCTTCCTGCACGTGCCACCGATCGATGGCGTGTACTGGTCGTTGTTCATAGAACTGCAGTTCTATGCGTTCGTGGCGTTGTTGCTCGCGCTGGGCCAGATCGCGCGCGCGCAGATCTGGCTGTACCTGTGGCTACTGGCCGTGCTGGTGGCGCAGTACATGGACATACCACGCCTGCGAATAATGCTGATCGCGCCCTACGCCGCCTATTTCATCGCAGGCGCGACCTGCTACCTGATCCGCACGCAGGGAATCAACGCTGCGCGCGGCGGACTGCTTACGGCGAGCTGGCTGCTGGCGCTGTACCAGTTCACGCGCGCGGTGGGATGGTTCGAACGCCGATTCCATACCGACTTCAGTACGTTCGTGGTCGCCGCGATCATCACCGCGTTCTTCCTGATGATGCTGGCGGTGGCGACACGGCGCACCGGCCGGTTCGCGCACTGGCGATGGGTCGCGCTGGGCTCGCTGACATACCCGCTGTACCTGCTGCACCAGAACATCGGTTACATGGTCTTCAACGCCATTTATCCGCAAGTGAATGCGCACTTGCTGTTCTGGGGCACGATCGCGCTGATGCTTGTAATGTCCTACGCCGTGCATGCAACCGTGGAGCTTCCGCTCTCGCGCCCGCTCAAGGCCGGACTGAATTCGCTGTTCGATGCGCTCGCGCTGATCTGGCGCCCCTGGCACGGCTGGATCAGCCGCTTCGGCCGCGGCGTTCCGCATTGAGGATGCCGACTGCCCTTCGCCTCTCGTAACGCTCCGCCCGCGGGCAAGGCGAAGAGGCGACCTGGCCGGTTCGCCGATGTGGCATCGTTGGCTGAGCATGGCCGCTGGGGAGCGGCTGCCACTGGAGCACCCTTCATGTCTTTCCGCCACGTCGCGGTTTACTCGTTCGTCCTGTGCCTGACCGCCTGCGGCGGAACCAAGCTGGTCAAAAATGCTCCGCCGCCGCCTTCGAACCAGGTGCTCGCCACTTCCGAAGACGGACCGCTGGCCGCCAATCTCGACTGGGTGATCGTGCGCAACGGTCCCGGCACATGGGCCAGGAATGCCGACTGGGACGAATACCTGCTGCATGTGCGCAACACGTCGGATCGTCCGTTGCACATAGCCGCCGTCACCGTGACCGACTCCCTAGGTCATCGCGCAGCGCCGCTCAGCAAGCGAAAGACGCTGGTCAAGGCCAGCAAGCAGACCGTGCGCCGTTACCGCGACTCGGACATCAAGGTAAAGGCCGGCCGTGGCGGAGGCACGCTGATCGCCTCCGGTGTGGGCGCCACCACCCTGGGCGTGGGAGCGGCCTATGCCGAAGCGGCAGGCGCCCTCATGGGAGGCAGCGCCTCCAGCGGCGTCGGGGCTGTTGCGGGCGGATTGATGCTCGGCGGACCGGTGCTCGTGGGCCTCGGCGTCGTGCGCATCGTCCGCAACGCCAAGGTCGACAACCGCATCCAGGCGCGTCACTCGCCTCTGCCACTGGAAGTCCCCGCCGGGGGGGAAGCCACGCTCGATGTGTTCTTTCCGATATCGCCCTCCCCGACGCAACTCGAGTTGGTGTACGACGACGGCTCGGGCGTGCAAAGCCTGGTCCTCGATACGCGGCAATCACTGGGCGGATTACATCTGCCCGCGCCCGACGAACCCACCGCGCCCATCGCTACGGCGGGTACACCCCAGTCCACGGCCGCGCCCATTCCCTAGATATTGCCTTCCCTAGATATTGCCTTCCCTAGATCTGGCCTTCCCGAGATATGGCCTTCCCGCAAGGCGGGCATGACAGGGCCGTCAGGCGACTGCATCATGTGGCACCCCGATCGCGGAGATCGCAATGCCACGTTGGCTGATGTCGGCCGTATTCGCCGCAGGCGCCCTGATGGGCACGGGCAATGCCCGATGCGCGTCTTCCGCGCCCGGCACGAACGACGCGTTCGACCGGGCTTATCGCGACTTCTCCCGGAATTTCCACGACGAAATGCAGCGCAGCGGCATCGTCGGCGGCGGCCTCTATCTGGTGCGCGGCGATCAGGTGATCGCACGGCAGTTCCACGGTCAAATGGATGCGCAGCGGCAGCAGCCGGTCGACGACGACACGATCTTCCACTGGGCTTCGGTCACCAAGACTTTTACCGCCATCGCGATCATGCAGTTGCGCGACCGCGGGCTGCTGAAGCTGGACGACGCGGCCGTCGACTACGTACCGGAGCTGAAAGCCGTGCATAACCCGTACGGCGACATGCGCGCCGTCACCATCCGCCAACTGCTCAGCCACAGTGCCGGTTTCCGCAATCCGACGTGGACCTGGCGGGACGACGACAAGCCCTGGCAGCCGTTCGAGCCGCAGCGCTGGGAGCAGCTCGTGGCGATGATGCCCTACACCGAACTGCTGTTCGCCCCAGGCAGCCGCTACAGCTATTCCAATCCAGGCGTCCTCTATCTCGGCCGCGTCATCGAGACCGTGAGCGGCGAAAATTACGAAACCTATATCGACAAGCACATCTTCAAGCCCCTGGAGATGCACCGCAGCTACTTCGATGCGACGCCACCATATCTGCTGCCGTTCCGCTCGCATAGCTACTATATCGAGGGCAGTAAGCGCACAGCCGCCCCCTTCGACGCGGACACCGGCATCACCGTTTCCAACGGCGGCCTCAACGCACCGCTACCGGACATGGCCCGGTATGTTGCGTTCCTGATCGGCGAGCTGAGCGGCGATAAGCAGCGCGCCCCCCGCTACGACGCGGTGCTCAGGCGCGCCTCGCTGGAAGAAATGTGGCAGCCGCAGCGCGTCGCCGGCGACTACACGCAGGGCTGGATGCGTCCGCAGACGGCGGTGGGCCTGGGCTTCTTCATCGACGACATCGACGGCCGTCGCTATGTCGGCCACAACGGCGACCAGAACGGGTTCCGCGCGTTCGTGAGCATCTGCCCGCAAACCGGGGCGGCCAGCCTGCTGGCATTGAACAGCGAAACCCGCCCATCGACCAACGACCCTGCCAATCTGCGCTCGGCCGAATCGCGTATCGCGTTGAGCGTATTGCCCCTGCTGCAGAGCCTGCCCGAATGATCCCGAACCGTTTTCGCCTGCTTGCGCCGGTAGTGCTGTGCATTGCCCTGGCCGCGTGCAAGACACACGCCTCGGACCCCGCACCTGGCGCGACGTTCGTCCTGGTGCGCCACGCCGAAAAAGCCACCGATGATCCGCGCGACCCGGCGCTGACGCCTGTCGGCGTGGCCCGCGCGCAACGATTGGCCGACTCGTTGCGCGATACCAGTCTGTCGGCCGTCTATGCGACCGCCTATCGGCGCACACAACAGACGGCGGCGCCGACCGCGCAGAGCCACGACCTGGCGGTCACGACCTACGATGCGAAGCAGCCCGCATCCGAGTTCGCCGCCCTGCTGCGGCAGCGCTACCCCGATGGAAGCGTGCTCGTGGTTGGCCACAGCAATACCGTTCCCGACATCGCTTCGGCCCTGTGCGGTTGTCCGGTGGAGGCCATGCCCGACACCGAATACGACCGGACAATCACCGTGCGCATCGCCGCCGACGGCAGCGCGGTGATGGAACGATCCCGGCAGAATTGACAGGCTCTGGCCACGTCATGAACCGGTCGCGTCATGAAAGCGCTGACACACGTCGGCGTTAGACTATCGCCATGCGCATGGACATCCCGCATCTGCGATCCAAGGCTTGCTGGCTGGTTCTCGGCTTGTCGCTGCTGACGGCCTGTGCCGGCGCCACCAGTCACGATGAACCGGTACAGGCACAGGCGCAGACATTGACGTTGACGTTGACGCTGCGGACCGGCGACAAGGTAGCGCTGGGCGACCAGGGCGTCCTGCGTTACGTGCGTACGGCCAACGACTCGCGCTGCCCGGTCGACGTGCAGTGCGTCTGGGCCGGCGACGCCGAGGTACTGTTCGAATTCACCGTCGCACCGGGAAAGCCGCAGTCGCTGACGCTCACTTTCGCCCAGCCCACGATGCCGTTGGGCGCGCGCTGGATCCACCTGATCGCATTGGAGCGTGGCGCTGCGCCGGCCGCGACGATCCGGATCGACGACGCGCCCGCTGCGCCCGGGCATTGATGTCGCGGGCACCGCAACCTCGTAGCAGCCATGCCGGAACGGCATCGCCATGTTGAATACCCACCTTCCACGGAGACACCGGACATGACCACGATCATCTCGCCGCGCGTGCACGATCTGGGCGGCTTCCAGGTGCGGCGCGCGGTGCCGAGCCTCCAGGCGCGTTCGGTCGGTCCCTTCGTCTTCGTCGACCACATGGGCCCGGCGTTGTTCGAGCCCGGCCGCGGTATCGACGTGCGCCCGCATCCGCATATCGGGCTGGCCACGGTGACCTTCCTCTGGTCGGGCACGATCACGCACCGCGACACGCTGGGCAGCGTGCAGGACATCAATCCCGGCGACGTCAACTGGATGACCGCCGGACGCGGCATCGCCCACTCCGAGCGTTCGCCGCAGTCGCTGCGCGGCGGCGAGCACGCCCTGCACGGCATGCAGACCTGGGTGGCGCTGCCCCGCTCACAGGAAGAGGTGGCCCCGGAATTCCACCATCACGGCGCCGCAAACCTGCCGCAGCAGCGTCGCGAAGGCGCCTGGCTCCGGGTAGTCGCCGGCCGCGGCTATGGCGAGGAGTCGCCGGTGCGGGTGTTCGCCGACACACTGTACGTGGCCATCGACCTGGAGCCCGGCGCCGAGCTGCTCCTCGACGACAGCCATCCCGAGCGGGCCCTGTATGTGCTGGAAGGCGACGCCCAGCTCGACGGCGCCGACATCCCCGACAAGCACCTGGTGGTCCTCGACCCCGGCACCCGACCGCGGCTGCGCGCCAGGACGCCGCTCAAGGCGATGCTGCTGGGGGGCGAACCGCTGGACGGTCCCCGCCACCTGTGGTGGAACTTCGTTGCCACCTCGAAGGAGCGCATCGAGCAGGCCAAGCAGGACTGGGTCGAAGGCCGCTTCGGCCACGTCGTCGGCGACGACGAGTTCATTCCCCTGCCGGATCGGTGAGGCGCAGCACCCGCCGCCCTGGACGACCTATTAATAATCGTAATTTGTCAAGGGTCGGGTTCTGGACTATGTTCGTATCGCGGTCACGTTTCGCGTGAGCCGCAGGGGATAGCACATACGCTTTTTGACGTTGCCTCAGGGGGTGTCGCGTGAAGAAGACGGCGTGGAGTATGCCGATGACGGGCAGGTCGGCGCTGCGGGCGATCGTCGCGGCGGGACTCGGGCTGGGTCTGTTTTCGACCGGCGCCGCATGGGCCCAGGACGCGGGTGGATGCCCGAACATTCCGGCCGACAGCGGCCTGACCTGGGAGTACCGCGGGAACGGCGAAATGGACTTCTGCCGGGCGCTGCGCAACGACGGCAGCGAGGCTTTTGGTCTCTATATCGCCAAGAAGACGCCGTTTACGCCCAAGAGCGGAAAGCGCGCTGAAACCGGGCATATCGACGGGCAGGAAGTGACCTGGTACCGGGGCGAATTGGCCGGCAAGCCAGACGTCCAGGTTCGCGAGACATTGCTGCCACTGGCCGATGGACGAGTCGCGCACATCTGGATGCAGGCCACGAACGCGCAGGAGCTGGCGCAGGTGATCCGCCAGGCCGAGACGATGCAGTTCCCGGCCACGCGACTGAGCAGCAAGTAGCAGTCCGCCGCCTCGACCGATCGACAACTTGGACTAGCATGGACGGGCCCCGCTCCAGCGGGGCCTGCAAGGTTGCGATAGCACCGCTCGCGCGCAATGGCCGTTTCGCTCCGGGCGCTGATCAAACCACTTCATCGGAAGGAGAGGCAGCATGATCAAACGACTCGGGGCCGAGTTCATCGGCACGTTCTGGCTGGTACTGGGCGGTTGCGGCAGCGCCGTGCTGGCCGCCAACTTCGGCGGTGAAGGCAATCCGCTCGGCATCGGCCTGCTCGGTGTCTCGCTGGCGTTCGGCCTGACCGTACTGACCGGCGCCTATGCGCTCGGGCACATCTCCGGTGGCCACTTCAATCCTGCGGTGAGCTTCGGCCTGTGGGCCGGCGGGCGCTTCCCCGCACGCGATCTGCTGCCCTACACCGTGGCCCAGGTGCTGGGCGGCCTGCTGGCGGGCTTCATCCTGCTGCACATCGCCAGCGGCACCGGCACTTTCAGCATCGATCCCAACGCTGCGGGCGCCTTCGCCAGCAACGGCTACGGTTCGCACTCTCCAGGCGGGTATTCGGTCGCTGCCGGCTTCCTGACCGAGGTGGTGATGACGGCGATGTTCCTGGTGGTCATTCTCGGCGCCACGCACCCGCGTGCGCCGGCCGGCTTCGCGCCGCTCGCGATCGGCCTGGCGCTGACGTTGATCCACCTGATCAGCATTCCGGTCACCAACACCTCGGTGAACCCGGCGCGCTCGACCGCCGTCGGCGTATTCGCCGGCGCGACGGCGATCTCGCAGCTATGGTTGTTCTGGCTGGCGCCCATCGTCGGCGGACTGCTTGGCGGCGTGATCTATCGCTGGCTGGGTGAGGACTGAACCCAAAAAACAAAAAGCCCGCCTCATCGGCGGGCTTTTTTTTGGGCGCGGTTCGTCGGATCACTTCGGTTTGTGCAATTGCTGCATCCTTTCGACACATGCAAGGTACAGCGTGTCGCGGTACACGGCAGCGATTCTGGGGGCGTCCGAAGCCGGAACCGTCCGGATCTTGTAGGCGCGCGTCGCAATCCTGTCCATGACGGCGGCGACCACCGGTTCATGCCGCCGATGGTTTTCCTCCAGCAACTCGCTCAGCGGAACCGCCTGGTACCGGGACATGAAGGCCGCATGTCCGTACTGACTGGCGTCCAGGCACGCCGGATAGGGCTTGCCTTCGAACGCATCGCCCTCGCCAAGGCCCGCCTTGTCGCCCGCCTTGCCCAATTCCTGCGCCAAGGCAGGCCAGCTGGCAAGCGCCACCGCAAGCACAAGGAACCGGCTGCAATCGCCGATGTTCATGACCACCTCCTGATCAGCCGACGCGGCCACACAGGAAACGTACGAACCCGAACCCAGCGGCCCTGATTCGCCTGCTCCGGCTCCGTCCTCCCCATTGGCGCCCGTGGCGACCCACCGCGATGCCCGTCCGTTCCACAAAAAAGCCACGCCGTTTGGCGTGGCCTTCTGTTTTTACCGGCGATACGCCAGAACGTCCTTCAGAACCGACCTTCCTGGAAATCGACGAACGCCTGCATGATTTCCTGCTTGGTGTTCATCACGAACGGGCCGTGGCGCGCGACCGGCTCGCGCAGCGGCGCGCCAGCGACCAGGATCGCCCGCGCGCCCGAACTGCCCGCACGCAACTGGAACACCGGCCCGCCAATCAGCACCGCCAGCTCCTGCGAGGCCAGCGCGCGCGCCGCCTCGCCCTCGCCCACCGAGCCGTCGCCTTCGAACATATAGGCGAAGGCGTTGTGTCCCTCCGGCAGCGCGTGACGCCAGTTGGCCCCGGGAGCCAGTTCGATGTCCAGGTAGACCGGCTCGGTCGCCGGTTGCACGATCGGACCGGCTATCTCGCCCACGCGGCCGGCGATGACCTTCACGGTGACGCCATCAGCCGGCTGTACCTGCGGAATGCGGTCCGGCGCGAATTCCTGATAGCGCGGCTGCGTCATCTTCTCGCTGGCGGGCAGGTTCACCCACAATTGGAACCCGCGCATGCGGCCGGCCTGCTGCTCCGGCATCTCCGAATGCACCAGACCGCGGCCGGCGGTCATCCACTGCACACTGCCGGGGACCAGGACGCCCTCGTTGCCGTGGTTGTCGCGATGGCGCATGCGACCGTCGAGCATGTAGGTGACGGTCTCGAAGCCGCGATGGGGGTGCCACGAGGTGCCCTTGGCCGCGCCGGGCTCCCACTCCACCTCACCCATCTCGTCCATGTGGATGAACGGGTCCAGGTCGTGCAGCTCGACGCCCGCGAAGGCTCGTCGCACGGGGAACCCCTCGCCCTCGAACCCCCGTGGCGCGGTGGTCACGGCGGTGACCCGGCGCTCGGTGGTCGTCGCGGGGTCGGGATCGGGGACGCGGGGGAGGACGAGGACGTCGTCGACGGTGATGGCAGGCATGGCCCTCCCAACATCCTTGCGTTCGCA
>DATDBK010000001.1:0-25572 GCA_036524935.1 Lysobacter sp. | reverse complement strand
GCGAACGCTTGACGACATCGCTGAACGCCCGCTAGAATTTTCGTCTTTCCAGCACACGTGGGGCCATAGCTCAGCTGGGAGAGCGCCTGCATGGCATGCAGGAGGTCGGCGGTTCGATCCCGCCTGGCTCCACCATCTCTTCGACGGGATTCCTCCGACGGGATGTGTGCCGAGAGTTGTACAACAAGTTTTGTCCCCATCGTCTAGAGGCCTAGGACATTACCCTTTCACGGTAGCGACCGGGGTTCGAATCCCCGTGGGGACGCCAGTTGAAAACACTCAGGGCTGCCGAAAGGCGGCCCTGAGTGTTTTTGTCGCCTGGATTCCGCAGCGCGTTCTGTCGATCATCAGGTCTGGGACCAGGGATACGTCGTCCTCAAAACCTCATCAGGCATGCGCAAGCCGTTAACACCGTAATGGGCATAGTCCGGCGAATACCGCGAAGGCGGGTATGCAGGACAGCGCAATGCCAGCAGCCAACCACTCACCAGACCCGACGCCGGAAGCGATCCTGCCCGCGGGCACGATGGCGCCGGATTTCACCCTCAACGCCACTCCGGACCAGTCGCTGTCGCTGAGCGAGCTGCGCGGAAAGCCGGTGATCCTTGCCTTCTATCCCGCTGACTGGAGTCCGGTCTGTGGTGACCAGATGGCGCTGTACAACGAGGTCCTGCCGGCGTTCAAGGAAGCCGGCGCCACGCTGCTCGGCATCTCGGTAGACAGCGTATGGTGCCACCAGGCGTTCGCGCAGGATCGGCACCTGCACTTCAATCTCCTGGCCGATTTCGAGCCAAAAGGCGAGGTGGCGCGCCGCTATGGCGCCTACGACGCCCAGCACGGCATGACCAGGCGAGCTCTGTTCGTGATCGACAAGGATGGTGTGATCGCCTGGAGCTACCTGTCGCCAACCGCGGTCAATCCCGGTGCCGACGGCATCCTCGACGCACTGGACAACCTTCAGCCGCAATCCTCCGGAAAGGTCGGGTAGCGCCATGTCGACACTCAAGAATCCGGTGGGCCCGGACGATCACGTCCAGGGCAATGCCGACGCAGCGGTGACCCTGGTCGAATACGGGGACTACCAGTGTCCTTATTGCGGTGAGGCCTATCCCCTGGTGAAGCAACTCCAGGAAGCGTTCGCGAGCGATCTGCGATTCGTGTTCCGCAATTTCCCGATCGCCCAGCTGCATCCCAACGCGGCGAGCGCGGCGGCAACCGCGGAGTTCGCCGCAAGCAAGGGGCGCTTCTGGGAGGCGCACGATGCGCTGTACGAGCACCAGGAAGAACTCGGTGCGCCGTTGTACGTGGAACTGGTCAGCAGGCTGGGGCTGGACCCGGCCGAGCTTCGCGACGCCATCCAGGCGGACGCATTCGACGAGAAGATACGCGGTGACTTCAACGGCGGCGTGCGCAGCGGCGTCAACGGAACGCCATCGTTTTTCATCAACTCCACGCGCTTCGATGGCCCCATCGAAGCGATGCGCGAGGCCATTGCCGAGTTGATAGCCGTCGCCAGGAAGTGAGCCGCGCGGACGTGGAGTCGTGCGTCCCGGGAATCACTGAGTTGCCGCCCGGGTAGGTTCCTGGCACCAGTGCCGCGTGCTTGAATCGCTGCAAGCAAGACAGTCTGCCCCCGCTTCAATGTCATGGCTCAACGCGCCGCGGCCTGCAAGCAGCTGTGCGGTTCGAACACGGAGACCGAACTTGGACAAGATTGCGGCAGAACAGCTCGACACGCAGCGACGCCTGCTGCTCGGCACCGCCGCACTGGGAATCGCGGCGGCGCCGCTGGGGTTGGCCGCTTCGGCACACGCGCAATCGGGCCGCTCGACGGCCGCGGCGCCCCCGCCGGCCCGGGCGAGCCGCACTTCCTTCGCGCCGCTGAAGCGGATCCGAGCCGGTGTGCTGGACGTGGGCTACGTGGAGGAGGGCTCGAAGGCCGCACCCCCTGTCGTGCTCCTGCATGGCTGGCCGTACGACATTCACAGCTATCTCGACGTCGCGCCCTTGCTCGTGGCGGCGGGATTCCGCGTGATCATTCCGTACCTGCGTGGCTACGGCACGACGCGCTTCCAGTCGGCAGACGCGCCCCGCAACGGCCAGCCAGCGGCGCTGGCGCGGGATGTGATCGACCTGATGGACGCGCTGGGCGTCAAGCGAGCGATCGTCGCCGGCTACGACTGGGGCGCGCGCTCCGCAGGCATCGTCGCGGCGCTCTGGCCGGAGCGGGTCAAGGCACTTGTTTCGGTGAGCGGCTATCTAATCGGCAGCCAGCAGGCCGCCCAAACACCATTGGCGCCGGAGGCGGAGCTGCAATGGTGGTATCAGTTCTACTTCGCCACCGAACGCGGTCGTGCCGGCTACGACAAGAACCGGCACGACTTCGCCAGGCTGATCTGGAAGCTGGCTTCGCCAAAGTGGGCGTTCGACGACGCGACGTTCGACCGCAGCGCGGCCGCGCTCGACAATCCGGATCATGTCGCCATCGTCATCCACAACTACCGATGGCGCCTGGGGCTGGCCGAGGGCGATCCTGAGTTTGATGAGCTGGAACGCAGGCTCGCCGGGTTCCCTGCAGTGACAGTACCGACGATCACGCTGGAGGGCGACGCCAATGGCGCGCCGCATCCGCCGCCGGAGTCGTATGCGAAGCGGTTCACTGGCGAGTACGAGCATCGGCTGATTACCGGTGGCATCGGCCACAACCTGCCGCAGGAAGATCCGCAGGCATTCGCGCAGGCAGTGATCGACGTCGATCGATTCTGAAACCACGCCCTGTCGGTGTGGTTGCCACCCCACGCTTCAATTGAAGGAGTTCGCAATGAAGACCCTGATCATCGGCCTGGCCCTGGCGGCCGGCACGTTCGTCGGCGCGACTGCATCGGCGCAGAGCACCAAGCCGACCATCGTCCTTGTCCACGGTGCATTCGCCGAGGCATCCAGCTGGAACGGCGTGATCGAGATCCTGAAGAAGGACGGCTACCCGGTGCTGGCCGTGGCCAATCCGCTACGCAGCGTCTCCGGCGATGGCCAATACGTGTCCGATGTCGTCGCCAGCGTCACCACGCCGGTGGTCCTGGTCGGTCATTCCTACGGCGGCAGCGTGATCTCGGAAGCGGCGCGCGGCCACGGCAACGTCAAGGCGCTGGTATTCGTCGCTGCGTTCGCGCCGGAAGCGGGTGAGACCGCGGCCGGGCTGTCGGGAAAGTTCCCCGGAAGCACGCTGGGGCCGACGCTGGCGCCGCCGGTGAAGCTCGCCACGGGTGGGGCCGACCTCTACATCCGCCAGGACAAGTTCCACGCCCAGTTCGCCGCGGACGTTGGTGCGGCGGAAGCGGCCCTGATGGCGGCAACCCAGCGTCCGATCACCGAGGCCGCGCTCAACGAGAAGTCCGGCACGCCTGCCTGGAGCAGCATCCCCTCGTGGTTCATCTACGGCGACCAGGACAAGAACATCCCGCCCAAGTCGCTGGCCTTCATGGCCGAACGTGCGAAGTCGAAGCAGACCGAGGTCGTTGCCGGTGCCTCGCACGTGGTGATGGTGTCCCACGCCGGTGCCGTTGCGAAGATGATCGAGCGCGCCGCGGCAGCGAAGTGACGACAGGCAGGCGCGCCGTCATTCGAGCGATGCAATTGCGGACTGCAGGATCTCTTCAGACAGCGACTCGTCATCGACCGCGCGTGCGAGCGAGATCGCGCCTGCCAGGCAGGCTACGGTGGCCAGGGCGCGCTCGCGCCGCGCTTTGGCGGTGCGACCGGGCACCGAGGCGGCGAGCAGGTCGACAAGAGATGTCAGACCTTCGGTGAAGGCGCCGCGCATCGCTGGATCATGGCGCGCGCAATCCGCACCCAGCGACGGCATCGGGCAACCATCGCCGGGGTTGTCGCGATGACGCGTCGACAGATATGCCTCGATGAAGCGCTGCAACGGTGTCTTGCCGTCGTTGTCGTCCACGAGCAACCGCGACCAGCGGCGCTGCTGCAGGTCCTCAAACGCCAGCGTGCAGGCTTCGGCGGCCAGCGCTTCCTTGGATTCGAAATGCTTGTAGAAGCCGCCCTGGGTGAAGCCCGCCGCCTTCATCAGCTCGACCACGCCGACGCCATCGACGCCACGCTCGCGAAATAGCCTGGCGGAGACTTCCACGATCCGCTGCCTGCTCTGCTGTGCCGCTTCGTTTGAGACTCTCATCGGTCCGGGTCCTGTGGGTACTTGCCGCAACGGGTGGATTGTCGCTTCAGATCGAATCAGGTCTGGCGTCGCGCACGCGCACCGTGGCCGACATGCCCGGTCGCAAGCTGACCAGGCCGGGTTGATCGGGTAGCGCGATCCTGACCGGGATGCGCTGCACGATGCGGGTGAAGTTGCCGGTCGCATTGTCGGGCGGCAACAGCGCGAATTGCGCACCGCTGGCCGGCGCCAGGCTTTCCAGGCGCCCCTGGAACCGGTTACCGGGCACGGCATCGATGACGACGTCGACCGCGTCACCGGCGCGCATGCCATCGAGTTGTGTTTCCTTGAAGTTGGCGACCACCCACAGTTCGTTCGGAACCAGGGCGATCAGCTGCGTGCCGGATTTGACGTACTGGCCGACCCGGGCGATGCGCTCGCTGACGCGACCCTGGACGGGCGCGCGCACCACGGTGCTTTCGACGTCCAGCGCGGCCAGCGATACCGTGGCCTCGGCGGCGCCGATGTCGGCGAGCAGTTGCGGGCGCTGGCTCTCGAGCACGGCGATCCGTTGCCGGGTTGCAGCGAGATTGCCCTGGGCTTCGGCCACGCGTGCCAGCGTGACCTGTTCGGTCGACACGGTCTGGTCCAGTTGCGAGGTCGAGATCAGCTGCTGGCCAACCAGCTGGCGTGCGCGCGTGGCATCGCGCCGGGCGCGCTCGGACTCGGCCTGCGCCTGCTGTACCCCGGCTTCGGCCTGACGGATAAGCGAGCTCTGCAGTCCCAGTTGGGCATCTAGATTGCCAACGGCCGCCTTGCGCGCCGCGAGCGCGGCATTGGCCTGCGCCAGCCGCGCCTGGAAATCGCGGTCGTCGATCCGGAACAACACGTCGCCGGCATGGACGGCCTGGTTGTCGCGGACAGCCACCTCGGTGACGTAACCGGAGATCTTCGGGCTGATCTGGGTGATGTCGCCGCGGACGTAGGCGTTGTCGGTGTAATGACTGTCCAGGCCCTGCACGACCCCCCCCGGCAGCACGATGGTCGCGGTTACGGCGGTCGCGGTTCCGGCGATAAGCACGCCGATGAGGGTAGCGGTTCGGAGTTTCATGGTGCGGCTCCCTGGGCGGTGCCCAGGCGGGGAAGGGGAGGAGTGCGACCGATCACGAGCGATCCCAGTGCGGCCACCGCAATCGCGACGGCGACGATCGCGTAGCCGTCGTTGATCGCGAGGAGCCAGGCCTCGCGGCGGACGTTGCCTGCGACGAGGGCGATGGCCCGCGCGGCCGAGGCGGTCTCGTCGCTGACGCGGCCTGCGAGTGCGGCGACGAGCGATGCCACGCGATCGGATGCCCACGGATCGAGCCAGGACACGTGTTCGGTGAGCACGTTCGAATGGAACTTCTCGCGCTCGGTGACGAAGTTGGAAACCAGGCCGGTGCCAAGCGTCGTGCCGCCCAGCGTGGTCACGTTGAAGGCAATCGAAGCGGTCGGCAGGTCCTCGGGCCTGAGCGATCCCGCGCCAATCAGCAAGGTGGGGACCAGGAAGAACATCTGGCCGACACCGAAGAGGACCAGGGTCAGGTGCAACTGTTCGCCCCCTGCCTGGTTGCTGGCGAAGGCGGCCAGGGCGGTTCCCAGCGCGCACAGGAGCAGTCCGAACATCATTGGCACGCGACCATCGACGCGGTGCAGCGCGTGCCACACCAGCGGAAACGCAGCGATCTGCGGCAGCAGGCACCACAGCAGGGCGGTCGACGTCTGCAGTGGTCGATATCCCTGCGCCAACGCAAGCTGCTGCGGAACCAGATAGACGGTGACGGCGAAACTGGCGCGGAACAGCAGGTTGAGAAGGATGGGAATGCCGAAGCGCCGGTCCAGCAACTTGGCTGGGTTGAGGATCGGCAGCGGCGAGTAGCGGTTGACGAAGGCAAAGCCCGCCCAGGCGCCCACGCCCAGCGCGAGTGCCCATGCGACGGTGTCGTTGTCGAGCCAGAAGCGACGGGTGCCCTGGCTCAATACCAGCGCCAGGCTGGCAAGTCCGGTCGCCAGCAGGGCGATCGCGCCCCAGTCGGTCTTCAGGCCACTCCAGTTCACGGCGCCGCGGGGCAGCCAGGACAGGCCTGCCACGACCAGGAGGCTGCCGAGCCAGAACTGCGTGAGGAACAGCCCACGCCAGCCAATCAGGGCTTCGGCCATGGCCGACAGCACCGGGCCGCAGGTGACGGAAACAAGCAGCACAAAGGCGAGCAGGGCAAGCGCGAATGGCAGCCGTGGCCCCTTGAACATCATGAAGACGACCAGGAACGCCATCGGACCGAAGCCGCCGGCGACCACGCCCTGGATGCCGCGCAGCGCCGCGATGGAAGGGGCGCCGGTGGCCATCGTGCACAGCCATGCGCAGGCGGCGAAGACGATCGCACTGGCCACGAAGTAACGGCGCAGACCGAACGTCCTGGCCAACGGCCCGGAGACGATGATCCCGACGAAGCTGGTCATCGTGTAGACCGTGGCGATCCACGACGCCTCGTCGGCCGATGCGCCGACACCGCCCTGGATGTCGGCGATATTCGTGCCGGCGAACTGGGCCGTCATGGTGGCGATGAACGACCCGGACAGGGCGGTCAGCAGGGCGAGCCCGGCGCCCGGAGCGGCGGGCTCGCTTCGTGCGACGGACACGGTGCTGACAGCGTTCATGGCGGGGGCTGGTGCGGATCGGGGGCTATGGCGGAGAGCATAGCTGATAGATTATGAACATAATCTAAAAGATCAGAGGTCTCCGGGACCGCCCGCCAGCCGGGCAACCTCGCCCGGCCATCGATTTCCGGCCACCTCAGAACCAGAGGCGGACGCCCGCAACGAAGCGCGTGTCCTGTGTGTCCTCGCCGTCGTCACGGCGATAGTCCGCGGTATCGCCGAACGCGCGTTCGTGGCTCACTCCGACGTAGGGCGCGAACTGCCGGGTGAACTCGTAACGCAGGCGCAGGCCGGCCTCGATCGTGCTCAGCCCGGATCCGACCGCGCGACTGGCATCGTCCTTTCCATGCAACTCCGCCTCCAGCAGCGGCTGCAGGATCAGGCGGTTGGTCAGCAGCACGTCGTACTCGGCTTCGAAGCTGGCGGCGCTACGGCCATCCTCGCCAAGGTAGGCGGTGGCTTCGATCTCGAACTTGTAGGGCGACATGCCCTGGAAGCCGAACGCGCCCCAGGTCTGCGAATCACCGGGCTTGAAGTCGTGCTTGATGCCCGCCACGACATCCCACCACGGCGATACGCTGTGGCCGTACAGAAATTCGACGTCGGCCGACTCGGTGTGGCCGCGGGCGCGTTCGCCCTCGCTGCGAAGCCAAAAGCGATCGGTATCACCGCCAATCCAGCCCTGAAGCTCCCAGGCCTGGCCGCTGCCGTCGTCAAGATCCACAGCTTCAAGGCGGTCGATCAGCAGGTAATGGTTGACCTGGGCACCGTGCTGCATTGCGTGGCCCAGCTCGGGGAATGCGGCGGCACGATCGGCGTCGGTCACGGGTGCGATGGGCTCGACCGGAACATCGTTCTGTGTGGCGGTGGCGTGGCCCATTGCGGCGTGGTCGTGCACGGGTTGCTTCGCCGCAGCGGCGGGTGGATGCCCGTCGTGGCCGGAATGGTCGGGCTTCACATCATCAGTTTTCGCCGCGCCCTGGGCATGTTGCGAATGATCCTGCGCCGCGGCCGGCGCCGCCATCGGCAACACGAGTGCGAGCGCGAGCAGCGATTGGGGGAATGAGGGACGCATGCTCATTCCTCCACCCGCACTTCGCGCATCATCCCCGCTTCCATGTGGTACAGCAGATGGCAGTGGTACGCCCAGCGGCCGAGGGCATCGGCGCGGACGCGATAGCTGCGCTTCGTGCCGGGCGGCATGTCGACGGTGTGCTTGCGCAGGTGGAACTCGCCGCGTTCGTCCTCGACGTCGCTCCACATGCCATGCAGATGGATCGGGTGGGTCATCATGGTGTCGTTGACCAGCACGATCCGCATGCGTTCGCCGTAGTTCAGCCGCAGCGGTTCGGCATCCATGAATTTCTGCCCATCGAACGACCAGGCGAACTTCTCCATGTGCCCGGTCAAGTGCAGTTCCAGCGTGCGGCTGGGGTCGCGGCCATCGGGGTCGTCGAACAGGCTTCGCATCGCGCCATAGGTGAGCACGGTGCGGCCGTTGTCGCGCAGGCCGATGCCCGGATCGTCAAGCTTCGCGGTCGGCGACATCGTCTGCATGTCGATCAGCGGATTGTCCGCCTCGCTCGCCGGATGCGCCTGCATGCCGCCGGCGGAGTGGTCCATGCCGGCCATGTCGTGACCCATGCCCGCGCCCATTCCCTGGCTCATGTCGTGGCCCATGCTCGCGCCGCAGCCACCTTCCATGGGTTTGCCATGGCCTCCATGGCCGCCGTGGCCCATGTCGGCCATGGTCAACAGCGGACGCGGGTCGAGCGCGGGAAGCGGTGCTTCCAGTCCGTGGCGCACGGCCAGCGTGCCGCGCGCGTAACCGGTGCGGCCCATGTCCTGGGCAAAGATGGCGTAGGCGTCCTGGCCGGCGGGTTCTACGATGACATCGAACGTTTCGGCAACCGCGATGCGGAACTCGTCGACGGTGACCGGATGGATGTACTGGCCGTCGGCTGCAACCACGGTCATTTTCAAGCCGGGGATGCGCACGTCGAAGTAGCTCATCGCCGAGCCGTTGATGAAACGCAACAGCACCTTCTCGCCGCTGCGGAACAAGCCGGTCCAGTTGCCGGCCGGTGCCTGGCCGTTGAGCAGGTAGGTGTAGGTATTGGCGTTTACGTCGGACAGGTCGGTCGGCGTCATTCGCATCCGGCCCCACTCGCCGCGGTTGCGCAAGGTTGCCGACAGGCCGTCACGCTCGCTGTCGCGGAAGAAGTCGCCGACCGTGCGCTTGCTGCGGTTGTCGTAGTCCGACATCTTCTTCAGGCGACGGAACAGCGCTGCCGGGTCCTTGTCGGTCCAGTCGGAGAGCAGCACAACGTGCTCGCGATCGTGCTGGTAAGGCGCCGGTTCGCGCGGGTCGATCACGATCGCGCCGTACAGGCCCGCCTGTTCCTGGAAGAGCGAATGGCTGTGGTACCAGTACGTGCCAGACTGGCGGATGTCGAAGCGATAGACAAAGCTCTCGCCCGGATGGATGCCGTCGAAGCTGAGGCCGGGCACGCCGTCCATGTTGGCCGGCAGCAGGATGCCGTGCCAATGCACGGAGCTGGGAACGTCGAGGCGATTGGCCACGCGTAGCGTCACCGTGTCGCCCTCGCGCCAGCGCAGGATCGGCGCCGGCAGCGAGCCGTTGACGGTGACCGCGGGCCGCGTGCGGCCAGTGAAGTTGACCGGCGAGCTGCCGATCGACAGGTCGAATGCGGTGCCGGTCAGCGTCTGCGGAGCGGCAGCAACGCCCGCGGCCGCCATTGCCGGTTGGCGCCACAGGCCGCAACCGGCGGCGACGCCACCGGCCGACAAGCCGGTGACAAAGCGTCGGCGGGACTGGCTCGGCACCGAATCCGGGGCTGAGGGATCAGAAAACGACATCAGGAGTACTCCGTGCAATGCGATCGAGTGCGGGGGCATCGATGCCAGCATCGCTCCGCGCCTGCGGGGCAGGGCGGCAGCGACTGCGGCATCGGATCCATGGGCGCGGCACCGGTGGTGCCTGGCACTCAGACGATCGGAGGTCGAATCGGGCTTGCCAGCGTGGGAGCGGCGTGGTCCGGGCTCATCGCGCGCACCACCGACGCCCCCGCGATCACGGCAGGCAGTGTCGATATGCCGGCAAGCGTGGCCGTGGCATGTTGCAGGCAGTCACAGCTGCACTGGGTCGACTTGCAGCAGTCGGGGGCGGAACGTCCATCTTCACTGTCATGGCAGGCGGATGCAGTCGATGCGGTGTCCGCTGATGCATGCATGCCGGCGTGTTGGCTGCCGTGGGTGTCGTGGCACGGCAGTGCGGTGGTGGCCATTGCGGTCGCCGCTGCCGCGTGCATCCGGTGCATCTGCGTGGACGCGACCGCGTAGGCCGATCCATTCAGAACCAGGCTGATGCACAGCAATAGGTGGATCAGGACGGCACGCGGCGACATGCCGGCAGTTTAACGCGGCTGCGGCATGCACGCGACCGCGCCCAGCGTCTGCCGCTCAGTTCCGGCTTCAAGTGAGGGTCGGGTCGCGGGCACGCGTGCTCCGGTCTGCCCGCAAGCCTTCATTGATTGCGGCGAGGATCTCGCCGATCGACGCGGGCTTGACGAGATGCTGCTGGAACCCGGCCAGGCGCGTGCGATCGCGGTCGCTCTGCTGGCCGTAACCGCTGTAGGCGATGAGGTGGGGCGCTTCGCCCGTTGCCCGCAGCAGTCGTGCCACGTCGTAGCCGGAAAGTCCTTCCTTCAGCTCGAGATCGCAAAGGACAACGTCGAACCTGTGTTCGCGCACCGACTGCAAGGCTGCTTCGCCATCGGTGGCGATGCTGACCCGGTGGCCTTCGAGTTCGAGCAGCGTCTGCAGTGCTTCGGCGTTCTGGAGTTCGTCTTCGACGATCAGCACGCGGGCGTGCACCAGGTCGGCCTCGATCGCCGGTGCGATCCGCACCGGTCCGTCGTCGCATCCGCATGCGCTGCTGGCGTCCTCGCAAGGCAGCTTCAGGGTGAACGACGCGCCGCGACCCGGGCCGTCACTGTGCACGCTCACCTGGCCGGCGTGCAGTTCGGCGATGTGCTTGACGATGCTCAGCCCAAGGCCAAGCCCACGCGATTGCCATGTCGGCGACTGCACGAACGGGTCGAACATGCGGGCAACGAAGTCCTGGTCCAGTCCCTGGCCTTCGTCACTGACGGTGATGGTCGATTCGCCGTCATGCTCGACCACCGACATGAAGACACGCTGGCCAGGTTCGCATGCCTTGATGGCGTTGGACACCAGGTTGTCGAGCACCTGCCGGAGCCGGGCGTGGTCGCCGCGGACATGGCACTGGCCGACGTGGGACGGTGGCACCAGCACCACGCCATGCTGCTTCGCGACGGGCAGGTTGTCGCGATGAACCTCATCCATCAGTTCACCGATCTCGACCAGGCTGCGACGCAGTTCGACCTTGCCCTGGGTGACACGCGAGATGTCGAGCAGGTCGTCGACCATGCGTCGCAGGTGCTGGCTCTGGCGATTCAGCGTGGCCAGGGCCTGTTGCCGCTGTGACGCGCTGGTATCGTGGCGGTGCAGCAGCTCCGATGCGCTGGTCACACCGGCCAGCGGGTTGCGCAGCTCGTGGCTGAGCACGGCCAGGAAGCGGCTGATGCGCTGGTTGGCGAGCGCCAGCGTCTCCATGGCGCGCTTCTGGTCCTCGATGTCGGTGCTCGCGCCGTACCAGCAATGCACCTTGCCATCGGTGCCGATGATCGGCACGCCCTTGACCAGATGCCAGCGGTACGTGCCGTCGGCGCGACGGAAGCGCATCTCCAGGTTGAGCGCCTGCGCGGTCGCCATCGAGTCCCGCCACGCTTCCATGCCGGCCTGCATGTCGTCGGGATGAACGATGGCCTCCCAGCCTTCGTCGCCGCTGAGTCCGGTGTACTCGTACCAGTAACGGTTGTGGTAACGCATCGTGCCGTCGGGTTCGGCGACCCAGACCATCTTCGGCAGATGGTCGAGCAGGGCACGCTGGTCGCGGTCGGCCTGGAAGCGCTTGAGCACGTCGACCGGCCTGCGGCTGGCCCGCGCCTCGGCGGCGAGCCAGGCGATGATGGCGGCAACCGCGGCAAACGCGGCCATGTCGATCGGCCCTGGCGGGAGCGTTCCGCGCATCAGCACCGCAGTGACGACGGTCACCACCGTCAACAGTCCGCATCGCCAGCCGAGGGTCGCCGCTGCAAGCAGCACCGCGGCATAGCCGAAGGTCATCGGCAACTGGTCGGAGGGCAGCCCGTACGCCAGCGATGCCAGCGCGCCGAGCAGCACCGCCACGACCAGGTCGCCCAGCAGGGCGGCGAGATACGGCCAGGGCATGCTCAGCCGCCGTCCGGCCATTCCTTGACCAGGGCGTGGCAGCGACGGCACGCGGCCTCGGCACGCTCCAGATGCTCACGGACCCGGTCGATGCTTTCGCCGTGCTGGATGAGGCTCACCGCGGTCGAGGTCGCGATGGTGATCACGTTGAGTTCGTTGCGCAGGCTGTGGCGCCAGCGACGGACGTCCTCGTCCATCGAAGGGGAGGTGTTCACAGTGGGCGGTCCGATCCGTCGCGCATGCGCGCGAGCTGGTTGTGGATCGTGCGCACGCTGACACCCAGTGCCTGGGCGGTGCGGGTGCGGTCGTTGTCGAAGTGCGTCAAGGTCCTGATCAGCATCTCCCGTTCGACCTCCGTGTAGCTCATGCCGACGCTGAATCCGACCGTGTTGGCCCCCATCGGCACGACGCTCGCGCGATTCTGCAGCGGGCGTATGCGCACCAGCGGTCCGTCGCTGGACAGGTACGATCGCTGGATGCTGCTGCGCAGTTCGCGGACGTTGCCCGGCCAGGTGTGCCGGCCGAGGACGCGGTCGCTGCCGTCGGCGAACTGCTTGCTGGTGCCATGGCGGACGTTGAGGCAGTCGAGGAAATACTGGGCCAGGAGCATCACGTCATGGCCGCGCTCGCGCAGGGCCGGCATCGCGATCTGGTAGTCGGCGATGCGATAGAACAGGTCTTCGCGTAACGAGCCGCTCTCGAGCGCGGCGTGCGGGTCGCGATTGGTGGCGGCGACCACGCGCACGTCGGTCGGGATCGCTTCCGTTCCGCCGACGCGGGTGACCGTCCCGGTCTCGAGAACGCGCAGCAGGTATACCTGCAACGGCAGCGGCATTTCGGCAATCTCATCGAGGAACAGCGTGCCGCCGCGCGCCTGCTCGAAGTAGCCTTCGTGCCGGTGGCTGGCACCGGTGAAGCTGCCGCGCTCGTGGCCGAACAGGTGGCTGGCCAGCAACTCCGGAGAGATCGCGCCTGCATTGACTGCAACGAAGGGACCGGTGCGGCCGCTGGACGCATGGATCGCCCGCGCCACCAGTTCCTTGCCGGTGCCGCTGGCGCCGGTGATCAACACCGTCGCATCGGATGCGGCCACGTTGTCGATGTCGTCGTGGACGCGGCACATGGCCTCGCAGCGACCGATCATCCCGTGGCGGACATGATCCGCTGGCGCGTTGCCGCGGCCGGCAGCGGCCTGCAGCAGCAGTGTGTCGAACTGGATCGGGCACAGCGGCTTGAGCAGATAGTCGACGACCGGCCTCGACACCGCCTGGATCGCCGATTCCACCGAGGGTTGGCCGGTGACGATGATCGCCCGGCCGTGCTCGGGCATCGACGGATCGTCCAGCAGGTCCAGCCCGTTGCCATCCGGAAGCTGCAGGTCGAGCAGCAGCAGGTCTACCGCCGGAAGATTGCTGAACTGGCGCGACTGTTCCAGTGAATGGGCGATGTAGGGCTCGAATCCGCGCAACCGGGCGAAGTCGGCGGCGGATGCAGTGAAGTCGCGGTCGTCGTCGACGATTAGCAGGGATGCGGGCATGGCGTGCTCCCGGCAGGCAGGACCGAAGCCTATGCCTGCCGGAGTGAACGCGGTTTGAAGGCGATTCGGGCCCAGTCATGAAATTGTTTCCGGCAATCGTCGGATATTGCACGCCGATCGTCGCGGCGAGCCGGCCGTAGGCGCCTCAAGGCCGCGTCCGGGCACCCGTTTCACTGGCACGGTAGTTGCGTGGTGTTTCCCGCTGTCGGCGCATTTCGCTGGCACGCGCATCACCCATGAGAACCAGGAATCAAGATGAACACCAATCTTTTCTATGGCACGCGCTCCACCGTCGTCGAAGTAGTCGATATCGAACGTGAGATCGCCTCGTGGATCCGGCACTACCGTCAGTACGTCGTGACATTCCGCGGCGACGACTACCTTCCCGCGGTGAAGCTGGGACTGAGCACCTACCTGCGCGGACAGTCCTTCGATGACTGCCTGGACGAGCTGGAGCAGAGCTACCTCCGCGTCCGCGGCGCCTCGCGCCTCGACTGGTACGAGGCGCTGCCGGTGGCTCGCGCCGCCTGGTCCAGGCTGGTGGAGCAGCAGGCGGGAAAACCGGCGGCCAGGCAGCCGCAGTCCTATGGACTGGATGCTGCGGCGTGATCGCGCCGTCGTGAAGCTGGCTACGCTATTGGGGTCGGGGCATGCGGCGGCTTCGGCCGCCGCATGCGTCGTCGCGGTTGACCCCGCGATCAATGTGGCTTGGCGACGCCCTTGAGCAGTTCGTCAGACGATTCCTCGTCGCCGCTGTAGGCAAAGTCGGCCAGTGACACGAACCCGACGAGCTGGCGTTGGCGGTTGATCACCGGCAGCCGGCGGATTTGCAGGTCGGCCATGTTGCGTGCGACATCGTCGATGTCGTCATCGTCGTAGCAGTAGTGGATCGCCTCGCTCATCACGTCGCGCACGAGGGTCTCGGCACCGAGGCCGTTGGCAACCGCGCGCACGGTGATGTCGCGATCGGTGACGATTCCCACGATCCGGTCGCCATCGCCAACGGGCAGGCTGCCGATGTCCATCCGCTTCATCGTCTCTGCGGCCTCGCGGATGCTCTTGGTCGGATCGGTCAGGAAAACGTCCGTGGTCATGATCTGTCCCACTTTCATGTTTCGTGCTCCTTTTGCAATGTTGATACACAACGTCGCACGGGCGCGATTCCTGTGGCGTGAAAGTGAGAAGGCAATCGCGTAAAGACTGACGCGCTTCAGAGCGTGCTGATGGCGCCTGCGGATGGTTGGCTGTTCGGTATTGTCGCGATGGCGTCACGGCAGGCTGAACGACAACTGCATGACAGTCAGAGCAGGCCGTTGCTGCGCGCGTAGGTGTACAGGTCGATGTCGTTCTCGATCTCGAGCTTCGCCATTGCCTCGACCTTTTGCCGGCTCACCGTCTTGACGCTGCGGTTGAGCTGCTTGGCGATCTGCGACACGGTCAGCCCGGATGCAAACAGCCGAAACACCTCGGCTTCGCGGATCGACAGCACGGCCTGTTCGTTCGTCGCTTCGGTTGCCTGCAGCACCAGCTCCATGGCAGGACCGACATAGTTGCGTCCCTGTGCCACGGCCTGGACCGCCAGGGGCAATTCGCCGAGCGCCTCGCTCTTGTTGACGAGTCCCCGCGCGCCCGTGGCCATGATCGAGCGGAGCACGTCGGGATTGCTGACGATCGTCAGCACGATGACGGGCAGGGCAGGCCACTTCCGATGGAGCATGCCCAGCAGGCTGAGGCCGTCGGACATGCGGCCGCCGGGCATGTTGAAGTCGGTGATGAGCAGATCGCAAGGGGCGGCGTCGAGCACGCCGTGCAACTCGTCTGCCGAGGCGGCTTCAGCGACCACCTTCAAACCGTGGTCGCGCTCCAGCAGGGTGCGAACACCCTTGCGAATGATCGGATGGTCGTCGGCCAAGACGATGCGCATGTTCGCCTCGGATGGCTGTGGGAGCGGCTGCAAGAATAAGACATTTCCTCGTATGGAAAGGTCAAATTTGCGCTTTCTGGCCGACGATAGTGCAGGCGCCGGCGAACTGCGCGCCTTGTTGCCGAATCAGTTACGTCGGCTCCTGTTCCAAGGTCAAACGGCGGATCTCCGACTCCAGCAGCTGCGGGTGCAGCTGGAACTGGTCGCTTTCGAGCAGCTCACGACCGCGACCGTGCACCACGACGCGTTCGAGCTGCAGCAGCGGGCCATCGCGGAACAACTCGATGTAGCTGTCGAGAACACCACTGAGCGTCCCCTGCGCCGTATCGGGCGCGGCGACGATCAGCTGCAGTCCCAGCGAGCGCAGGTAGTTGGTCGTTGCGCGGGCGTTCTGCGCGTCGATCTTGTCGCCGAACTCGTCGAGCATGATCACGCCCAGTCCACCCTGCTGTCCTTCCGCCTTGCCATAGGCGGCGGCCAGCGCGGCGCCGGCAATGACGTACAGCGGGGCCCGGTGCTCGCCGCCGGAGCCGGACCGCATGCGTTCGCTGAGCGTGCCGATGATGGTCTCGTCCTGCTTGATGACGACTTCGAAGCTGAAGAACCGGCGGTAGTCGTCGAGCGGCGAGGCCATCGTTGCAGCCTTGCCGCCGACCTTGTCCTCGATGATGTCGCGGAATGCCGCCGGTACTTCGCCGGCACTGCCAAACAGAGTGTCCGTCTGGCCGACGTCGGCCGCCTTGTTGATGAAGCGGTGCAGGTCCTTGAACTCGGGCGCTACGTCGTATTTGAACTGGTAACGCTCGTTGTTGGAGAACGCGGGGCTGCGCTGCAGGGTGCGGTTGAGCGTGTTGATCTGGTGGCGCAGGCGGGTGAAGTTGTCGTACAGCGCCGACGCGACGTTGGAACGGAAGGTCTCGACCGCCGTCGTGTAGGCCTCGTCGGCAGCCGCCTGGTGCTGGACCAGTTCGGTGCCCTTGAGGTGGTCGATTTCCTTGCTCAGCAGCGCGTTGGCCTGGCGCCAGTGGCCCGGCTCGAGGTCGAGCATCAGCCCGTGGTCCTTGCCGTACTGGGCCAGGCCGCGCCAGGCCTCGGGCAGCAGACCGGTGAGGATGCGATCGCTCTCGTCGGCGCGCGACTGGCAGCGCTGCAGCCGTTCCGGCAGTTCGGCGATCTTTTCGTCGAGCTCCTCGCGCTGGTGTTCGACCAGGTTGGCATCGACGTCGGCGTGGGAGAACGCCTCGCTGGCACGACGGGCGATCGCGTCGCTCTGCTCGCGCAATGCCTGCAATGCCGTTTCAGCCTCGGCGCATTTGCCGGTGGCGACGGCTTCCTCGCCGACGAGGCGTTCGACCAGGCCCTCCAGCGCTTCGCGACGGCGCTCGGCTTCGTGCGCCTGTTCGCTGACGCGGATCAGGTCGGGATCGCTAGCCGCGTCCTGGTTGTCCTTCAAGGCGCGGTAACGCGCCGCCGCCTGGCGGTGCTTGAGCAGCAGTTCGTGCGCGTCGCGTGCCATGTCATCGGCGCTACCGATGCGGGCCAGGCCGGTGGCGCTGGCGTGCACCGGGCGCCATTGTCCTTCCAGCTCCGCGATGCGGCGTTCGGCGGTATCCAGCTCGTCGCGCAGCAACTTCTGTCGCTCGCGGCTGCCGGAGGCACCGATCTTGAGCTCGCTCGCGGCCGGGAGGCGCAGGCGTTCGACGCCACCGCCCTTGGCGACCAGGCCGTCCTGGCTCAGGCCGTGGCGGCTGCGCACGACTTCGGCTTCGGTGGCGACGCAGCGCAGGTCGCCCAGTTGCCGGCGCAGGTAGCCCAGCGCGTCGCTGCTGTCACCGCCCAGCAGGGCCGCGACCTGGCCAGCCGCCGGCGAGGCATCGCCGCGTGACTGTCGTGCGTGGCTGCACAGCGCCAGCTTGACCCCGTAGACCGACCGCGCACCCTGCAGCGATCGGTACAGGCGCACCGCCTGTTCTTCGTGCTCGGGCGCGATCAGCAGGGCTTCGACGTGGGTGCGCAGGTAGCCTTCGATCGCGCGTTGCCAGGCCGGGTCGGTCACCTGCACCAGGTCGCAGACCGGCCGCGCTTCCACGCCGGCATCGGCGAGGTAGCTCATCAGGCGGGCCACGTCAGGGCGGAGTTCGGATTGGCCGGCGTTGAGCCGCGCCAGGTTCTGGCGCGCGGTCAGGGCGCTCTGCCGCGCCTGGTCGAGTGCGTTGTGCCTTTCGCGCTCATAGGCCGTGACCGCTGCAATGATCGGCGCGGCGTGTTCGATGGCCACGCGCAGCTCATCGTGGAGGGCTTCCGGCGACACCTGGATGTCGGCATCGGCCATCAGTGCGGCCAGCTGGTCATACAGCGACCGCCATGGTGCGAGTGCGCCCTCGAGCAGGTGCGCATCGACGCCGGGCAGGCCAAGCTTGCCTGCGGCCTGCAGCTGATCGCGCACGAAGCCGGCGCTGCGCATGAGTTCCTTCTTCAGGCGCGCCAGTTCCTCCTGGTAGGGCGCGGTCAACTGCTCGAACGACGCCTGCTCGTGATAGCCACGGGTGCCTTGCAAGCGCTTGTTGGCCTCGTCGGCGGCAAGTCGCGCGTTCTCGCGGTCGCTGCGGGCCTGGGCCAATGCCAGACGTTTGTTTCGCAGCGCGTCCTGCGACGCGGCCAGCGCCAGTTCGGCGCCATCGACCCGTTCGGAATGGAGGTCGCGCTGGTACTCGGCACCGAGGGCGCGGTACGACGCGGCACGCGTCGCCTGATGGGCGACTTTCCGGTACTGCTGCTCGACCAGTTCAGCCTCGTCGATGCGGCGTGCGACCTGCTCGATCTTCTCCTTGATCAGCCGGAACCCGTCGAGCAAAGCGCGGAACTTGCCGATCTCGGTCGGACGCTCCTCGGCCACCAGGGTGCGCACGAACAGATCGACATCACTGACCCGCTGCAGGTTGAGGGCATTCTGGAACGCCTTGCGGTACGCGGTGGCGTCGAGCTGCGAGGACGGGCCCGGGCGCAGGCGGAACAGCAGGTCCTTCACGAACCGGTCGCTGCTGCTGTGCAGCTCGGCCTTGCTGCCGGCGGCCTTGCAACGCTGCGCGATGAGTTCGCGGAAGCGCGCCCATTCCTGTGGGAGCTGCTCGCCCTTGACCGTTTCCAGATGGTCTTCGAGCGACAACGCCACGCGCGGCAGCAGGTACAGGCCGTTGACGCGATGCTCGGGCTCTGCCACGGACGCCGCCAGGGCGATGCCCGCGGTCAGGGTTTCGCCACTGTCCTGGTCCTCGAAGACCAGGCTCAGGTAAGTGGTGGCGGTGTCGCGATCGCGTCCGTCGTCGCCGGATCGGTACACGCCCAGGCAGTAATCGCGGATGGTGCGGGCGCGGTGGCTGCCACCGGCCTGGGCATTGAAGCGGATCTGGTTGCGGTCGCCACCGAGCATGACGATCTGCAGCGCATCGAGCAGCGCGCTCTTGCCGGCGCCGTTGGGCGCGATGATCGCCGTGCTCAGGTCGAGCTCGATGGACTGCGCCTGGAACAGGAAGAACTGGACCAGGTGGACGCGCTTAAGCTGATACATCTTCGGCCTCCATGATGCCGTCCATGGTGGCGCTGTCCATGGTAGTGCGATCCGCGTCGGCAGTGCCGCCGTCGTCCTGATTGTGCTGGTCCAGGCGCTGCAGCCATTGCGCACCGACGATCTCGACGATGGCCGGCCGCACCAGGATGCGGAACGGCTGCGGATCTCCAGGCTCGCATTCGATGGTGCGCGTCACCGACCAGCGCTTGAGCGCGCGCAGCTGGCTGCGCAGCGCACCGGTTTCGGGCAGCTCGCGGCCGGTCAGTGACTGGTAGGCCTCCTGCAGTTCCGGCAGTTCGACCAGCACATCGCCGTGGTCCTCGACCTGGCCCTGGCGCATGGCTTCGTCATAGCGCTGGCGCAGCACCAGGATCAGCAGCGTCTCGTCCAGGCTCACCGCGGTGCCTTCGCCGTGGGCGGGCAGGGCGGTGACGTAGCGGAAGTGCGCATTGCGTTCCAGCCGGATTCCCAGCGGGTCCAACGCGGCGGCGAAGTCGCCCAGGTACGTTTCGACCAGGTGGTAGGCGTTGCGCGACTTGCGGTCGGCGCTGTAGAGCACCTGTTCGGTGACCAGGCGGTAAGCCGCCCGTTCGAAGTCCTGGGTGGTGTACATGCCGCCGGAGAGCTGGCTCAACGTGGCCCATGAGCGTTTCATGCGGCGTTCCTCGTGCGGTGCAGGACGAAGCGGGGTGACTCCAGGAAGGCGTTGGCGGTGTGCTCGCCCTCGCATAGCTGGATGCGGAAGCCGCGCAACATCCGGTGGATCGGGTCGTCGCGACGCAGGCCACCCTGGCGGCGGCTGCGAAGCGCGAGCGTTATCAGGGTCTGGTAGGCGCGGAAATCCTCGATGCTGGCGATCTCCATGGCCTCCGAGTCGATGCGGTCGGTCGTGTCGAGATGGCGGTCGACATAGCGCACCAGGTCCTCGGGCTTGACCAGGCGCGCACGCGTCATCTGCCGCAGCAGGTTCAGCCGCGCCAGCTGCTCCGGCGTGGGTTCGCGACTGCTGTTGGCGGTGCGCGGGATGGGCTTCTGGCGTTGCTGCGGCGCGCGCAGGCGCTGCTCGTCCATCAGCGGTCCGGGCGCGACCGGCAGGCGCAACGCCTCCTCCGGTGCCTCGAGGACGCCGCGGCACGCGCGGCGCAACAGCACGTCGAGTTTGTCCGGTGCGCGCAGGCGGTAATCGAGGAAGGCCAGCGCGCGGCGGTTGGCCTGGCGGATGTCGTCATCGAGCCGGGCCAGGTATTCGTCGATGCGGTCGATTTCGTACAGGCGCCGCAGGCTCCGCTGAAGACGTTGCTCGGCGCGGACGCGATCGCCGCCAGTGGCGCGCTCCTGGTACCAGGCGATGAGCTGGCCGCGGACTTCCGACTGCTCGATGTCGCGGACCATGCCCAGGATCGACGTGCGGCGGGCCAGCGGATGGTCGGCGTTGTGCAGCTCGGCATAGTCGCCGACGAACAGTTCGCCGACGTAGCGCTCGAACAACTGGCGCGCGAACTGGGCGGTACTCTCGGCCTTGATCAGTTCCGGCATCAGGTCGCGGACCTGCACGCTGATCGCCGAGACATGGGACAGCAACTGCCGCGACTGTTCGGCCGCTTCGTCCAGTGTGTCGCCGCCGGCGTTGCCCGCCACGACCTGCTGCAACTGCAGTTCGATCGAGCGAACCTTGGCGCCGAAGAAGGCTGGGCCGCGTTCGGCGAAATCCATCAGCGCAACCAGAAGCTGCGCCACGGCGTGCGTCATCGACACCATCTCGCGCGCGCCGACGCGCTCCTGGCGCAACCAGCCGGCGGCGCGGAAGCGTTCATGGATCGCGTTGGCGCGCATGGCCAGTGGCGCGTCCGGGGCTTCGCCGTCGTCTTCCCAGGGGTCGTCGGTCAGCAGGTAACGCTCGATCGCCGAGGTGATCTCACGCCGCGGGAAGCCGACGCTGGGCGGCATCGGCGCGTCCGGACCGAAGAACTCGGCGAACAACTGGCACAGCAGCTGCCAGTAGTGGAGCCGGTTGGAGGAGGCGAGGGGTCCGAAGAGACCGTCGGGAACAACAGCAAACAGCGGCGGTGCCGGCGAACTGTACTCAGTCAAAAAACGCTCCGATGCCGTTTCTGTTGCTGTTGCTGGGGGTGCTGGGCGGAGGGAAATGTATCCCGGCCATGGATGGGTGGGAATCGGGGCCAGGCCCGCGATCACCTTCTACCTTGCAAGTGACCGGTAACACCTTGATTGGTATGGGTACGCTTGCCGACCCAGCGAGCGTCGAAACATCCCCGGGTGCGCTCCCCTCACGTTCCCGTGATCGATGCGCGCCAAGACTCCAGATCGTTTGTCCCAGACGGGGTGGCGGGGTTCCGCTTGCACTGATGGCCGATGTCACCCTCTTCTTCAGCCTGTTCTCGACGCTGCTGGCCATCATCAATCCGCTCGAGGCCATCCCGGTGTTCCTGAGCCTGATGGACGGCAAAGGCGACGATGAGAGGCGTGCGACCGCGCGCAAGGCATGCTTCAACGTGCTGATGCTCTGCCTGTTCTTCCTGGTATTCGGCAATGTCCTGCTGCGTCTGTTCGGGGTGCCGCTGAGCATGGTGCGCGTGGTCGGCGGCGTGATCCTGATGCGGATCGGCTTCGATCTGTTCTCACCGGGCAAGGACAGCATGGTGTCCGGTGGCGGTGGCAGTGGCGGCGACGTTTCCTTCATTCCGTTGGCCATGCCGATCATGTTCGGCCCGGGCGTCATCGCCACGGTGATCGGCCTGACCTCGCTGGTACGCAAGTCCGATCACCTGGTGGTGTCCTTCGGAGTGGTGGTCGCGGCAATCGTGGCGGCGGTGCTGTGCACGTACGTGTCACTGGTCTACGCGAAGAGGATCCTGAGCAGGATCGGACCACAGGGTGTCGATGCCGCTACCCGGATCGTGGGGTTCTTCGTTTCGGCGATGGGCGGTGGACTGATATTCCACGGCACGGTGGAATTCCTGCAGTCGTATGGCGTGCTGCTGGGCGGGCCTGCGGCGGGCTGACGGGACAGTAGGGCGTGCTGCCTGCAGCTTGAATACCGTCGGTGTGGCCTGTCCTGACGCCGCGCGACGTACGCGGCTGATAGCGCTCTCAGAAAGTGGGGGAACGATGGAGCGCCCAACGGGGGTTGGTTGCCGATGAAACCATCTACTGCATACATCCGGGCGGCGGGTTAGTCACTGTGTGGCGAATTCATAGCCAAATTTTGCTGCACTGCACGGTGACATATATGGAAACTTAATGTTTAGTCTGCGCTCAGATGATAGCGCTATCACTTCTGCCCGCCGTAGACGGGTGCCTGGAGGTCCACCGGAACGCACCGACCTGACGAACTTGAATCGAAGAGCCAAGCAACAGCATTGCTGCATTTGTTGAACGCGCGTTCTGGAGTAGCAGGCATGTGCCTGCAGGTGCCCTGAAGAGGGTGACGAATCCATCGATCGAAGTTGAGGGGGAAGACCATATGAGTCGGTATCGGTACCACGTTCTGTGGGCGTCCTTGGACGGTTCCCCTTCTGCCGGGAGGACCTTGCAATGAGCCAACTGTCCAGGCAATTCAAGAAGCGGTTCAAGTCGACCGCCATGTTCACCTTCGTCGGTGGCGTGCTGGTCATCAATCCGGCGTACGCGCAGGACACCAGCGCGGCAGCGTCGACCACTGCCCAGACCACCACCGCACAGACAACAGCGGCCCAGGCCACGACGGCCCAGGCCTCGCAGACAAGCTCGGACCAGGCCACGACCCTCGACACGGTCACGGTCACCGGCATGCGCAACAGTCTCAATCAGTCGATGGAGATCAAGCGCAATGCCGCCGGCGTCGTGGATGCGATCAGCTCCGAGGACATCGGCAAGTTCCCTGACACCAACCTCGCCGAGTCGTTGCAGCGCATCACCGGCATCTCGATCGAGCGCCGCGATGGCGAAGGCGCGCAGATCACCGCCCGCGGCTTCGGCCCGCAGTTCAACATGGTCACGTTGAATGGCCGCACCATCCCCGGCGCGGATGCGTTCGGCGCGCCTGGCCAGGTGCCGATCGGCGGTGTCGACGGCGGTACGCGCGCGTTCAACTTCGCGCAGCTGGCGTCGGAAGCGATCACCACGCTCGAGGTCTTCAAGACCGGCCAGGCCAGCGTGCCCAGCGGCGGCATCGGCGCGACGATCGACATCCAGACCGACCGTCCGTTCAACCACCAGGGCATCGTTGCCACCGCCGGCGTCAAGGGCGTGTACGACGAATCGCAGCCGTTCGACTCCGAGGTCACGCCGGAAGTGTCCGGCATCTTCAGCTACACCAACGACGACAAGACCTGGGGCGTCGGGCTCTCGGCGAGCTACCAGAAGCGCCACGGCGGTTCGGTGCAGTCAACCGAGAATGCCTGGAACATGCAGCGCTGGACCGGCACCGATCCGGCCCTGCGCCCGGACGCGACGGTGACCAATGCACCGGCCATCGGCCAGCTGTACGGCATGCCGAACGACTTGCGCTATGCGTTCGCCGACTTCGAGCGTGAGCGCATCAACGGCCAGGCCGTGCTGCAGTTCGCGCCGACCGACGCGGTGACGCTGACCCTGGACTACACCTACTCGACCAACGAGATCACCGAAAACCGCGGCGAGCAGACGATCTGGCTGCAGCGCGCCAACAGCTTCACCGATCTCACGTTCGACACCGGCCAGGCAGTGGCCACCCCAACCTTCATCCGCGACATCGTCGGTACCAAGGACTTCGGTTACGAACAGCAGCGCCAGGAGCAGGAGTACAAGCTCGACTCGCTGGGCTTCAATGCCGCCTGGGACGTCACCGACCGCTTCCGCCTGACCTTCGACGGCCACAACACGACTTCCGAGAGCCGGCCCAACGACCCGATCACTGGCGGCGGCTCGACCTTCTTCAGTATTGCCGGCACCAATAACTGCACCGTCGGTCCCTACTGCGGCGGCAACTTCGCCCAAGAGCTTTCCTTCAACAGCGGACTGCCGATCGGTTCGTTCACGTGGTTCCCGACCTCGGCCGACGCCATCGCCGGTACCAACGGCACAGTGAACCCGGTGTTCCCGTCTGAGCAGATCGGTTCGCAGGTGCTGCGCATCAACTACCAGCGCCAGGAAACCGAGATCACCCAGGGCCGCATCGACGGCGAGTACGTGTTCGACGACGGCCGCTTCCAGTTCGGCGTCGATTCGTCGGAAACGACGATGACGCGCCGGCAGGCCACCGAGGCCTACTCGACCCTGGGCGACTGGGGCGTGGCCAACACCGGCAACGAGCCAGGCCTGGCCGAGCTGATCCGTCCGATCGACATCGTCGGCATGTTCGACGACTTCAGCGCTCCTGGCGCGGCCCGCGGTGCATGGCGCGGCAATGCCACGGACGGTGCTTTGTGGGCGGGCGACTTCTACGGCGCGGCCACCCGCTACAACCCCCAGCTGGCCGCCGACAACCGGGTGAAGGAAGACACCGACGCGGCGTACGCCCAGGTCGACCTGGATGGCACGCTGGGCGGCTGGCCGACCCACACCCGCATCGGCGTGCGCTACGAGAAGACGTACCTGACCTCGACCTCGCAGGTTGCCCTGCCCAGCGCCATCCAGTGGCAGGCAAACAACGACTTCCGGATCCTGCGTTCGGATGACCAGGTGCCTTTCAGCGAGACGCACAGCTACGACTTCGTCCTGCCGAACCTGGACTTCTCGGTCGACTTCACCGATGAGATCAAGGGCCGCGCATCGTTCAGCAAGACCATCGCGCGCGCGCCTTACGGCAATCTCTACGCGGGCCCGACGCCGAACCAGCCCACCGGTTCGATCCTGGTCAACCCGTCCGCGCGGGCCAACGGCGAGGCGCAGAACCCCGCGCTGGATCCGCTGGAATCGGACAACCTCGATCTTGCGATCGAGTGGTACTTCGCCGACGCCAGCTTCATTTCGGTGACGTTCTGGAACAAGGACGTGAAGAATTTCATCGGTACCTCGGTGGTGCGTGAGCCGCTGTACGGGCTGACCGATCCGACCTCCGGCCCGGATGCGCAGGCGGCACTGGCCTTCCTGACGAGCCCGACGTGTACCGCCCAGGTCACCACCGCAGGCAACGACGTCTCCCAGGCCTGCTCGGCCAACGACACCGCGCTGTTCGCGGCGCTGGCGATGCTGCGCAACCCTGAGACCGGCGGCCTGGCGGCCTACAACGGCAGTTCGGCGCAGTCGCTGCAGATGGAGAACACCTACGACCTGGTGGGCGAGGCCGACGATCCGCTGTACGAGTTCGACGTCAATCGTCCGGTCAACCAGAACGACGCCAACCTGCACGGTTGGGAAAT